>JANPKL010000070.1:0-32892 GCA_031425975.1 Sphingomonas sp.
TTGTAGCTGTAGCTGCCGTCGGCATTGAGCGTCAGCTTGCCATAAGTGCCGCTGATCTCGGTCGCGACGTTGCCGCTGGCCGGGGTCGCGACATTGCTGCCGGCGCGAACGCCGACCACGGTGATGCCGTCGGCACCCGCGATGTCGAACCCGGTCGGAGCATTGTCGGTGCCGGTCGAGAGGATGACGTTCCCGCCGGTGGTCGCGCCTTCGCCGAGGCTGTCGGTGTCGGCCCGCGCGGTCGGCACGTCGTCGACGATCGCGATGACGAGGTTGCCGCCGCTCGTGTCGCCGTCGCTGTCGGTCACGAGCAGGGCGAAGGTCGCGCTGCTGGGATCGACCAGCGTGTTGTCCTTGAGCGTATAGGTATAGCTGATGCTGCCGATGCCGGTGACCGGATCGAAAGCGACCGAGTTGACGACGAGCTTCTGCCCGGCGGTGTCGGTGATCGTCTGCGGAGTGGTGCCCGACAGGGTCACGCCGCCGAGGCTGATCGAGCCGATGCCGTCCTTGGCGGTGAAGCCGATCGCGCCGGTGACGGCTTCGCGAGTGTCGCCATCGGTCCCAGCCACAGCGGCCTCGCCCGAACCCTCGGACTCAAGGCCGCGAGCGGGCAGGGCCGCCTCGTAGACCGTCGTGGTCAGGCCGCCTGCGGGCGGAATGTTGGTGGTCACCGGCGCATCGGCGATGTTGATGGTGAGCGTGGCCACGGCCTCGTCCCCGTCGCCGTCGCGGATGGTGTAGGTGAAGATGTCGGTGCCGGTCAGCGGCGCAGTGGTCGAACGGGCGTAGCTGTAGCTGCCGTCCTGGCCGATGGTCAGCGTGCCAAACTGGCCGACGACCACGAAATTGCCGGCGTCGGGGGTCACGTCGATGTTGAGCGCGACATTGTTGCTGGCGATGCGGACCACCTGGGCACCGTCAGCGCCGGGCACATCGGCCGTGCCGTCGGTGGTGTTGGTGTCACCGCCGACCAGGCGGTCGATCGCGGTGAGGATGTT
Organism: Sphingomonas sp.; assembly: GCA_031425975.1. GTDB lineage: Bacteria > Pseudomonadota > Alphaproteobacteria > Sphingomonadales > Sphingomonadaceae > Sphingomicrobium. The sequence goes on from JANPKL010000070.1 coordinate 1,002, forward strand.
GCCCGTTGCCGGAGCGTTCGAACTCCCGACCGAGTCCACGTCGGACGCTGCGCTCGGCGCGTCGTCCTTCACGGTGATGACGAGGTTGCCGTTGCTCTGATCGAGGTCCTTGTCGGTGACGACCAGCGCGAAGCTCGCATTGGTGTCGCCGCCATTGACTGAGTTGAGGCCGAGCGTGTTGTCCTTCAGCACATAGGTGTAGCTGATGGACCCGGCGCCGGTCGCGGCATCGTAGGTCAGGGCGGTGACGACGAGGCTCTGCCCGGCGTCGTTGACGATGGTCTGCGGATAGGGACCGGTGAGGGTCACGCCGCCGAGGTTGACCGTTTCCAGGCCGTCCTTGGCGCTGAAGCCGATGGTCCCGCTGACCGCCTCACGCAGGTCGCCATTGGGACCGGCCGCAGCCGCTTCGCCCGAGCCTTCGGGCTCGGTGCCGCGGGCGGGCAGGCCGGCTTCGAACACCGTGGTGGTCGATCCGCCGGCGGGCGGAATGTCGAACGTGACGGGCGAGTCGGCGATGTCGATCCGCAGGACCGCAGTGGCGATGTCGCCGTCGCCGTCGGTCAGCTGGTAGGTGAAGCTGTCCGAAACGCCGCCCTTGGTGTCGAGATTACGGGCGTAGCTGTAGCTGCCGTCGGCTTTGATGGTCAGCACGCCGTAGAGGCCGTTGACCTGCAAGTTGCCGTTGACGTCGAAGCTGGTGTCGGCGGTGCCGCCGAGCGGCGCGACCGAGGTCACCACCGCGCCGTCGGCGCCGGGGACATCCTGGCCGAGCAGGGGCGACACGGTGCCGTCCCCGCTGATCACGTTGCCGATCGCCGGGCCGAAAGTGCCGGCGGCGATGGTGTCGACGTCGTTATTAGCCAGCGGCGCATCGTCGCGGATGGTGATCACCAGTGTGTCGCTGACGACCTGGAGGTCGGTATCGGTGACCGTGACGGCGATGGAGTCGACCGTGTCGCCGCCATTCACCGACTGAGTGCCGGCGATATTGTCCTTGAGCGTGTAGCTGTAGCCGATCTGGGTCGGGCTGAAGGCGGTGATGGTCATCACGCCCTCGCCGGTGTCGATCTGCTGGCCGAGCGTGCCGGTGACGATCGCGCCATTGATCCGGACCACGGCCGGGCCGTCGGGCGCACCGTAGGCGATGACGCCGACAGTGGTCTCACCAGGGGCGCCGTCGGGGCCCGCGGCCAATTGCTCGGCCGAGCCTTCGGTCTCGGTCCCGCGCACGGGCAGGCCGCTCTCGAACACCAGGGTGCCCGGAGCGCCGGCGTCGGGCGCGTTGACGGTCGGCGGGCTGTTGCCGATCGTGATGGTCAGGGTTGCGGTATCGCTGTCTCCGTCGCTGTCGCGCAGCGTGTAGACGAAAGTCTCGGTCCCGCCGCCGGGGGTGCCGGCATTGCGCAGGTAGCTGTAGCTGCCATCGGCCTTGATCGTCAGCACGCCATATTGGCCGTTAACCTGCAGATTGCCGTTGACGTCGAAGATGCTGTCGGCGCTGGTGCCGAAGCCGGTGACCGCGACGACGGTCGAGCCGTCGGCACCCTGGACGTCGAGGCCGGCGGCCCCGCTGGTGGTGCCGGCACCCGTGATGACGTTGCCCAGCTCGGGCCCGTAGGTCCCCGCTGCCAGCGCGTCGGTATCGGCCTTGGCGTCGTTCGCATCGTCGACGACGCGGATGACGAGGTTGCCATTGCTCAGATCGTTGTCGAGGTCGCGGACGGTCACTGTGATGCTGATGTCGGTGTTGCCGCCATTGATCGCCTGATCGCCGGCAATGTTGTCGGACAGGACAAAGCGATAGAGGACGGTGCCGATCCCGGTGGCGGGATTGTAGCTGATGCCGTCGATAATCAGCGCAGCTGGCTCGTTGACCAGCGCCACGCCCATCGGGAAGGTCGAGGCGGAGGTGAAGGTGACGCCGCCGATGGTGATCGACTGATAGCCATCCTTGGCTTCAAAGGTGAAGCTGCCCGAAACCAGTTCGCTCGGATCGCTGTTGTTGGTGCCATTGCCGTCGGCGATCTCGCCCGAGCCTGGCTGCTCGCTGTTGCGGACGGCCAAGCCCTTCTCGAAGACCGTGGTGGTCGCGCCGCCTGCGGGCGGGATGGTGAGGCTGGTCGGGGTGTCGCCGATAGCGATGGTCAGCGTCGCGCTGTCCTGGTCGCCGTCGCCGTCGCGCAGGGTGTAGGTGAAGACGTCGTCGACGCCGCCCGGGGTGTTGAGATTCCGGGTATAGCTGTAGCTGCCGTCGGCCTTGATCGTCAGCGCGCCATATTGGCCATTCACGAGCAGATTGCCGTTGACGTCGAAGCTGCTGTCGGCGCTTCCGCCAAAGCCGGTGACCGAGATCACCGCCGCATTGTCGGCCCCGACCACGTCCTTGCCGGCGAGGCCGGAAGTCGTGCCCGCACCCGAGATGACGTTGCCGGTCTCGGGCCCGTAGGTGCCCGCCGCGACCAGGTCGGTATCGAGCTTCGCGTCGGGGGCGTCGTCGACAATGCTGATCACCAGGCTGTCGTTGACGATGTCACCATCGGCATCCTCGACGCTGACCGGGATCGTGTCCGACTCGGGCAAAGAAAGGAGATTGTCCTTGAGGAGATAGGAATAGCCGACCGCGGTGGGCGAGAAGCTGGTGATCGTCAGCAGCCCTTCGCCGGTGTCGATCACCTGGCCGAGCGTGCCGCTGACCACGACATTGTTGATCCGGACGATCGCCGGGCCGTCGCCGTCGCTGTAGGTGATGGTGCCGGTGGTCGCCTCGCGGGTGTCGCCGTCGGCGCCCGCGGCGAGTTCCTCGCCCGAACCTTCGGGCTCGCCGCCGTTGCGGGTCGGCAGGCCGGCCTCGTAGACGATCGTGCCGGGCGCGCCGGCGTCGGGGGCATTCAGCTCGGGCTTGTCGTCGGCAATGCTGATGGTCAGCGTCGCGCTGTCCTCGTCGCCGTCGCCGTCGCGCAGGGTGTAGTTGAAGACGTCGCTGACGCCGCCGTCGCTGCCCGGAGTACGGGCATAGCTATAGCTGCCGTCGGCCTTGATCGTGAGGATGCCAAACAGGCCCTCGACGACGAGATTGCCATCGGCGTCGAAGCTCGAGTCCGAAGTGACGCCGCTGACCGCGACCACGGTCGCATTGTCGGCACCGACCACGTCGAGTCCGATGTTGCCGCTGGTGGTTCCGGCGCCGCTGATGACATTGCCGGTCTCGGGGCCGTAAGCGCCCACGCCGAGGGCGTCAGTGTCGGCCTTGGCATCGGGCACGTCGTCGACGATGCTGATGACGAGATTGCCCGCGGGGGCAGGATCGCCGTCCGCGTCGGTGACGACCACCGTGAAGCTGGCGCTGTCCGGATCGACCAGGCGATTGTCCTTGAGCGTGTAGGTGTAGGCGATCGAGCCGAGCCCGGTCACCGGATCGTAGGAGACGCCGGTGACGACCAGCTTCTGGCCGGTCGTGTCGGTGATCGTCTGCGGATAGGTGCCCGACAAGTTGAGCGCCTGGCCGCCGAGGCTGATCGAACCCAGCCCGTCCTTGGAGGTGAAGCCGATGCTGCCCGAAACGGCCTCGGACATGTCGTCATTGTCGGTGCCATTGCCGTCGGCGATCTCGCCCGATCCGGCCGGTTCGCCGCCGCGCTCGGCCAAGCCGCGCTCGTAGACCGTCGTGGTCTGGCCGCCCGCCTCGGGGATGCGGACCGTGACGCCGGCGTCCTCGATCACGATCTCGAGTTGGGTGACGCTGGTGTCGCCGTCGCCGTCTCGCAGCGTGTAGCTGAAGCGATCGGTAACGCCGCCCGCCGTACCCGGATCGCGGGTGTAGGTGTAGCTGCCGTCGCTGCCGAGCGTCAGCTTGCCATAGGTGCCCTGAATGACGGTCCCGACCGCGCCGGTGAAGGCGGCATTGTCGACCCCGGCCTTGATCCCGACCACGGTCGCGCCATCGGCACCAACCGTATCGGCACCGGCGGCAGCGTTGGTCGTGCCCGCGCCCGAGATGACATTGCCCGTCGCCGGGCCGAAGGTGCCCGAGGCGATGGTATCGCTGTCGAGGCGCGCGACCGGAACATCGTCGACGATGCTGATGGTCAGCGTATCGCTGGCGACCTGGCCGTCCTTGTCGGTCACGGTGACGCTGATCACGTCGGGCGACGAAGCGCCCGGAACCAGCAGATTGTCGTTGAGGGTATAGGTGTAGGATAGCGAGCCAGCGCCGAGCGTGTCGATCCGGATCGTGCCTTCGCCGGTGTCGATCAGCTGACCGACGCCGGTGACAAGGACGCCGTCGATGCGGATCGCGGCCGGGCCGTCACCCTGGTTGAAGGTGATCGAGCCGGTGGTCGCCTCGCGCGGGTCGCCGTTCGGGCCCGCAGCGGCTTCTTCGCCCGAGCCCTGCGGCGTGCCACCCAAAGCGGCTTCGTAAACGATGGTGCCCGGGGCATCGGCGTCCGGTGCGTTGACCAGCGGCGGCAGGTTGCCGATCCGGATGGTCAGGGTCGCCTCGCTGGTGTCGCCGTCGCGGTCGCGCAGCGTGTAGCTGAACACGTCGCTGACGCCGCCCGGCGTGCCCGCATTGCGGGTGTAGCTGTAGCTGCCGTCGGCCTTGATCGTCAGCACGCCATTTTGGCCGCCGATGACCAGATTGCCGGCCTCGTCGAAGCTGCTGTCGGTCGCTTCGCCATAAGCGATCGCCACGATCTGCGCCGGGAGGTCGGCGCCGGCGCTGTCCGCACCGACTTCGCCCGAAGTCGTCCCTGCGCCGCTCAGAACGTTGCCGGTTTCCGGGCCATAGGCGCCAGCGGCCAGCGAGTCGGTGTCGGCCCGGGCAACCGGCCCGTCGTCGGTGAAGCGGATATTGGCGCCGATGTTGATGCTTTGCACCGCCGAGGCGCTGTCGCCGTCATTGTCGGTGACCGTCGCGCGCGCATTCAGGACGATCGCGCCGTCGGGAAGGCTGTAGCCCTGGTCGGAGAAGGGAGTGCCGCCCGGCGTCGGGTCGACCGACGCAGCATGGTCGATCGGACCATATTGCGTGACCGTGACCACGCCGTTGCTGCTGACCGCGACATCGAAGATGGTATTGGCGGCAGTGACCTGCTGGCCCGGCAAGGCGGTGCTGCCCACCACGCGGCCGCCATCGACCGCGAACAGCGTGATGGCGAGCCCGCCCGAGGTCAGCCCGGCAGGGGTCGGTCCGACGCCGAGGGCGTAGGTGATTGCCGAAACGCTGCCGCCATCGGCACCGGCCGCCGAAGTCACGGTGAACAGGCCGGCGAAAGAGGCGCTGGCACTGTCGGAAGCCGCGCCGAGCGTGTCGGCGTCGTCAGTCTGAAGCGAGACGTTGGAATCGTCGCTACGGGCGATGCCGATCGAGGGACCATCGTCGAGGAAGACGATACGATCGCCGATCGGGGCCGAGGCGGTGGCCGTGTCCCCGTCGAAATCGCGCACGGTGACCGAGGCGTTGATCAGCCCGGACAGCGACAGTGCATCATTGTAGGCCGCGTCGGTCGAGCCATCGACATTATGCTCGAGCGGGACCGCCTGTGAGACCGTCAGCGTGCCATTGGCATTGATGGTCGCGGTGAAGGCGACCTTGCTACCGTCATAGGTGCCGGTGATGACGCTGGCCGAGGTCTGGACGAGGGTGATCGGGAAGTCGCCGATCGCGGTCCGCAGCGCAGTGGCGCCGGTGCCGACCACGCTCAGGCCATAGCTGGTGGCGTTGCTGGCCGCCGCACCGTCGGCGCCGAAGCTGAGGCCTGCGCCCACGATCACCGCCGACGTGCTGGTGGCGCTGATCGGGAAGCCGGCGGGGGTCACTGCGCTGGTCTCGTCGAGGGTGACGCCGGCGCCGGTCTGCGCGCCGGTCAGCACGGGGCCGTCGTCGGTGAAGCGCAGGTTGTCGCCGATCTGCACCGTGACGCTGTCGCTCGCGCTGTCACCGTCGCGGTCGCTGATCGTCGCACTTGCGGTCAGCGTGACGAGGTTGTCGGCCAGGCGGGCGATCTGGTCCACGAAGGGTGAGCCGGTCGGGGTTGGATCGGTCCCGAGATGGTCGATCTGGCTAAACTGGGTCAGCGAGACGACGCCGTTGGTGCCGGTCAGCGAAACGTCGAACACAGTGTTGGCCGAGGTCACGCCCGCCGCGCTGGTCGCGGTCGAGCCGACGACCTTGCCGCCGACGAGGAAGAGGTTGATCGCGACCCCGCCCTGGAACAGGCCGGAGGCACCGCCCGGGGTGCCGAGCGCGAAGGTCATGGGCCCCGAAGTGCCAAGGCCGTCGGCCCCGACCGAGTTGACTGCGAGGTTGAACACGCCGCCGAAATTGGCGCTGCTCGACGCGCTGTCCCGGGCCTCGCCGCGGGTGTCAGCGTCGTCCGTCGTGAGAATAACGGCCGCGTCGGCGCCGGCGGTGACGTCGATCAGCGGGGTATCGTCGTCGACATTGAGCTGGAAATTGCCCGTCGCGACGTCGCCGTCGCGGTCGGTGACGGTATAGCCGAAGGTTAAGAGGACATTGTTCTCGTCGGCGCCCGCAGCATGGCTGATCGGGGCGTTCTGCGCGATGGTGTAGGCACCGGTCTGCGCGTTGACGGTGACGGTCAGGACCGTGACCCCATTCTGCTGGACCAGCAGCGAGCCCGACGGGCCCGCGATATAAGTAAAGCCAGTCGGCGCGCCCGTCGTCGACAAGGCGAAGCTGAGCGGGCCATCGCCGCCCGAGCCCGACAATGTGCCGCTGAGATTGGCCGCATCGAGATCGTCGCCGGTGCCACCGGCGTTGCCGCCGGGCCGCGCGTCGTCGTCGAGCAGGCTGAGCGGATTGGCGCCGACCACCGGCTCGCGATCCTCCTCGGCGATCCCGACGTCACGGAATTCGGGCGGGGTATATTGCAGCTGCGTCGGCGGCAGCAGGTCGCCGAGCGGCGTACCGGGGTCGAGCGGGCCGACCGCCTGGATGAAATTGCCGCCGCCCGACTGGGGCACGCCGCTCGCGGGGCGCGGTTCCTGGTCGATCAGCAAGGCGGCAAGGTTGGTCGAGGGGACTTCGACGTCGTTGATGACCAGCTGCGGCACGAACACCGCGCCGTCGACGATCAGCATCTGGGTGCCGTCGGGGAGCATCACCAGCAGGTCGCGGCCGACGATCCGGACGTCGCTCAGCTGGACGCCGGCGGGCAGGACGACCACGCCGTCGGGGCCGGGCACGACGCGGCGCGCATTCACGTCGACCACCGCCTGCGTCTTGCCGATCTCGATCGTCAGCCGGGCCTGGTCCGACGCACCAGCGGCATCGGCCAGCGTGTAGGTGAAGGTGTCGCGGCTGTTCTCCGGGACATTCGCCCTGGCGACATAATTATAGTCGCCGCGCGGGGTGAGGCTCAGCGACCCATGTTCGCCTTCGACCTGGAGGCGTCCGCCAGCAAGGCTGGTGTCGCTGCCGCTCGCGCCCGTCACCGCGGTGATCTTCGCGCCGCCGGAAGCTGCATCGGCACCGATCGCGCCGCTTTCGGTGCCCACCCCGGTGATGACATTGCCGCTGGCCGGACCGCGGTCGCCCGCAGCCAGCTGATCAGCGTCGTCGCGTGCGATCGGCCCCTGATCCTGCGTGGATCCCGACTGCGAGTTGTCTTCGTAGCGCATCTGTCACCCTTCAGCCCATGGAAGCGGCGATCCCCATCGCCGGCTCCCTGTGTCGTTCGGCGGGGGACCGACCGCACCGTTTCCCGTTGTATGAAAACGGTTAACGGTCAAACCCCTGCCGCGCGTTAAACGGAGTGAAACCACAGCCAAGGGCGACTTGGCAAGATTGGACCCCTAACCACTTGGCTTTAACCCCTTCGACCGAGGCAAAAGCGCATAGTCACGGCCCGTTAACCTTTAAGAAGCCAGATTTTGATAATTTTGTCTGGGGCGACGCCAGCTGGCTGTTCGACTGTCGATATCTCTTTTTTACGAAACTACACTTGAGGTGGGATAGTCACGTCTGCCGTTTTGACTTTCAGGTTTCTGAGACCCGCTGTTGAATAAAGCTTGTTTACGACTTGTTAAGGATATTGGTTCAATTCGGCATTGATCATGAGCGGTGGTGACACTGACTCGCGACAATCGGCAAATTTCTTTTGTTTCCCGTCCCGAAACGGGATCGGAGGCCCGCCGACGGCCCCAAAAGCGCGCGACTCGGGCCGCGATGCTTGCGCACGCCGCAGCCGCTCGCCATCACACGTGGCGTGTCTCCACCGTCGCCGCAGCCTTCGCCGCCCAGCCATTTCCCGCGCGATCTACTCGATGCCGCGGTGGCGATGAACGACAATCGTCTCGACATTGCGGAGCGCCTGCTGAAGGCGATGCTGCGCCGCGATCCCGACGACCCCCGCGCACTTCGCATGCTGGCCGAACTGGCGGCACGGATCGGGCGTCTGCACGACAGCGAGCAATTGCTCCGCCACGCGCTCGCCGTGGCCCCCGGCTTTCACGCGGCGCGAGCCAATCTGGCGATGGTGCTCGGCCGCGCCGGGCGGCCGGCCGAAGCGCTGCCCCTGTTGGCGGAACTGTTCGCCGCCGAGGGCGAGGAGCTGGGGCATCTCAACCTCAAGGCGGCGACGCTCGGCCGGCTCGGCAGCTTCGAGGATGCGATCGCCATTTACGCTCAGGTGCTGGAGCGGGCACCGCGCCAGCCCCGATTGTGGCTGTCCTACGGCCATATGCTCAAGACCATCGGTCGCCTCGAGGAAGGCATTGCCGCCTACCGCCAGGCGCTCGCGCTCCAGCCCGCGCTCGGCGAAGCCTGGTTCAGCCTCGCCAATCTGAAGACGGTGCGGTTCGATCCCGCCGACGTCGCCAGGATGGAGGCGCTGCTCGCCGACGAACACGGCCTGAGGGAGGAAGACCGCTTCCATCTCGAATTCGCGCTCGGCAAGGCGCTTCACGACGGTTGCCAGCCGGCGCCGGCCTTCGCCCATTTCGCCGCAGGCAATGCCATCCGGCGTCAGGCCATCGCCTATGACCCCGACCGGGTCCGGCGCCGGGTTGATCGCTCGATCGCGAGCTTCCCGACCGAACGGCTGCACCGGCCGGTCGTCGAGCCCTGCGCAGCGGCCGATCCGATCTTCGTGATCGGCATGCCGCGCGCGGGATCGACCCTGGTCGAACAGATATTGTCGTCGCATTCGATGGTCGAGGGCACGTCCGAACTCGCCGACATGCCCGCTCTGGCGCGGGAGCATGGCCGCTATCCCGAAGACTATGCCGCGCTCGCCGATGGCATCTTGCGCGCCATCGGCGAGGATTACCTTCGCCGGACATCGGTCCAGCGCCGCAGCGGCCGGCCGCGTTTCATCGACAAGCTGCCCAATAACTGGATGTTCGTCCCGCTGATCCACCTGGCGCTGCCCAATGCGACGATCATCGACGCCCGCCGCCACCCCTTGTCTTGCTGCTTCTCCAATTTCCGGCAGCATTTCGCCCGTGGCCAGGGGTTCAGTTACGATCTCGCCGACCTTGGCCGTTACTACGCCGATTATGTGCGGCTGATGGCTCATATTGACCGCTGCCTGCCGGGCAAGGTCCACCGCGTGATCTATGAGCGGATGGTCAGCGATCCCGAGGCCGAGATCCGGCGTCTGCTCGAGGCTGCCCGATTGCCGTTCGAGCCCGCCTGTCTCGAGCATTGGAAGACCGAACGGGCGGTTCGCACCCCCAGTTCGGAGCAGGTCCGCCAGCCCATCTACCGCGAGGCGACCGAAGAGTGGCAGCCCTATGAACCGTGGCTAGGCCCACTCAAAGCGGCGCTCGGCCCCGTCCTCGACTGCTACCCGAACGCACCACCGGTCGAATAAAGCGCCCCTTCGGGCTGTCTTGCGGTTGACTTTAATTCGTTGCGCTGCAGCAATGTCTTCATAGGGAATTTTGGGGGAATGATATGACGCGCAGCCTTGGCAATTCGCAGCGACTGCTACTGGCTCTGCTGGCCGGAACGGCGCTGGCACAGCCTGCGCTTGCCCAGACTGCCCCGCCGGTGGCGGACCCGGCAGCCACGCCGTCGGCCAATGCCGACGACGGCCAGGGGGTCGACACCAGCGAGATCGTGGTCACCGCGCAGAAGCGCGAACAGAACCTCCAGGATGTCCCGATCAGCGTCCAGGCGATCGGCACCCGTCGTCTTGACCAGCTGAACATCTCCAACTTCGACGATTATGCCAAGCAGCTGCCCTCGGTCAGCTTCCAGTCGGCCGGCCCCGGCTCGGCGATCGTCTACATGCGCGGCATCGCGACCGGCGGCGATGGCAACCATTCGGGCTCGCAGCCGAGCGTCGGCACCTATCTCGACGAGCAGCCGGTCACGACCATCGGCGGCACGCTTGACGTCCATATCTACGACATCGCCCGGATCGAGAGCCTCGCCGGACCACAGGGCACGCTCTACGGCGCATCGAGCCAGGCGGGCACCATCCGGATCATCACCAACAAGCCCGAGCTGGGGGTCACCGCGGGCCGCGTCGACGCCGAGCTCAACCGGGTGAAGAATGGCGGTATCGGCGGTAGCCTCGAGGCCATGCTCAACCTGCCGGTCGCCGAGAATATCGCCTTTCGCGGGATCGCCTTCCGTGAGCGCAATGCCGGCTTCATCGACAATGTCCGGGCCAGCCGCCGCTACATCAGCGGCAATGGCGACATTGTCGTCAACAATGCGAAGTTCGTCGATGACGACATCAACCGGGTCGACACCTGGGGCGGCCGGGCCGCGCTCAAGATCGACCTCAATGAGAACTGGACGGTCACCCCGACCGTGATGCACCAGACGCAGAAGTCGGGCGGGGTCTATTTCATCGATCCCGATCTGCCCGGCTACAGCGTCGAGCGCTTCGCCGAGGACAAGGGCCGCGACAAATGGACCCAGGCCGCGCTGACGATCGAGGGCAAGATCGCCAACTTCGACCTGACCTATGCCGGTGCCTATCTCGACCGCAAGAACAGCGGCTTCACCGATTATACCGACTATACCGATGCCTATGAGGCTTATTACATCGACACGTCGGGCGTCGGGCTGGTCGATGTCCAGGATTACACCAATAATCTTGGTCAGCAAATCAATCCGCAGCAGTTCATCGACGGCTCGAATCACTACCGCAAGATGAGCCACGAAGTGCGGCTCGCCTCGCCCGCCGACAAGCCGCTTCGCGCCCTCGTCGGCGCTTATTTCTCGCAGACCAAGAATGACATCCTGCAGGATTATATGGTCCCCGACCTGGCGGGCCGCCTGTCGGTGCCCAATCGTCGTGGCACCATCTGGCTGACCAAGCAGGAGCGCGAGGACAAGGATCAAGCCCTCTTCGGCGAGCTCAGCTTCGACCTCACGAGGCAGCTCACGCTGACCGGCGGAGGTCGCTATTACAAGTTCGACAACACCCTGTTCGGCTTCGCCGGCTTCGGGCCCGACAATCCCGGCGGCTTCAGCAGCGGGGTTCGTCGCTGCCTGGTCGCCAACGGCCTTGCCGCCAACGCGCCTGGCGCTTCAGGGGCGATCGTGGTCGCCGGCAGCCTGCCGGGCACCCCCTGCACCAACGTCGGCAATCTGGTGAATGGCAGGCTGGTGCCGCGGCAAAGCAAGGGCGACGGCTTCACCCACCGCCTCAACGCGCAATATAAGTTCACCGACGACATCATGGCCTATGCGACCTGGTCGCGCGGCTTCCGCCCGGGCGGGATCAATCGCCAGCCCAACGCCCCGGCCTATGATCCCGACTATCTCACCAATTACGAGCTCGGCTGGAAAACCAGCTTCGGACCGCTGCGCTGGAACGGCGCTGTCTACCGCCAGAAGTGGGACGATTTTCAGTTCAGCTTCCTCGGCGAGAACAGCCTGACGGTGATCCAGAACGGGCGCGGCGCAATCGTGAAGGGCGTCGAGACCGATCTCGGCTACACCGCGGGGGGCCTCACCCTCAATGCGGCCGCGGCCTACACCGACGCCCGGACCAACGGCAATATCTGCAATTTCTCGCTCGGCAATGAGGCCTGCAGCGGCCTCGACAGCCGCAACCGCCGGGACTTCATCGTTACGCCCGACGGGACCCGCCTGCCGGTCACGCCCAAATTCAAGGGTTCGGCCACCGCCCGTTATGCCTGGCCGATGGGTCTGGGCCGCGCTCACGTCCAGGGCGGCGTCTCCTACCAGGGCGGAGCAAGCGCCGACGTCCGCCGCAACGCCGGGTCCTTCGCCAGCCCGTTCAACCCCAATACGGTGCTCGGCCGGGTCGAAAGCTCGACCCTGGTCGACCTGTTCGCGGGCTATGACTGGGCGAAGTATAATATCGAGCTGTTCGCCACGAACCTGTTCGACAATGAAAACCAGGTGACCCGCGGCCTGGCCTGCTCGATCTGCACCAACACCAGGGTGTATATCGGCCGTCCGCGCACGTTCGGCCTGCGCGCCGGGGCCAAGTTCTAGCCCGACGCGAGACCGATCCCGACGAACTGGGGCGGAAGAAGCAATCCTTCCGCCCTTCTTCGCGCCCGATGGGTCGCGCTGCCCGTCGTCTTTCATCCAGGCTTCGGCCGGCAACCCGTCGCCGCCTGCCGCGTTGCCTCGCCATGCCGTGGCAACCCCCGAAGGAAGATCGCACCAAGGTCGTGGCGCTGGTCGCAGGTCTGCACCTGGCGTTGGGCGCGGCGCTGATCGCCGGGCTGGGCGGCGAGGTAGCGCGCAAGGCGAGCGAGAGCCTCGCCACCTTCGACGTCACCCCGCCGCCGCCGCCCGCGATCGAGCCGGAGCCTCCCGCGCCAGCCGAGCAGGCGGCCAAAGAGGAGGCCGGCGCTCCCGACCTCGCCGCGCGCCCGGCGCCGGTGGTAGTGCCGCCTCCCGCGGTCCGACTGCCGGTGCCGCCGAAGCTCCCGACCGCCGACGAGACCGCGAACGTCACCGGCCGTGACGCCAGCGCAGGAGCCTCCGCCGCTCCGGGATTCGGGCGCGGCGCGGGCGGCGCAGGTGACGGGACCGGCGGCGGCGGTCAGGGTAGCGCAGGCGCGAGCGGCGGCGGCCCGGCCGAGGACGCGCGCTTGCTGTCAGGCAATCTCACCAGCCGCGACTATCGCCGGATCCGCAGCTTCGGCAGCACGCGCGGCCAGGCGACGCTGGCGATCGAGGTCAGTGCGGGCGGGCAGCTCACCCGCTGCCTGCCGCTCAACGGATCGGGCAATCCCGCGCTCGACGCCGAATTATGCGCCTTGCTCGGACGGACGCGCTGGGCCCCGGCGCGAGATCGTACGGGCGCGCCGGTGGCGGTTGCGCTGCGCTACGTCGCCCGCTGGGAACGCGACTAGCTTCTGGCCCGCTTCCGCCCCTTGGCCGCTGGCAGCACATCCTTGCGATAAATATCCTCGTAGAAAGCGAGGCTGCTGCCGCTCGGAACCGCGGTCAGATAGGTCAGATAGACCGGCACCGGGCGCGCCATCGGCACCTTCTGCTCGGGGGCGGCGCCCTTGGCCCGAAGCGGCTTGCCGTAGAGCCAGCTGGCAAGGCGGCTCGCCGCCTCCAGTCGTACGCAACCCCCTGAGAACAGCCGCGCGGCCTCGCCGAACAATTCGTCCTGCGGACTGTCGTGGAGGTAGATGCCCTGCGCATTGGGGAACATGAACTTCATGTCGCCCATGCTGTTGGCGGGGCCGGGTAGCTGGCGCAGGCGCACTTCCTTGCGGCCCGCCGCGACCGCCGCCCAGTCGACACTGGCCGGGCTGACGAGCTTGGGACGCTCGGACCAGTCGGACAGCACCTGATAGCCCTTGGCCTTGAGATAGGGCTGGCCGCCCTTGATCACATTGGGCGCAATGCGTTCGGCAGCGAGGTCGCTCGGAACGTTCCAATAAGGCCTGAGCGAGGTGTAGCGGATCAGCGCGGCCATCATCGGGGTCGGATAGACGGGCTTTCCGACCACCACCCGCATCATGTCGACAGCTTGATTGCCGTCCATCATGAAGAGGCGCTGGGCGGCGCTGTTGACCAGCACGTAGCGGCCGCTGGCGGGCAGGCTGCGGACGCGGTCCATGTTGAGCCTGACAAGGCCCCTCGTCCGCGCATCGAGGCGGTTGTCGGTCAGCTGACGGCGCAGTTGCGCGTAATATGGATGCATGAAGCCCATGTCGCGCAGATGCGCGGCAAGGTCGGGCGCGGCAGCGGCGGTCCGTAGCAACTCGGCGGCGGCGGGCGCCTGCGGGCGAAGCTCGTTGTCGACGTAGATGACGCCGACATTGGGCGCGCGGCGAAGGTCGCTCACGTAGCGGACATAGGCTTCGGAAAAGACGCGGTCGGCGCGGGCGATCACGCGCGGATCGCCGCCACGCGCATCGCGCATCGCCCGCTGGAGATCGCGCAGGCGATAGCGGCGCGGATCGAGGCCGTCGGCCTGGGCCGTGACCAGAAGCTGCAGCAGCTCGTTGGCCGCGACGCCGCGATCGGGACGAAGGAACAGGGCGCCGCCATAATCGGGCGCCTGGGCCATCGGCTGGGCTGCTGCGGGCATGGCAAGGCCGAGCGGGGCGAAAGCAAAAGCGGCACAAAGAAGTGCCGGGCGCATGAAACGCCCGGCACTCTTGCCACTCGAACGGGTCGAATGGATCATCGAGGCTCCTTAGCCGCGCTCGCCGCTCCGGGTCGGAGTCGGCTGGGTGTAGGTGCCGCTGCTGCTCTGCGCCGGGGCACCAGGATAGTATTGACCGTTCTGGACGTAGCCGTCGACCTGGCCGTCATTGTTGTTGTCGGCCCAGATCGCGCCGGCGAGACCGCCGACCACGGCACCGGCAACCGCGCCGGTAAGGACGCTCACGCCCGGGATCAGAGCGCCCGCGGCAGCACCGACCAAGGCGCCGGCACCGACGCCAGTGGCGACGCGACCGAGGGTCGAATCCCAACCGCTCGGCTGGCCCTGGTAATATTGGCCGTTCTGGACGTAGCCATCGGCATAGCCGTCATTGTTGTTGTCGGCCCAGACAGCGCCCGAGAGTCCGCCAATGGCCGCGCCGATGGCAGCACCGGTGATCGGGCTGATGCCCGGAACGACGGCACCGACGGCAGCACCGCCAACGGCACCCACGGCAGCGCCGGTGGCGGCGTCGGCAAGGGTGTCGTTCGAGGTGGTCGCGCAAGCGCCGAGCGACAGCGAGCTGGCCGCGGCCAGTGCGAGGAATGTCTTCTTCATATGCTTTCTCCCATTGATCTCATCAGGCGACTGGCCTTCCCGGATACGCAATGGCGGGATCGAGCCCGCAACGACGGGTGTTCACCATGTCAGCGAGGCCCCAACGCCAGCGCTTCCAAAGAGGTTCCGGGCATGAAACAAGCGCAACCTTTCCAACGGGTTGCGACCTGATATGGTCCGCCGCCTTAGTGCTCAGTGAATGGATCGTTGCACCTGGGGAACGGCGCGGTAAGCGCTCGGTTTCCAATTAACGGCAGACAGATGCGCTGCCTGCGGTCAGCTCCCCGGCAGCTGCCGATGGCAACAGCGGCAAGGGGACAAATGGCGGAGACGGAGGGATTCGAACCCTCGGTAGGAGTAATCCCCCTACGGCGGTTTAGCAAACCGCTGGTTTCAGCCACTCACCCACGTCTCCGGATGCCTCGGCAGCGTGAGCGCTTAGCCGAGCGATGCAGGCGGTTCAACCTTCATCGTCACCATCGGCCCGTCCCTTCTTCATTGCCGTCCCTTCCAGCAAATCAAGGACTTCCGCTGTCCGCACCATTCTCTCGAACCTGGATCAGATCAACGTCGGCAAGCCGACATAAATCGGGTCGTAAGTGCATGAAAAATAAGCTATTGCCTCAAGTCGGAACAGTAGCGTAATGCTTTGCAAGGGAGCGTTGCCGCACGGTTGTTTTCGTGGCGGTATCGCACGGGGTTTGCGGGGATAAATGGACCGTCCGGTCGACAGCGTGGGATCGACATCCGCAATGGATGTTGCGTTCGAGGGCAACCGCCTGCTGGCGACCTTGTCGGCGGATGAGCGCGCCCGGTTCCTGCCCCACCTCCGCATCGAGGAATATGGTGCCGGGATGCCGGTGCTGCAGGTCGGCCAGCAGGTCGAGCGCACGCTATTTCCGTTCGACGGGCTGATGATCTCGCTGCGAGTCGAACTGAGCGGGAGCCGGTCGGTCGAAGTGGCGTCGATCGGCATGGAGGGCGCCGTCGGCGGGATCGTCAGCTGCGGCCATGCGCCGGCCTTCACGCATGCCACGGTACAACTTGGCGGGCACGCCGCGTCCTTGCCCATGAGTGTCCTCGAGGAAGCCAAGGCGAGCTGCCCCCACGTCAAGAACCTCTTCTGCCGCTATTCGGACGCGCTGCTGGCGCAGGTCATGCAGTCGGTCGCGTGCAACGCCTTTCACCCGATCGAAAGCCGCGCCGCGCGCTGGCTGCTCCACGCCCAGGACCGTGCCGGAAGCGACCGCCTGTCATTGACTCAGGAGAGCCTCGCCGGCCTGCTGGGTGTCCAGCGGACCACGGTCAACGCCGTCGCCCGGGTGCTTCAGGAACAGGGCCTGATCTCCTATCGCCGCGGCGCCATCCAGGTGGTCGATCGCGTCGGCCTCGCGGCTGCCTCGTGCGAATGCTACGACCGGGTCGACGCGCATTTCCGGGCCATTCTTGGCAAGACAGGCCGCGGGGCCTGAACTGGCCTAGGCGGTGGCCAGCCGCCAGCCGAGGCGCTCCCCGGCATGGAAGGGGACCAGCTCCGATCCGGCCGCGGGGATCCGCTCGGGCACTTCCGTTTCCGCGCGCTCCAGCGTGATCCGCTCTTCGTTCGGCTCCAAGCCGTAAAAGCCGGGGCCGGCAAGACTGGCGAATTGCTCGAAGCGATCCAGCGCGCCTTCCTGGTCGAACACGGTGGCATAGCTTTCGAGCGCGTGGGGGGCATTCCAGATGCCGGCGCAGCCGCAGCCGCTCTCTTTAGCCTCCTTGAGGTGCGGCGCGCTGTCCGTGCCGAGGAAGAATTTGACGGAGCCCGAGGTCGCGGCGGCGCGGACCGCCAGCCGGTGCCGCTCGCGCTTGACCACCGGCAGGCAGTAGGCGTGCGGCCTCAGCCCACCGGCGAACAGGGCATTGCGGTTGAGATGGAGGTGCTGGGGCGTGATCGTCGCCGCCAGATTGGCGTCCGCGGCCTCGACGAACGCGACGCTGTCGGCGGTGGTGACATGCTCCAGCACCACCTTGAGCGCAGGAAAATCGCGCAGCAGCGGGGCGAGCACGCGCTCCAGGAACACCGCCTCGCGGTCAAAGATGTCGATCTGCGGATCGGTCACCTCGCCGTGCACGCACAGCACCATGCCGATCGCCTGCATCCGCTCCAGCGCAGGCGCGAGGTGGCGGACGTCGGTCACGCCATTGTGGCTGTTGGTGGTGGCGCCCGCGGGATAGAGCTTGGCCGCGATCCACACGCCCGCTTCATGGCCGCGCGCGAGCTCGTCCGGGTCGGTCGTGTCGGTCAGATAGCAGGTCATCAGCGGCGTGAAGCCGGGCCCCGCGGCCGCCTGGATGCGTGTCCGATAGTCGCTTGCCGCCGCCACGCTGGTCAC
Source organism: Sphingomonas sp. (assembly GCA_031425975.1). Taxonomy (GTDB): domain Bacteria; phylum Pseudomonadota; class Alphaproteobacteria; order Sphingomonadales; family Sphingomonadaceae; genus Sphingomicrobium. Next base: position 18,574 of record JANPKL010000070.1, read on the forward strand.
CGGCGGCACGAGGTTGGGCATGATTATCGCTCGCGCGAACTGGCGCGCACTATAGGGCGCCACCGCCTCGAGCATCGCCTCGTCGCGCAGGTGGAGGTGCCAGTCGTCGGGACGGCGGATGGTGATGCGGTCGGTCATGGTATCGCCCCCGAACATGGTCTGTTCGTTTGTCGCGCCAGTCCCTAGCTAAGCTCCATGTCCTCCACCACCCCGACCATCCTCACCGACCGCGCCCTCCTCCGCCTCTCGGGCGAGGACGTGCGCGGCTTCCTCCAGGGGCTGGTCACCAGCGACGTCACCGGCGCGCTGCCGGTCTGGGCCGGGCTGCTGAGCGCACAGGGCAAGTGCCTGTTCGATTTCCTGGTCTGGGCCGAGGGTGACGATCTGCTGATCGATTGCGAGGCGGCATCGGCGGACGAACTGGGCAGGCGCCTGCGAATGTATCGCCTGCGGCGCCCGATCACGATCGAGCGCGATGAAGGGCTGGTGATGTGCTGGGCGCTCGAGGGCGATGAGGGGGTGGTTGATCCGCGTCTGCCCGCACTAGGCCGACGCTGGTGCTCCCCCGCGAACACAGCGGCCCAGTTCCCTTCTTCCCGAGCAGAGGAAGAAGTTACTGGGCTCCCGCATTCGCAAGAGAGCAAATGGCTACGCCACCGTCTCGCCCTCGGCGTCTGCGAAGGCCGGGCCGAGCTCGGCGACCTGCTCTGGCTCGAATGCAATGCCGCCGAGCTGAACGGCGTCAGCTTCACCAAGGGCTGCTATGTCGGACAGGAAAATACCGCGCGGATGAACTGGCGGCAGAAGGTCAACCGGCGGCTGGTCGTCGTCCCTGCCGCCGAGCCGACCGCACGGACCAAGGTCCGCTATCCCGAGCTCGGCCTGGCGGTCGAGCACCGCCGGGTCGACGACCTTGGCGAGGTCAGCCTGCCGGCGTGGCTGGCCGCCGCGCTCTGAGGATCCCGGCGATGGCGACCACGCCGATGCCTGCCCAGACGACGTTAAGCGCGGCCGACGGAATGGCGCCGTTCCAGCTCGAATTGACGATGAAGCCCAGCGCCCCGACGACGTTCATCGCCTGATAGGGGATGCTCTTGGCCTGCAATTTGCCGGCGGTGAGCAGGCCGTAGGCGGCAAGGATCAGCACCGCGCCGATCCAGCCCACGATTTCGGCGAACAGATCGATCGTCACGCCGCCAGCTTCCGTAGCACGTAGGGCAAGATGCCCCCCGCGTGAAAATATTCGAGCTCGTTATAGGTGTCGATCCGGCAGCGCGCAGTGATGGTGCGAACGTGGCCGTCGCTTTCGATCACCTCGACCTCGACCTCCTGCCGCGGCTTGATGCCGGCGACATCACGGATGGTGAAGGTCTCGACCCCGTCGAGCTTCAGGCTGGCTGCATTCTCGCCCTCGTTGAACTGCAGCGGGAGCACACCCATGCCGACCAGGTTCGAACGGTGGATCCGCTCGAAGCTCTCGGCGATGACCGCGCGTACGCCCAGCAGGACGGTGCCCTTGGCCGCCCAGTCGCGCGACGAGCCCGTGCCATATTCCTTGCCCGCCAGGATGACGAGCGGCACGCCGGCCTCCTTGTAGGACATGGCCGCGTCGTAAATCGCCTCCTGCTCGCCGGTCAGGAGGTTGCGGGTGAAGCCGCCCTCGACCCCGGTCAGCATCTTGTTGCGGATCCGAATGTTGGCGAAGGTGCCGCGCATCATGACATTGTGGTTGCCGCGCCGCGCGCCATAGCTGTTGAACTCGGTCCGCGGGACCTGGCGCTCCATCAGCCAGCTGCCCGCAGGGCTGTCGGCCTTGATCGACCCGGCCGGGGAAATGTGGTCGGTGGTGATCGAATCGCTGAACACCGCCAACGTCCGCGCGCCCTCGATGTCCTCGATCGGCTTGGGGGTCATGCTCATGCCCTCGAAATAGGGCGGGTTGGCGATATAGGTGGAGGCGGTCGGCCATTGATAGGTCGCGCCGCCGCTGACCGCGATCCCCTGCCAGCGCGCATCGCCGGCATAGACGTCGGCATAGCGCGCCTTGAACAGGTCCGAATGGACATGCGCGTCGATCAGCGCGCGGATCTCGTCATTGGTCGGCCAGATGTCCTTCAAATAGACCGGCTCGCCGTTGCGCGCGGTCCCGATCGGGCTCGACGTGATGTCGCTGCGAACCGTTCCGGCCAGCGCATAGGCGACCACCAGGGGCGGGCTGGCGAGGTAATTGGCGCGGCAGTCGGGGCTGACCCGGCCTTCGAAGTTGCGATTGCCCGACAGGACGCTGACCGCGACCAGATCATGCTCGCTGATCGCCGCGCTGATCGGCTCGGCCAGCGGTCCCGAATTGCCGATGCAGGTGGTGCAGCCATAGCCGACGAGGTTGAAGCCGATCGCGTTCAGATCCTCGCTCAGCCCGGCTCGGTCGAGATAGTCGGTGACCACCTTGCTGCCCGGCGCGAGACTGGTCTTGACCCACGGCTTGCTGTCGAGGCCGAGCGCGCGAGCCTTGCGCGCGACGAGGCCCGCGGCGACCAGCACGCTCGGGTTCGAGGTATTGGTGCAGCTGGTTATGGCGGCGATGACCACGTCGCCATTGCCAAGGTCATGGGTTGCGCCCGCGACCGCAACCCGCGGATCGTCGGCCTTCTTGTAGGTGTCGGCCAGCTCGGCATTGAACTGGTCGTCGACTTGCGCCAGCGCGACCCGGTCCTGCGGGCGCTTGGGGCCGGCGAGGCTGGGCTCGACACTGGCAAGGTCGAGTTCGAGCATGTCGGTGAACAACGGCTCGGGGGTCTCAGCATCGCGCCACATGCCCTGCGCGCGGGCATAGGCCTCGACCAGCGCGATGCGATGATCCTCGCGCCCGGTGAGGCGCAGATAATCGAGCGTGCGATGATCGACCGGGAAGAAGCCGCAGGTCGCGCCATATTCGGGCGCCATGTTGGCGATGGTCGCGCGGTCGGCGAGCGTCATCGCGTCGAGGCCGGGACCGCAGAATTCGACGAAGCGTCCGACCACGCCCTTGGCGCGGAGCATCTGCGTCACCGTCAGCACCAGGTCGGTGGCGGTGATGCCTTCCTTGAGCGCGCCGGTCATGCGGAAGCCCACGACTTCAGGGATGAGCATCGAGACCGGTTGGCCGAGCATCGCGGCCTCGGCCTCGATCCCGCCGACGCCCCAGCCCAGCACGCCGAGGCCATTGACCATCGTCGTGTGGCTGTCGGTCCCGACCAACGTGTCGGGATAGGCCACGTCCTCGCCCGACTGGTCGGCGCTGCTCCACACCGTCTGGCAGATATATTCGAGGTTGACCTGGTGGCAGATGCCAGTCCCGGGCGGGACCACCTTGAAATTGTCGAACGCCTGGCTGCCCCATTTGAGGAATTCGTAGCGCTCGCGATTGCGGGCATATTCATAGTCGACATTGGCGTCCGCCGCCTTGGGCGTGCCGAATTCATCGACCATCACGCTATGGTCGATGACCAGGTGGACGGGGACCAGCGGGTTGATCTTCTGCGGGTCGCCGCCGAGCGCGTGCATTGCGTCGCGCATGGCGGCCAGGTCGACCACCGCGGGCACGCCAGTAAAATCCTGCATCAGGACGCGCGCCGGCCGGTATTGGATCTCGCGCGCGACCCGCCGCTCCTTGAGCCAGTCGACCATCGCCTGGAGGTCGTCGCGGGTGACGGTGACCCCGTCCTCGAAGCGCAGGAGATTCTCCAGCAGCACCTTCATCGAGAAGGGCAATCGGGAAACATCGCCCAGCGCCGCGCCGGCCTTGTTCAGGTCGTAATAGGCATAGGCCTTGCCCTCGACCTGGAGGGTCGAGCGAGTGCCGAGGCTGTCCTGGCCGGTCGGAATCATGGGGCTGTCTCTTGTCTTTGAAGGGGTGTCGCGCCGGGGCCTTAGCAAGGAAGCCCGGACGGGCAAAGCCGTGCCCGCCGTGCCCTAGCGGCCGTCGCTTACTCTCTCGATCGCGGCCTTGACCCGTCCGCCATCCAGGCGCTCGCCAGACCGCTCCGCCGCCGCGTCGATCAGCTCCTTGGCCTCCTCGCGCAGCTCGCGGATTTCCTCCTCCTCCATGCCCTCCTCGATCCCGACCATCTCGTTGCGTGCGCGTTTGGTGGCCTTGATCAGTTCGTCGAGCTTGGCATGCATTGCGACGTCCCGGATATGGGCATCGATCTCGCGCTTATACTGACCGCTCAGGACCATCTGGGTCAGCGTGATGGCAAGGATCGAAAGCGCCGCGGTCAGCAGCTCGGTCTGAAATCCAATGAGGAACCACGCGACGCAGAACAGGATGACCGCCACCTGCATCGAAGGATGCGCGAACAATTTGGGGACCGCTTCCGAAAAGCGTTCGGCCAGTCCCGGGGTTCTTTGAATTCCGTTCGCCATTTCGCCACCACAACGACCACCAATCCCATTCGTTGCTTCGTCGGCGTCTCCCTCACAAGTCATGCGGCCTCTCCGGAAGAATCTTTTGCGCGCGGCGGAACCCGACTCGGCGGCCGTGCTTTTTCGCTCTCGCACACGCGGAAGGCGCGCCCTCCGCGCCTCCAGCAGCGGGGAATTTCATGGCTTTTACCAGTCCGACGTTTGATCGCCGTCTCGCCGCCTTTGAGCGGGCCGAAGCCGGCCGCGACGGTCGGCCGTTGTCAGACAGCCCCCTCGCGCGCATTGCTCTTTCCCGCAGGCTTGACAGGCGTAAGCTGACCGGCCCTGATCCGGTCCGCCTCTCGAGTGGACCGACCATCCTTTTCGCCCGCTAGATCCAGCCCTTCCGGCGCAATATCCACAGTGGCAGGACTGCGCTGGCGAGGATCAGCGCAAGCGCCATCGGATAGCCCAGCAGCCACTCGAGCTCGGGCATATGCTCGAAATTCATTCCATAAATTCCGGCGACGAGAGTCGGCGGCAGAAAGATGAGCGCGGCCCAGCTGAACAGCTTCATCGCTGAATTCTGCTCGATACTGATCAGGCCGAGGCTGGCGTCGAGCTGGAAGATGAGCTGGCTCGACTGAAAGGCGCAATGGTCGATCAGCGCGGAGATGTCGGTCGCCAAACTCGCGATCTGCTCGCGCACCCGCAGGCAGTCCTCGGCGTGCATCCGCTCTGACGAGGACAGGAAGCTCAGTGCCCGCGCGGTGCTGACCGCGGTCTCGCGGATCTTGCCGACCAGCGACTGCGCGCGACCGATCCGATGCAGCAGCACCTCCAGCCGCCGCGACGGCTCGCGCTTGCCGGTCTCGCGGCGGAAGATGTGGCGGGAGATGCGCTCGATTTCCGCCCCCGACTCCTCCAGCTCGTCGGCCAGCCGGTCGACGATCGCATCGAGCAGCCGGGTCAGCGCGGTCGGTGCGTCACGCACCAGATCGGGCGACACCCGCGCCTCGCGGCTGAACGCCAGCCACGGCTTGGGTGTCACGTAGCGCACGGTTACGAGCTTGTGGTTCTTGAGCACGAAGCTGATCGGTTCGCTCTGCGGATCGTCGTCCTTGATTCCGAACAGCACGTTCATGGTCATCACCAGCGCGCCGTCGCGCTCGTAGAGCCGGCTCGAGGGCTCGATCTCGACCATGTCGTCGCGGGTCGGCACCGAAAAGCCGAGTGACCGCTCGACTGACTGCTCCTCCTCCTTGGTCGGCTCCTCGAGGTCGATCCAGGTGGCGGCCTCGGGCAGGCTGCCGTCGGCGGCGATGACCGATCCATCGCATTGGGGTCCATAGGCACGCAGCATGGTGCTACGCATCCCCGCCGCGCCGCGCCTTGGCAAGCCCCGACCGCTCGCCTAGCCAAGTGTCGATGGCCGCCCATGACCACGACTTCCTCGGCTCAGCCCATGATCGGAATGCCCGGCGCACGCGCTGGGTGGTGGCACTGTCGGCCGCGATGATGGTCGCGGAGATCGTCGCGGGCACGATCACCGGCTCGATGGCGCTTGTCGCCGACGGCTGGCACATGGCGACCCACACGCTGGCGCTGGGCGTCAGCGCCCTGGCCTACAGCTTTGCCCGCAAACGAGCACATGACCCGAGCTACGGCTGGGGCACCGGCAAGGTCGGCAGCCTCGCCGGTTTCGCCTCCGCCCTTGGGCTGGTCGCGGTGGCACTGGGCATCCTCTACGAAAGCGCGCAGCGCCTGTGGCAGCCGCTGGCGGTGGATTATCGCGATGCCTTGCTGGTCGCGGTGATCGGTCTGATAGTTAACTTGCTTAGCGCCTGGCTGCTTGGCGGAGGGCATCACGGGCACGGACACGGGCATGGGCATGGGCATGACGAGCATCATGGCCACGATCACCACCACGACCATAATCTGCGCTCGGCGTACCTCCATGTCCTCGCTGACGCGCTGACCAGCGTGCTGGCGATCGCCGCCCTCGCTGCGGGCTGGTGGCTGGGCGTCGGCTGGCTCGACCCCGCGGTCGGAATCGTCGGGGCGCTCGTCATCCTCCACTGGAGCCGCGGGCTGATCGCCGAGACCGCCGGCGTGCTGCTTGACCGCGTTCCCGATCCTGCGCTCTGCGCCGACCTCAGGGCCCGGATCGAGGGCGGAGGCGACGTGACGCTCCACGATTTCCATTTGTGGACCGTCGGCCCCGGCCGCTATGCTGCGATCGTTGCGGCCAGCGGTGCGTCGGCCGAGGAGATCCGCAACCGCATCGGCGATGATCGCCGCCTCGCCCATGTCACCGTGGAGACAATGTGAAAGCTTCCGCCCGGCCGCTGCTCGTGGCCCTGTCCGTGGTCATCGCCGCCGCCGCCATCTTGTGGCTGATGGGCCGCCCTCCCCTCTACAAGGGCGGGCTGATCGAACTATGGGGCCCCGTCGGCCCCAAGCAGAGCCAGATGATCGCCGACTGGTATAGCGCCAGCCACCTCGTCCACGGCTTCCTCTTCTACGGCCTGCTGTACCTCGCGGCGAAGAAGATGAAGTGGGAGCGGCGTCTGGTCCTCGCGACCATCGTCGAGAGCGCCTGGGAGCTGGTCGAGAATTCGCCCGTCATCATCAACCGCTACCGCGAGGCGACCATCGCGTTGGGCTATAACGGCGACACCATCCTCAATTCGGTCAGCGACATCGTGATGATGGGGATCGGCTTCCTCGTGGCGCGGCGCGTGCCGGTGTGGGCGAGCGTGATGATCGTGCTGGTGCTCGAACTGGTGCCACTGGCGATCATCCGCGACAATCTGACGCTCAACGTCTGGATGCTGCTTGCCCCCAATGACGCGCTGCGGGCTTGGCAGGGGGGCGCCTGACGGGGCATTTCTTCAACTTGACGAAGGTGTTAGGCGCTTTCGAACTGCTCAAAAAAGGCCCGCGCATGATCCGACCGACCTGTTTGGCCGTTGCCCTCACCCTCGCCGCCCCGGCTACCGCCACCGACATTTTCGCGGGCGTCCACGCGCATGGGGTGCTGACCCCGCTCAGCCTCCAGGCCGACCGCGAGGGTGGAATCGACTTCAGCCTCGGCATCCGGGGCGAGCGCATGGGCCGCACACCGCTGCAGCCCTATGCCTTCGCCTCGCTCAACACGAAGGGCGACACCAATTTCCTGGCTGCCGGCCTCTCGGCCAAATTCGGCAATCGCTTCTACGTCCGTCCGGGTCTGGGCGTCGCGGTTCACGACGGTTCGGCGAGCAATTTCGTGCAGGCGGACAAGCTCGCCCTCGGCAGCCGCATCCTGCTCGAGCCCGAAATTGCGGTCGGCGCACGGCTTTCGGACCGCGCCAGCGTCGAGGCAAGCTGGGTCCACTTCAGCCACGGCCAGATTTTCGGCACGCAGAACCCCGGGATCGACAATATCGGCGTCCGCCTGAACTGGCGGCTCTAGCGGGTCAGGGCGCTGCGGTCGCTTCGGACGCTGCCTTCGTCCGAGGCCAGAGGTGCAGCAGCGCGACGATCACGCCGCCAACCACGATCCCGACGATCGCACCGCCCAGCGCATTGAACGTCCAGTTGAAGAACCCGGGCCAGAAACCGATCGCCGCCGCGCCCGCCTTGGCGCCTTCGTGAACGGCATGCGGCAGCGCGGTCAGGAAGTGCAACTCCTCGAGCCCGTGCAGCAATATCTGCCCGCCGACCCACAGCATCGCCGCTGTGCCGATGACCGACAGCGCGGCAAGCAGCTTGGGCACGCCGCGCACCAGCCCCCTTCCGAGCGGGGCCAGCGGACCTCCGCGCGCCGCCAGGTGCAGCCCGATGTCGTCAAGCTTCACGATCAGCGCCACGGTGCCATAGACCGCGATCGTGATGACGATCCCGACCACTGCGAGCACGCTGGCTTCCAGCCAGAAGCTCACCAGTTCGAGCGAGGCGAGGGCGATGATCATGATTTCGGCCGACAGGATGAAATCGGTGCGGATCGCGCCCGCGATCTGGCGCTTCTCAAGCTCGGCGGGATCGTCGCATTCCATCAGCGCGACCTCGTCATGATGGTCGCCGCTGACCTTTTCCCACAATTTCTCGGCGCCCTCGAAGCACAGATAGGCGCCGCCGATCATCAGGATCGGCGTGATCAGCATCAGGTTGAAGCGCGTCTCGATCCAGCTCAGCAGCAGCGCGACGGGCAGGATGATCAGCAGCTTGTTCTTGAGGCTACCGAGCGCGATCTTGCCGATGATCGGCAGTTCGCGCTCGGGCGAGAGGCCGGTGACGTAGCGCGGGGTGACAGCGGCATCGTCGATCACCACGCCCGCCGCCTTGGACCCCGCCTTGCCCACCGCCGCGCCGATATCGTCCATGCTGGCGGCGGCCAGCTTGGTCAGGGTGGCGACGTCGTCGAGCAGGGCGATGAGACCGGAGGGCATGCGAGTTCCTTATTCTTCATCCCGGCCTTGAGCCGGGATCCAACTTCTTTTCGATCGACTGCGAGAAAGGTGGACCCCGGGTCAAGCCCGGGGTGACGAGAAGGTTGCGTGAAGGAGAGAATTCACGCATCCGCGCCCCATGCTGGACCTCGCCTTCCTCCGCCACAACCGCGACCTCGTGGCGCAGGCCGCCGCGCAGAAGAATGTGTCGATCGACCTCGACGCGGTGCTGGCGCTCGACGCTCAGACCCGCGCCGAAAGGACCGAGATCGAGCGGCTGCGGGCCGAGCGCAACGCAATATCGGCCCAGTTCAAGGATGCGGCGCCGGGCGAAAAGGCCGAGCTTGGGCGCCGCGCCAAGGAAGCGGGCGCGAAGGCTTCCGAGCTCGAGACCGGGCTCGCCGAGCAGGACGCCGCCCTGCGCGACCTCCTCCTGCGCCTCCCCAACATCCCCTGGGACGGCGCCCCAGTCGGCCCCGACGAAACCCACAATATCGTCATCCGCAACGAAGGCACCCCGCCCGCCTTCGCCTTCACCCCGCGCGACCATGTCGAATTGTGCGAGATGAACGGATGGGCCGATCTCGCGCGCATCGTCCAGGTCGCCGGAAGCCGCCAATATTGCCTCAAGGGCCGCCTCGCGATCCTCGAGACGGTCTTGATGAGTTGGGCGCTGCAGAAGCTCAGCCGCGAAGGCTTCACCGCCATCACCGTCCCCGCCCTCGTCCGCGAAGAAGCGTTCGTCCGGCAGGGCCAATTCCCCGGCCACCGCGAGGAAACCTACCAGCTGCCCAATGACGACCTGTGGCTTGCCGGCACCGCCGAGGTCGCGCTGACGTCCTTGCACTCGGGCGAGATCCTCGACCTCAGCGCCGGCCCGGTGCTCTACGCCGGCTCCTCCCCCTGCTTCCGCCGCGAAGCGGGCAGCGCGGGCCGCGACGTGCGCGGGCTGCTGCGCGTCCACCAGTTCACCAAGGTCGAGCAATATGTCATCTGCGAGGCCGATGAGGCAGTTTCCGCCGACTGGCACGCCCGGCTGCTCGCGCTGGCCGAGGGCATGCTCCGCGACCTCGAAATCCCCTATCAGGTGATCGAGACCTCGACCGGCGACATGGGCCTGGGCAAATATCGCATGAACGACATCGAGAGCTGGGTGCCGAGCCTCGCCAAATATCGCGAAACGCACAGCTGCTCGACCTTGCACGACTGGCAGGCGCGCCGCGCCAACCTTCGCTACCGCGACAAGGAGGGCAAGGTCCGCTTCGCCCACACCCTCAACAACACCGCCTTGGCGAGCCCGCGCATCCTGGTACCCCTGCTTGAGAACCACCAGCAGGAAGACGGCCGCGTCCGCCTGCCCGCCGCGCTCCAGCCGCTGATGGGGGGGGAATTCCTCTAATCAATCATGTCACCCCGGGCTTGACCCGGGGTCCCGCTTCTCCTTCTTGACCCGCATGAAAGAAAGAAGCGGGATCCCGGATAAAATCCGGGATGACGAAGCGGACTGCAACGCTCCCTCGACCTTCGCCCGATTGCGCGAAATGGCGACCATGATCCCGCGTGCCTGGCGCCTCGCGCTCCCCGCCCGCCCGCTCGGCCCCGCTGCCGGGCCGCCGTGCCTGGTGATCCCCGGCTTCCTTGCCCACGACCGCTCGACGCGCCGCCTGCGCCAGGCCTTCGCCGCCGTCGGTTGGCGGGTTCATGGCTGGGAAGCCGGGCTGAATCGCGGCGCGCGGGCCGACACGCTCGACCTCCTCGCCGCCCGGATCGACACCATTGCGGAGGGCAAGAAGGTGCTGGTGGTCGGCTGGAGCCTCGGCGGCGTCTTCGCCCGCGAACTGGCGCACCGCTTCCCCGACCAGGTCGCGGCGGTGGTCACCCTCGGCTCCCCTTTCTCGGGCGAGCCAACCTGGAACAATGTCTGGCGCCTGTATGAGCGGGTCGCCGGCCACAAGGTCGACGCACCGCCAATCCCTCGCACCAGCGCCAAGCCCAACGTCCCGACGCTGGCAATCTGGTCACGCCGCGACGGCATCGTCGCCCCGCGCGCCGCCTACGGCCTCGAGACCGAGCGCGACGAAGCCATCGAACTCACCTGCACCCACCTCGGCTTCGCGGTCACCAGCGCGGGCACCCGCGCGGTGGTCGAGGCGACCAGCGAATTTCTCAACGGCGTCGTCCCGGCGAAGGCCGGGACCCCGGAGTTTTACGCCCCGGCTGCCTGAGATCTCGGCTCTCGCCGGAATGACGCAAGTCAGGCCTGCGCCACCGGGATCACCGCCAGCGTAATCCGCGACAGACAGACCAATTTGCCACGCTCGTCGGTGATGCGAATGGTCCACACCTGCGTCGTCCGCCCGATCGCCTCGGCGCTCGCCCGCGCGGTCACCAATCCGTCGCGCACCGGGCGCAGATGATTGGCATTGATCTCGAGGCCGACCACCAGCTTCACCGCCGGATCGACAACCATCGCGCCCGCCATGCTCGCCACAGTCTCGGCCAGCGCCACGCTCGCCCCGCCGTGCAGTCGCCCGAAAGGCTGATGCGTGCGCCGGTCGACCGGCATGGTCGCCTCCAGCCAGTCATCCCCACGTCCAGTGAAGCGCATCCCCAGGTGCCCCGGCATGCTGGCGTCCCCGATGCGGGTCAAAGCTTCGAGGTCGATGTCGGACGCGTGCCAGATACTCATGGCGCCAAGCCTAGCCAGCGCGCACGCACCACGCCAGTCACAGCTCCGCGGTGGCCAGCGCGTCCACCACGACATCGAGATCGTCCGCGACGAGATACAGCGGCTGCATCGCGTCGTGGCGATAGGCCGTCGCCATCGCTCCCTCCACGCTGAACTGCCGCCGCTCAATGCCTTCCTCCTCCAGGCTCTTGGCCGCCTCGCCAAAGCTCGACGCCAGCCCGGCCCCAAGGATCCGCGGCGCGCCGCCCTCGCGGCACAAGCCGAATTCGATCGTATGCCAGTAGAGCCGCGCCACCCCGGCCCCGCGACCGGCCGCGACCGCCTTCGCCCCATCGGCCCCAAAGCGCTGCATCGCCGCCGCCAGCCCGGCATGCGCCAGCATCGGGACATGGCCGTAAATGTCGTGGAAGCAGTCGGGCTCCTCCAGATAATCGAGCTGCGCGCGGGTGCGGATGAAGTTGCCGATCGGGAACAGGCGCTCGCCCAGCATCGCAAAAAAGGCCTCGTCGGGCACCAGCCCCGCCACCGCCACGCAGCGCCACCCGGTCAGCGGCGCAAGTCGGCGGTTGAGCGCGCCCAGCTCCGGGATCCCGCCATCGCCAAGCCCGAGCTGCGCCAGACCGTCGAAGAAAGGCGACACGATCCGCCCTTCGAGCAGCTGCGTCTGCCGGGCGTAGAGGATATCCCATGTCTCATGCTCTTCGGCGCTGAAGTCGCTCCAGCCCTGATCGACCGCATACGGCCGCCAGCAGGCCCCGGTCGCGGAAGGGGGCTGGGTCGGGTCGATGAACATCGGGTCGTCCTCTTGATACAGGCATAAAAAAACCCGCCGGACCTGGGGGTCGGGCGGGGCAGTCGGTGAGCGCTATGGTCAGGCGCGCGTCAGCCGATCCCCGGGCAGGGATAATAAGCGGCGGCAGCGGCGATTTGGCGAAGCATGGATCCCGTTTATCGAACTTCGCGCCTGAATGGAAGCGGCCTCTTTCGTCCGGGCCAACGGCCTCCCATCTCGTTCCTGCCCGCTATGGGGCGCAGGAGGGAAAACATGACCGAAGAAGGCAAGCGCATGGCCAAATATGCCGCGATCGGCGCGGTGGTCGGGATCCCGATGCCGATCATCGGCCCGTTCATCGGCGGCGCGATCGGCGCGGCGATCGCCTGGAACAAGAATAAAAAGGCAAGTGGGCGCCCTTACTAGACTGCCGTCGTCCCGGGGAAGGCGGACCCCAGGCGGCTGGAGCGCTGAACAGGGCGGTCCCGGCCTGCGCCGGGACGTCACTTCCCCGCCAGCCGGTCGATCACCGCCGCCAGTTCATGATCTCTTGCGGTCACCCCGCCCGCGTCATGGCTGGTCAGGCGGAAGTCGACCCGGTTCCAGACACTGGTGAATTCGGGATGGTGATCGACCTTCTCGGCATGCAGCGCGACCCGCGTCAGGAAGGCGAAGGCCGCGCTGAAATCGGCGAAGCGAAAACTCCGGTGCAGAGCCCCGCCCTGTTCGTCCCATGCCATGCCGCATCTCCCAAGCTTGAAAAGCCCGACCTGCCGGAGCAGGGAGGCGGCGACAAGGAGTATGCTTCATGGCCACTACCGCCACGCTCGAAAAGGGGCCGCTCGGCCTCGAAAACCCGATGGGCACCGACGGCTTCGAATTCGTCGAATATGCCGCCCCCGAACCGCAATTGCTGCGCGATCTGTTCGAGCAGCTGGGCTTCCCCGCGGTGGCCAGGCATTGCACGCAAGACATCACCCTTCACCGCCAGGGCGACATCAACTTTCTGATCAACGCGCAGGACGAAAGCCACGCCGCCGATTTCTCGGCCGAGCATGGCCCGTCCGCCGTCGCCATGGCCTTCCGGGTCAAGGATGCCGCCGCCGCTCATGCCCGCGCGCTCGAACTCGGCGCCACCGACGTCACCGCCAAGGGCCTCGGATGGCCGGCGATCGAGGGCATCGGCGGCTCACTGCTCTACCTCATCGATCACTACGGGGATCGGGGCGATGCCTATGCCGCCAGCTTCGACTATCTGCCCGGCTACGAGCAGGCGATGGCCAAGACGACCAGCAACCTCACCTATCTCGACCATCTGACCCACAATGTCCGCCGCGGGCGGATGAGCCACTGGGCGGATTTCTACGAGCGCCTCTTCAATTTCCGCGAGATCCGTTACTTCGACATCGAGGGGAAGGTCACCGGCCTCTTCTCCAAGGCGATGACCAGCCCTTGCGGCAAGATCCGTATCCCGCTGAACGAGAGCCAGGACGACAAGAGCCAAATCGAGGAGTTCCTCCGCCTCTACAATGGCGAGGGTATCCAGCATATCGCGCTGGGCACCACCGACATCTATGCCAGCGTCGATATTTTGAAGGCGCGCGGCATCCCCTTCCAGGATACGCCCGACAGCTATTACGAACTGCTCGACGCACGGGTCGAAGGGCATGGCGAGCCGATGGAAGAGCTGAAAAAGCGCCGCATCCTGGTCGATGGCGCGCCGACCGAGGGGCAGGGGCTGCTGCTACAGATTTTCACCCGCGAGGTGATCGGCCCGATCTTCTACGAACTGATCCAGCGCAAGGGCAACGAAGGTTTCGGCGAGGGCAATTTCAAGGCGCTGTTCGAGAGCATCGAGCTCGACCAGATTCGTAGGGGTGTGATCAGCGCCGAATGACCCGAGCCTTCATCTGCGACACTATCCGCACTCCCATCGGCCGCTACGGCGGGGCGCTGAGCAGCGTCCGCGCCGACGATCTCGCCGCCATCCCGATCCGCGCGCTCAAGGAGCGTAACCCAGCCGTCGACTGGGGCGCGCTCGA
>JANPKL010000071.1:0-1627 GCA_031425975.1 Sphingomonas sp.
CGCCTCAAGCCCCCGTTCCCCGCCGGCGCCGGGCTCTACGGCTGCCCGACCACGGTCAATAACGTCGAATCGATCGCCGTCGTCCCGACCATTTTACGACGCGGCGCGGCCTGGTTCGCGGGCTTCGGGCGCGAGAAGAACGAGGGCACGAAGCTCTTCCAGATCTCAGGCCACGTCGCCAAGCCGTGCGTGGTCGAGGAGACGATGGGCATCAGCTTCCGCGAGCTGATCGACCGCCACTGCGGCGGCGTCCGCGGCGGCTGGGACAATCTGCTGGCGGTGATCCCCGGCGGAAGCTCGGTGCCTTTGGTCCCCGCGCATGAGATCATCGATGCGCCGATGGATTTCGACGGGCTGAAGGCGGTCGGCTCCGGGCTAGGGACCGCCGCCATCATCGTGATGGACAAGTCGACGGATATCGTGCGGGCAATTGCGCGCATCAGCTATTTCTACAAGCATGAGAGCTGCGGCCAGTGCACCCCCTGCCGCGAGGGCACCGGCTGGATGTGGCGGATCATGGAGCGGCTGCGCGAGGGCGACGGCAGCCCCGAACTGATCGACCGCCTCTACGACGTCACCAAGCAGGTCGAGGGCCACACCATCTGCGCGCTCGGCGACGCCGCCGCCTGGCCGATCCAGGGCCTGATCAAGCACTTCCGCCCCGAGCTCGAACGGCGCATGGCCGACCGCAACGGCGGCGCGATGCTGGAGGCGGCGGAGTGATGGAAGGCGACGTGATCCGCTACCTTTGTTGGGGCATCTGGCTCGTAAGCCTCCCGCTTCTACTCTTAAGACCTTTCCTAGGCGCTATTCTGATGGCTACCTTCGGCGGGGGCTCGCCAAACTTCCGAGTCATTTCCGTCGTTGCAGGCTGGTTCATTGGAGTACCTGCTCTGCTCTATTTCTGGGGGCAGTCGAAGTGACTACCGTTTCTAAAAGTCGCGCGGGTTATTCAGGTCATGCCTAAAGTCACCGTCGATGGCGTCGAGATCGAGGTGCCCGCGGGCGCCACCGTGCTGCAGGCGTGCGAGCTTGCGGGGAAGGAAATCCCGCGCTTTTGCTATCACGAGCGCCTCAGCATCGCCGGCAATTGCCGGATGTGCCTGGTCGAGGTCGCGCCCGGGCCGCCCAAGCCGCAGGCATCGTGCGCGCTGCCCGCCGCCGACGGCCAGGCAATCCGCACCGACAGCGCTTTGGTCAAGAAGGCGCGCGAGGGGGTGATGGAGTTCCTGCTCATCAATCACCCGCTCGATTGCCCGATCTGCGACCAGGGCGGCGAATGCGACCTGCAGGACCAGGCAATGGCCTATGGCCGCAGCGCATCGCGGTTCGACGAAAACAAGCGCAGCGTCGACGACAAATACATGGGTCCGGTCATCAAGACCGCGATGACTCGCTGCATCCAGTGCACCCGCTGCGTCCGCTTCGCCGAGGAGGTGGCGGGAACGCCCGAGCTCGGAATGCTCTTCCGCGGCGAGGATGCGCAGATCACGCCCTACCTCGAGCGCGCGCTGACCAGCGAATTGTCGGGCAATCTGGCCGATTTGTGCCCGGTCGGCGCCCTTCTCCAGGCCCCGCAAAGCTTTGAGGCGCGCCCGTGGGAGCTGCGCAAGGTGCCCTCGATCGA
>JANPKL010000072.1:0-4255 GCA_031425975.1 Sphingomonas sp.
TGCCTGCGTCCGCGGACCGCTCGGCTTTGCGGTGGTCGACGTGGCGGTGACCCTGACCGACGGCAGCTTCCATAGCGTCGATTCGAGCGAATTGGCGTTCCGCACTGCGGGGCGGATCGCGATGCAGGAAGCGCTCGCCGCCGCCGCGCCATTGCTGCTCGAGCCGATCCACCGACTGGTCGTCGTCACCCCGAATGCAGCGACCGCAAAGGTCAGTTCTGCGCTCGCTGCCCGCCGCGGCCAAGTGCTCGGGCTCGCGCCGCGCGATGGCTGGGAAGGGTGGGACCGGATCGAAGCGATGGTGCCCGAGGCCGAATTGATCGGCCTCGACGGAGAACTGCGCTCACTTAGCCAAGGACTGGCCTGCGCCGAGGGCGGCTTCGACCATCTCGCCGAACTCAACGGGGCGCTGGCACAGAAGGTGGTACGGACCCGGGTCGAGGAGATGGCCTGAGGTAGCGCGTCGCTTGACAATGTCCCGCCGCCCCGCGACCCCGCTTCGCCTAGAGTAGTAGCGGGAAGAGGCGTCGCATGGAGGAAGTGAAGAGCAAGGGCCTCGCGCTCCACTGGCAGATGCTGATCGGCTTTGTCGGCGGCCTCGCGCTCGGCCTTGCCGCTTATGCCGCGGGCGGCACGGAGCTAGGCTGGGTTCAGGCGCTGGCCGGGATCACCAAGCAGATCGGCGATCTGTTCCTGCGGTTGATCTTCATGCTGATCATCCCGTTGCTGGTCAGCGCCCTGGTCGTGGGCATCGCCGAGATGGGCGATGTCGGCGCGTTGAAGCGCGTCGGTCTGCGCACCCTCGTCTTCACGGTGGTGGTGACCGCCGTCGGCGTTGGCATCGCGCTCGCCTTCACCAATATCGTCCAGCCGGGCGCCGGCTTCGACCGCGCCATCGTCCAGGAACAGCTCGCTGCGGGCAGCAGCCGCGCGTCCGAAATCGTCGCCACCCAGGCCGAAAAGCCAAGTGGATTCGAGGCGGTGGTCGCGATGGTGCCGCGCAACGTCGTCACCGCGATGAGCGAGAACGACATCCTTGCGGTGATGGTGTTCAGCCTGGCCCTCGGCATCGGGCTGCTGTTGACCCGCACCCCCCAGGCCCGCGCCTTCCAGAACGGGGTCGAAGGGCTGTTCCACGTCGCGATGAAGCTGATGACGATCTTCATCCGCCTCGCGCCGATCGCGGTCTTCTGTTTCATGTTCAATCTGTCCGCAGCCTTCGGCTGGGACCTGGTGGTGCGCCTCGCCATCTATGTCGGGGTCGTGCTGGCGGCGCTGGCGACGCAAATGTTCGTCATCTATCCGCTGCTGCTCAAGGTCGTGGGCGGCGTCTCGCCGGGCTGGTTCTTCCGCCAGAGCCAGGAGGCCATGCTGATGGCTTTCTCCACCGCCAGTAGCAATGCGACGCTGCCGACTGCACTGCGCGTCGCCGAGCAGAAGCTGATGCTTCCGCCGCGGGTCGCGCGTTTTGTGCTGACAATCGGTGCAACCGCCAACCAGAATGGTACCGCCATCTTCGAGGGTGTGACCGTGCTGTTCCTCGCGCAGGTGTTCGGGGTCGAGTTGACCCTGGCGCAACAAGTGCTGGTGCTGCTGATGTGCATCCTGGGCGGGATCGGCACCGCCGGCGTCCCCGCTGGCAGCCTGCCCGTGGTGGCGCTGATCCTCGCCCAGATCGGGGTCCCGCCCGAGGCGATCGGACTGGTGCTGGGCGTCGACCGCTTCCTCGACATGTGCCGCACGACGCTCAATGTCACCGGCGACCTGACGCTTGCGACGCTCGTCAGCAAGGGCGAGCCCCGCAGCGCGCCCGAGGATTCCGTGCCCCCCGCGCCGCCCGTCATCGCCTGAGGTGAACCCGGCCGCACTGCCGGAGCGCTACCGGCTGATCCTTTGCGACCTGTGGGGCTGCGTGCACGATGGCGCGCGAATCCTCGACGGCGTCCAGGAGACGCTGACGGCGTGGCGGGCCCAGGAGCGCAAGACCCTGTTCGTCACCAATGCCCCGCGCAGCGCCGATGCGATCAGGGCGCAGCTCGTCGCGCTCGGCCTCGACCCCGCGCTCGACTACGGCATCGTCTCCGCGGGCGAGGCCGGGCTCGCGGCGGTGCGCCGCCGTCCCATGGGCTTTTGCGGGACCGATGCCGATCGCGAAGACCTCGAACCGCGCGGGCTGGTCGTGATACAGCGCAACTATGGCGAGCTGGCGTGCGCCGGCCTCGCGCCGGGCGAGAATGTCGAAGATTATGCCGGACGCCTGGCCGAGTGGCGCGCGCGCGACGTGCTGATGCACTGCCTCAATCCCGACCGTATTGTCCACCATCAGGGCGAGGCGATGGTCTGCGCGGGCGCGTTGGCTGACGCCTATGAGGGCATCGGCGGGCGCGTTGCCTGGTATGGCAAACCCTTTCCGGCAATTTACGAGATGGCGCTGACGTTCGGCGGCATCACCGACAAAACCGCTGTGCTGGCGGTCGGCGACGGCCTCCAGACCGACATGGCGGGCGCCGCCGCCTTCGGAATCGATGCGCTGTTCGTGGCCGGCGGCATTCATGCCGGCGAGGAGCCCCGCTTCCCCGCCGGCTGGCATCCGGTCGGCATTGTGCCGACGTTGGGAACCCGCCCCGAAGGCGGGGCGTAGAGGCGGCTCTCATGGTCTCCCTCCACTCCGCAAAGCTCGGCACCGGGCCACGCCCCGGCGCGCGCGAGACAATCGCGCTGCTCGCCGGGCTAATGGCGCTTAATGCCTTCGCCATCGACGCCATGATCCCCGCGCTTCCGGACATCGGCGAGCAGCTCGGAGTTGCCAACGAGAACCGGCGCCAGCTGGTGATCGTCACCTACACTTTCGGCTTTGGTGCCGGGCAACTGATCTGGGGGCCGCTGGCCGACCGCTTCGGGCGCAAGCCGATCCTGGGCATCGGCATCGGTCTTTACGCCGTGCTGGCGTTCTTCTGCTCCTTCGCTCCGACCTTCGAGGCGCTCATTGCCGGGCGCATGCTTCAGGGCGCCGCCGCGGCCTCGACCCGGGTGTTGGTCATGGCCATGGTCCGCGACCTGTTCGAGGGCGAGGCGATGGCCCGCGTGATGAGCCTGGTGGCGATGGTGTTCATGCTCTGCCCGGTGCTCGCGCCCAGCATCGGCCAGCTGATCCTGGTCTTCGGCCCGTGGCAGGCGATTTTCTGGGTGCTCGGCGGCTATGGTCTGGCGATGGGCCTGTGGAGCTTCCTGCGGCTGCCCGAGACGCTCAACCCCGAATATCGGCGATCGCTCCGGTTCGGCGAACTGGCCGAGGCGGCACGCGCGGTAGTGCGCGACCGGCAGTCACTCGGTTATACGCTCGCGCAGACCGCATTGTTCGCTGGGCTGGTGGCTTATATCAGCTCGGTCCAGCAGATCGTCGACGACGCGTTCGGACGACCCCAGGCGATCGGTCTGGTGTTCGGCGTGGTCGCCGCGCCTATGGCGCTGGCAAGTTTCCTCAACAGCAAGCTGGTCGGCCGCTTCGGATTGCGCCGGGTCGGGCATTTGGGGATCAGCGGCTTTGCCATCCTGGCCCTCGTCCATGCCCTGATCGCGACCTTCATCGGCGAAAATTTGCTTGGCTTCATCGTCCTCCAGTCGCTGGTGCTGGCGAGCTTCGCCTTCTGCTCGTCCAACTTCAACACGCTGGCGATGGAAAATATGGCGCCGGTCGCAGGCATGGCTTCCTCGCTCCAGGGCGTGTCGGGCACGATTATCGCGGCGTTCGGCGGCTTTGCCATCGGCCAGGCCTTCGACGGGACCCAACTACCTTTCCTGTGGGGAATGTCGCTGTGCGGTGCCATCGGCCTCAGCCTGGCGGTGCTGACCGATCGGCGCCGGATGTTCGAACGACTTGCGCCATTGCATGATCGAGCAGGACCCGACCCAGTTCCTCGCGCCGGCTGAGGTCGAAGGGGCGGATCAGGCGGAAGGTCGCGACCGCGCCCATCAGCCCGAGCACCCCGCGCCAATGCGCCTCGCCCCCGCCGATCGCCTCGACATACTCGCCGCGATAAGTGTGCGCGAACAGCGCGTCTGCCGCGTCGACGCCCGTCAGCGGCAGTATCTCAAAGTCGTCCCCGTCCTCGAGCACGTAGATCGCCGCCAGCTTCACCCCCTCGCCAACTGCCCCGCCCGCCCCAAGCGGCACTTCCCATTTGTCGAAGCTGTCATCGCCGGCATAAGCGCGGGCGAGGCCGTCGCGGCTGCGGCCGGTGGCCTCGATCGCCTG
>JANPKL010000073.1:0-10221 GCA_031425975.1 Sphingomonas sp.
CTTGTGCCCGACCGACGAAAAATTTGGTCAATTCGGTAACCGCGACCAGTCCGACGGCAGCGCTCGCGGCGGCCCCATAGTCGGCCGCCGTCAAAGGTGCCGTTCCAAGCACCGAGCGGGCGATCGGGACATATTGGACGATCAGCTGCAGCATTAGCGCTCCGCTGACCCCTGCAAGAAGCCAGGGATTGCTGAACAGCGGAACGCGGAACATCGGTCGCCGCTCTGACCGCATCGACAGGACATAGGCGTTCTGGAACAGCACCGTCGTGAACAGCACGAAATTGCGGGCGTCTTCGACCGATGCGCCCGCGTCGAGCCGCCAGGAATAGAGGCCGATCGCCGTCATCGCCATATAGAGCGCAGGCGGGATTAGCATGAGCATCGCGGTGCGATCCAGCAGGGGCTGGCTCGGCGGGCGCGGCGGACGATCGAGGGCGTCACCGGTACCGCGCTCGAACCCCAACGTGACGTCCTGCATGCCGTTGGTCACGACATTGAGCCACAGCAACTGGATCGCGGTCAGCGGCATGGGGATCCCCAGCAACAGCGCCCCGGCGAACATTGCCACTTCGCTCAAGCCGGTTCCGACCAGCACGATGACGATCCGGCGGACATTGTCGTAGGTATTGCGGCCCTCCTCGATCCCTGAGACGATCGAGGCGAAATTGTCATCGGTCAGCACCAGGTCGGCGACCCCTCGGGCGGCGTCAGCGCCGCTTTTTCCCATCGCGACTCCGATATGCGCTGCCTTGAGCGCCGGCGCGTCGTTGACCCCGTCGCCGGTCACCGCGACGAGCTGACCATCGGCCTGCAGCGCCTCGACCAGCGCCAGTTTCTGCGCTGGCTCGAACCTGGCGAGGACGGTCGCCGAGGCCAGCCGGTCACGCAGCGCATCGCCGGAAAGTGCTGCGACCTGCACTCCTGTCGCGACCTCACACTCTTCAGTGGCGATGTTCAGGTGACGTGCGATCGCCAGCGCGGTGGCCGGATGGTCGCCGGTCACCATGCGCACCCCGACCCCCGCCGCCCTGCAAGCAGCGATGGCAGCCGGGACTTCGGGTCGGACGGGATCCGACAAGGCGACCAGCCCTAGAAAGGTCAACTTCGACGGCTGGGCACAACTATCGGCCGCATCGTCGGCAAGTCCGCGAGCCACCGCAAGGACGCGATACCCTTCGGCCGCCAGTCGCACGGCGTCTTCATGAATGTCTGGCGCTGGGTTGTGGCACATTGCCAATACCGCCTCGACTGCGCCTTTGACGTGGAAGCTCGACACGCCCTCACGCCGATAGACCGCCCACGCCATCTTGAGCGCTGGTTCATAGGCCTGGCGGCGAATGCACTTCGAACCGTCGTGCAGCATCGCGCCATCGATGCCGGCCTCCTGTGCGAAACGAAGCAGGGCCACGTCGACGGCATCGCCGGTGGGGCCTTCGGGACCTCCCTGTGCCTCGTTGCCGAGCGCGCCTGAGGTCGCTAGGTCGAGCAACGCCTTGTTTGCCTGTGGCTGCTTTTGCCAGGCGGAGGTGTCCAGGACTTGCCGGTCTGGCAGCATCACGCGCTCGACCGCCAGACGATTCTGGGTCAACGTACCCGTCTTGTCCGTCGCGATGATCGTGCACGCACCAAGTCCCTCGACCGCGGGCAGGGAGCGCACGATGACGTTGCGCCTGGCCATTCGCTTGCTGGCGGCGGCGAGCGCGACGGTGACTGCGATCGGCAGTCCCTCGGGGATCGCTGACACGGCCAACGCCACCGCAAGAATGAAAATCTGGTCGAGCGACGTTCCCTGCAACGCCAGTACCGCGCCGAGCAGGACCACGATCACCACTGCGCCGATCGCGATATGGCGGCTCAATCGCTGCATTTGCAGCACGAGCGGCGAGAGCGTCGCGGGTGCCTTTGAGAGCGACCCGGCGATCGCACCCAGTGCAGTTGCGCCGCCCACGGCGACGACGATCCCGGTGGCGCGCCCCTTGGTGACGATCGTCCCGGCGTGCGCCAGCGTCAGGCGATCGCCAGTTGAGGCATCGGCCATAACGCTGGCGTCGCCATCTTTTTCAACCGCCTCCGACTCACCCGTCAGAAGGCTCTCATCGACGATCAAACCTTCGGTGGTGATGAGCCGCAGGTCCGCCGGTACGTTCATCCCGCTTTCGAGCAGCACGAGGTCGCCTTGCACGAGATCCTCGGCCGCGATCGTCGCGACCATGCCATTGCGGCGAACACTGGCCTTTTGCTGGATCAGCAGTCTCAGGGCATCGGCGCTTGCGCCTGCGCGAAACTCCTGCGTGGCTCCGATGAGGGCGTTGACCACAAGGACGGCCTGGATGAACAGGGCTTCGACATTATCGCCGATCGCCAGCGCAATCGTGGCGGCGGCGAGCAGCAGATAGATGAGCGGACTGAAGAACTGCTTCAAAAAGACGGGCAGAAACCGAGGGGCCGTGGCCCTTGCCAGCGCATTCGGACCGGCCTCCGTCAGTCGCCGCAGAGCCTCGGGCGGGGAAAGTCCTTCAGAACTGCTGCCAAGACGCGTGATAACGTCTGCGGCTAGCGACGCATGCCACGGTGCCGCGGCTTCGATCCTGGCACTCTGATTCATATCCGCACGGGTAGATTGCGGCTGTCGGCGTCGTAATGAGGGACATTACGGATGCCGCCGGGCCGGACACTCATCGGATTGTCCGCAGGCTAGGCATTTGCCCTTACTTCGCCAGCCCTGCCTCAGTGGTAGCCAAGGGCATGACCTATGCATTCCCCAATGCGATCTCTTTCGCTGCCGTCGCCCTGGCGCTCGCCCCCGTCACGCTGTCGGCCGCGCCGGCAGCGGCGCAAAAACCTGCCACCCGACTGACCGTCGCGGGGGCAGTGGAGAAGCTCAAGCCTGGCGAATACATCTGGGCACCTCAGGTTGCACCGCGAGGCCCGATGATGATCGTGGTCAGCCTTCAGCGGCAGAAAGCTTACGTCTATCGCAACGGGGTAATGATCGCCGTGTCGACCGTGTCGACGGGGACCAAGAACCGCCAGACGCCCACGGGTGTCTTCACGGTCCTGCAAAAGGATATCGACCACAAGTCCAATCTCTACAGCAACGCCCCGATGCCCTTCATGCAGCGGCTGACCTGGGGTGGGATCGCGCTCCACGCGGGCGACTTGCCAGGGTATCCGGCGTCCCACGGCTGCATTCGATTGCCGCCCCGCTTCGCCAAGCTTCTCTACGGCGTGACTGCCCGGGGAATGACGGTGGTAATCACCAACGACGCCCCCGTGCCGCGCGTGGCGCCCTCTCCCGCCCTGCTGACGGACAGGGTGGCGCAAGGCCGTCCCGGCCCGGACATCGAGTGGCGGCCGGCCAACGCTCCGACCGGCCCGATCTCGATCATCATCAGCACCGCCGACCGGCGCCTGATCGTGCTTCGCAACGGCAAGCAGATCGGGACGGCACCGATCACGCTCGATCGCCCGGTTCAACGTCCCGCGGCCTATGTCCTGCGCGCGGTCGACGCCAAGGGGCTACACTGGCTGTCGGTGGCCCTGCCCTGGGACGCACCGGCCACGCCGACATCGGTCTTGGCGACAGGCGAGAAGGGCGTCGCCATCGACGCGGCGTTCCGCGCCAAGCTGATCGGCTTGCTCGTCCCGGGGACGACGGTCGTCATCACGGCGGACACGCTGCAGGCTGGAAGCACGGGCGCGCCGATCGTGATCCTGTCAGATGGCGAATAAGCGATCAAGCCATGACCGCACTGACCGGTCGGCGGGCGGAGAAAGGAAGCGCCGGGCCATATCCGAAACGCATCACGATATCCGCGCGGCGGCCGGGCATTTCGACCAAGGCCGCAAGTTCGGGTCGCAAGCGGGCGACCTCCACCGGCTGATTGATGTAGGCCTGCTTGAGGCCGAGCGCGGTCGCCTGCAGCGCAAATCGCTGGCAGGCGCGACCGGTACGGACCCAATGGTCCTTGTCGGCGCGCTCCGACAGGAACACCGCAACGCCCGCCGACGAACGGATCTGCCGCGCATATTTCTCGTTCTCGCCCTCGGCGCTGACGAACTGATCGAACAGGGTCGGCCCAAGCCAGGCCGGCAGCGGCGGACTGCCCGAGCTGGCGCTGAATAGACCATCTCCCGCTGTAAACGCCTCTCGGGGGCTGAAACGCAGCCACTGCTTCAGCTCTCCGATGAAGGCCGGGTCGGCCATCTGCGCGCTGTTGCCCTCGACCACCAGATCGGTGATCCGGTCGATCTGCCTGCGCTCGGTGATCAGCACCAGGTCGACGCCCGGAACGGCGGCGGCGGCCGCAAGGAGGCGCAGATCGGCCAAACCGACTGCGCGACCATCATAGTCGCTTCGGCTCGACTGGCGGCGGGGAATCGCATCGAACAGTTCGGACGGAATGTCTACGCCCTCCTTGCCGAGGGCGACCTGCACAGAATCGCCTTCGAATCTGACTTCACTCCCGCGACCGCGCGCGGCGGCCGCCAGCGACAAATTCTCGGCCGCGCAGCCGAGGCTCACGAACAGATGATGATCGTCGGGATCGACCACCGGCGTCCGCCGGGTCAGGTCCGGCAGGATGTCGATCCCCTGCGGACCAGCGCGGAAGCGCCACGGCTGCGTGTTATGCCCACTGGCCGCCAGAGACGCGAAGCGAATCAAGTCGGGCATCGCTGGGTTGTTTGCCAGCGCAGCGCGCGTCGCGGCGACGCCGGCATCATAGTCATTCATCGATCCCATTTGCAGCAGCGACGCGCCGACGAGGCCGGCACCACCGACCGCGACGACGCCGCCTCCAACGAGAAGCTGGCGCCGGTTCATCGCGTCGCCGCCTGTTCGATGGTGTAGGCATGCGCCATCGCACTACGAACCGCGTCGAGCACCAGGCGATCTGCCAGCGGCTTGATCAGGCACGCATGAAATCCCTCGCTTGCCGCCCGGGCAGGTAGGTCGGAATCCTGTGACGACGAAATCAGGATCGCGGGTCCCGACCACCCGCCCGCGCGCAGCGTCCGAAGCAATGTGAACCCATCCATCCCTGGCATGTTCTGATCGGAAATCAGACAGGCACTCGTGCGTGACCCAGGGTCGGCAAGCAGCGTCTCTGGGGTCGAATAGGCGCGCACGTCGTAGTTGCTGGCGCGAAGCAGGAGCTGCAGTTCCCGCCGCAAAGCCGGATCGTCATCGACCAGGGCGATTGGGATCCGCTCGGCGACTTGTGGCGCGGCTCGGGCCGACATTGGCAGTTCCTCGTTGAAGCGTGCCTTGAGGATCGGCCAGTATGCGGCATGTGTCGTTAGGTAGTTTCCCGATGCGCAGCGGCGTCTTCATCATTACCGACCTTGGCCGAGAACGCGATTTGCAGCACCTCGGAAAGGCTCGCCGCGCCCAGCTTTCGCATCAGGTTGGCGCGATGAATCTCGACCGTCCGCGGCGAAATGCCGAGGTCGTAACCGATGGTCTTATTGGGAAAGCCCTGGATCAACCCTTCGACCACGTCGCGCTCGCGGGCGGTGAGCGAAGCCAGTCGCAGTTCAGCTTCGAGCCCACTCAATTTCAGGCGGTCGCCGGTGCGCAGTCTCTCGAAGGCGGTCTCGACCGCCCGCAGCAGAGCGGCTTTTTCGAACGGCTTTTCGAGGAAATCGACCGCCCCGGCCTTCATGGCGCGCACCGCGAGCGCGACGTCGCCATGCCCGGTCAGCATCAAGACAGGCAGGCCAATCCCGCGATCGAGCATCGCCTGCTGCACATCGAGCCCGTTGGTCCCCGGCATTCGGATATCGAGCAGGACGCAGCCGCTTTCGGCGCCTTTGACGACGCCGAGGAATTCGTCCCCCGAAGCATAGACCACGACGCGGAACCCCGACGTCTTCAACAGGAAGCCGGCGGAACGCCGGATCGCGTCATCGTCGTCGACGAGGTGGACGACGCGCTCAATCACTGGGATTCGTCGCTATCCGCCAGCATCAGCGTGAAGTGAAAGATCGTACCGCCCCCAGATCGCGTATCGGCCCAAATGCGCCCACCGTGCGCTTCCACGATTGTCCGGCAAATCGACAGCCCGAGGCCCATCCCGTCGGCCTTGCTCGTCTCGAAGGCCTCGAACAAGCGCGGGATCATGTCGGCAGCGATGCCCTTGCCGGTGTCGGCGACGCTGATCCGCACGCAACCCTGGCCGTCCGGCCCGGAGGAGATATGCAGGTGACGCTCGGGGCTTTCGGCCATCACCTGGACGGCATTGTGGATGAGATTGATCAGCACCTGCTGGATCTGCACATTCTCGACCAGCACGAGGTCGTAGGCCGCGTCCAGATCGATCGTCGAAGCGACCCCCTTCTCATGCGCGCCGACCAATCCCAAAGCCGTCGCTTCTTCGACCATCTGCCTGATGCTGCTGACCTTACGCTCGGCACTGCCGCCCGCGACGAAGGCCCGCAGCCGGCGAATGATGTGCCCTGCGCGAAGAGACTGGCCGGCTGCATCGTCGAGCGCGCTGCGAACAAGCACGACATCCGGCTCGGTCCCCGAAAGCAAGTCTCTCGTGGCCTCGAGGTAATTGGTAATCGCCGTCAGCGGCTGATTGAGTTCGTGAGCGAGCGTCGCCGCCATCGTCCCCATCGCGCTGAGCCGCGAGACATGGATCAACTCCGACTGAAGCTCCTGAAGCTGGCGCTCGGTCCGGCGGCGCTCGGTCAGATCCCGCACGAAGCCGGTAAACATCCGCTGGCCACCACTGACGGTCTCACCGACGGCCAATTCCATCGGAAAGGTGGTCCCGTCGCGCTTCAACCCGGTGACCGACCGCGCCGCACCGATCGTGAAACGATCACCCGTGATCCGGTAGTGAGACAGGAAATCGTCATCGGCTCCGCGATCGGCATGCGGCATCAGCAGGTTGACGCTGCAACCGATCAGGTTGGCCTCGGTATATCCGAACAGGCGTTCAGCCGCCGGGCTGAACGAACAGATTGCGCCATCGTCTGCGATCACGATCATTGCATCGGGCACGGTTTCGAGAATTGATCGAAGGTGGCTTTCGCGTCGCTCCAGCGCGGCCTCCGCGGCCTTCTGATCGGTGATGTCCCGGACCACCTTGCCAAAGCCCCGAAGTTCACCTCCCGGATCACGCAGCGCGGTCATGGTCACGCTGGCGAGAAACTCCGATCCATCCTTCCGTAACCGCCAGTCGTCTTCCTCAAATCGGCCAAGCGTGCTTGCGCGAAGCAGGTCGCGTTCAGGTTTGCCTGCCGCGACCTCGTCGACCGGATAGAAGATGGCAAAGCTTTTGCCGACGACTTCACGGGCGCTCCAGCCCTTGATCCGCTCAGCACCGCGGTTCCAGATGGTGACGAGCCCGCCGGGGTCGAGCATGTAGATGGCGTAGTTGGTCGCGCCATCGATCAGCAGCGCCAATTCGTCGCGCACCGCACCGGCGGCATCGCGGGTCGACGAGGCCTCCAGATTGAGCAAATCGTCAGAGTCCAGAAAACTGGCCATTGGCAAAGGCTATAGTGGTCATGCTCGCAATGACCAGTGAAAGCAGGATCGACCCGAAAGCAAAGCGTGATCGCCCAATCGAAGCGATTAAGTTCGAAGGACCAAGATGCGCATTCATCGTCGATATCCCTTTGTAGCACTCGTGATAATATACGGCCCGTGCGGTGCATGAAATAGGGACATTTACGGATAGGGTCGTGACCATAAGTGCCGCCATTGGAGTCCAACGCGTGGGGTGAACCTGCCCAGGCCGCGGAAGGATCGTCATGGACACCCCAAACTGGAGCTGCGAACTTCAAACGCGGACCGGGTTTCGCTTTCACGTCCGGCCGGTCGGATCGAGCGACGAAGCCGCGCTCGGCGTCTTCTTCGGCCATGTCACGCCCAAGGATCTGCGCTTTCGGTTTCTCAACAGCGTCAAGCTGGTCAGCCACGACCGCCTGTCGGAAATGATCGACATCGATCACCGGCAGAAGGAGAACTTCCTTGCCTTCGACACTGACGCCACCACCATCATCGCCACCGCGATGGTGGCCTGCGACCCTGCCCTGACGGTCGGTGAAGTCGCGATCAGCATCCGGCCGGATTTCAAGGGCCGCGGTGTCAGCTGGGAGCTGCTCGAGCATGTCGCTCGGTTCGCGGAGGCGCAGGGTGTCACGACGCTGCAGTCGATCGAAAGCAGCGCCAACCACGCTGCCATCGAGCTCGAGCGCGAGATGGGCTTCACCGCCCGCCCCTATCCCGACGACCGCACCCTGATGCTGGTCGAGCGCAAACTGCCAATGCCCGCATCAGCCTGATCGCCAAGCCCTGCCAATCACGGCGCGCTACTGGCGTGCCATGCGTCCGAAGGGACATTACATGACCAACACCATACTCGTCCCCGATGAGCACGCCCTGATCGACGAACGCGCCGCGGAGCCCACCGTGCATCATGCCCCGTCGGATATGTCGGATCGCTTTGCCCTGGGGTTCACCAAGCTGTTGCGGTTCACCGCCGACACCTTCTTCGCCAAGCGGTACGGCCACCGCGCGATCGTGCTCGAAACCGTGGCCGCGGTGCCCGGCATGGTGGGCGCGATGTTCACCCATCTCTCGTCGTTGCGACAGATGAAGGATGATGAAGGCTGGATCCGCACCCTGCTGGAAGAAGCCGAAAACGAGCGGATGCATCTGATGACCTTCATCGAGATCGCCAAGCCGACCCTGTTCGAGCGGCTGGTCATCCTGATGGCGCAATGGGTATTCCTGGTCCTCTTCTCGCTGCTCTACCTGGTCTCGTCACGGACCGCGCACCGTGTCGTCGGCTATTTCGAGGAAGAAGCCGTAATCAGTTACACGCTGTACTTGCAGGAGATCGACGAGGGCCGCTCGCCCAACGTGCCCGCCCCGGCGATCGCACGGCACTATTGGAAGATGGCCGACGACGCGACGCTGCGCGATGTGGTCCTTGTGGTTCGCGCGGACGAAGCGCATCACCGGGACATCAATCACGGCTATGCCAGCAAGCTCAACGGCGAGACGGTCGACCGTGCAAACGCGGCTCCTTATCCCTCCCACGCGGCCGAGATCCGGCTTGAGGCCTGATGCCAGCCTGAGGCGTTTTGAGAAGACCATTCGGTGCTGATCCTCACCTTGCTCCAGGCGCTTCTGCCGCTCGCATTGATCGGCTGGCTGGCACTTGCGCCGCCTCGCAGCATGCTGGGTTTCTGGGTGCACGCGGTGGCAATCGGCCTATGTCTCGTAGCGCTCGGCCTGGTGGGTATCTGGACGTTTCCGCCGTGGTGGACATTGTGGCTGCTGTACGGACTTCTCGCCTTCGCAATGGTGTTCGGTTTTGTTCGCAGGCGCCAGGTGACGAGGTTGCCGTCTGGGGTCATTGGCTGGGTGGCGGTCGCCGGATTTGGTGCCTTGAGCATTTACGCCGCGAACATTTTACGCAGCGCAGGCGCCGCATCGGTTATCCCCGATGGGCCCGTCATCGACCTGGCATCACCCCTCGGTCCTGGGACCTATCTAGTCGCCAATGGCGGTGCCGCCCCGTCGATCAATGCCCATGCCGCGTTTCTAGACCGATCGAGCCGTTCGCACCGTCGCTATTGGGGCACTGGGCGCGGTGTCGACATCGTGGCGCTCGATCGCTGGGGACTTCACGCCAGTGGCCCACTGCCGGCCGATCCCGCGGCCTACGTCATCTTTGGGCGGCCGGTCGTCGCACCGTGCGCAGGAGAGATTGTCGTTGCCGTGGACGGACTTCCCGACATGTCCGTGCCTGAGGTCGATCGCCCCCACCTGGCCGGCAACCACGTCATGATCCGGTGTCATGGCGTCCATATATTGCTCGGCCATTTTCGCAGGGGATCGGTCAGGGTTCGAATGGGTGACCGCTTCAACGCAGGCGCGCCCATCGCGCAGGTCGGCAATTCCGGGAATACGAGCGAGCCCCACCTGCATATCCACGCGCAACGCCCCGGAACGGTCAGCGCGCCTTTCTCTGGCGCTCCGCTTCCGATCCGCATTTCAGGTCGGTTCCTGGTGCGGAACGATCGTTTCGTCGTGCCTGCACCCCCACGACGCAAGTCATCCGCCACGCCCGTAGGACGCAAGTTGATCTAATCTCCCGTTCGCCGACCCTACTTGGGGAGACGGCTATCCGTCACCTCCGAAGGGGACGCCTCGTCTGGCTGAGTGGCGGCGTCATGGGCCTTGACGCTGTA
>JANPKL010000074.1:0-1751 GCA_031425975.1 Sphingomonas sp.
GCACCCGCATGCCTTCGATCCTCGCAACATTCCCGGCTGCACTTATTGCCATCCGCAGGTCGCCAGCGTGGGCTTGACCGAGGCCAAGGCGAAGGAAGCCGGCCACGAGGTCAAGGTCGGGCGCTTTCCGTTCATCGGCAATGGCAAGGCGATCGCGCTCGGCGAGACCGACGGC
Source organism: Sphingomonas sp. (assembly GCA_031425975.1). GTDB lineage: Bacteria > Pseudomonadota > Alphaproteobacteria > Sphingomonadales > Sphingomonadaceae > Sphingomicrobium. Next base: position 176 of record JANPKL010000074.1, read on the forward strand.
TTCATCAAGACCGTGGTCGATGCCAAGACCGGCGAACTGCTCGGCGCGCACATGATCGGGGCCGAGGTGACCGAGCTCATTCAGGGCTACACCATCGGCAAGACCGCCGAACTGCTCGCCGAGGACTTCGCCCGCACGATCTTCCCGCATCCGACCTTGAGCGAGATGATGCATGAAAGCGTGCTGGCGGCGGATGGGCGCGCGCTGCATATCTGACTTGCCGAACTACTCGTCATCCCGGACTCGATCCGGGATCCTGCTTCTTGTTCTGAGGCGGGGATCAGAAGAAGCGGAACCCCGGGTCGAGCCCGGGGTGACGAACTGGGGAATTTGCCGATGAAGAATTTACTGCTCGCCGCCGCCGCCACGCTGGCGCTCGCCACTCCGGCCGCAGCCGAGAAGGTCGTCGTCACCGCCGCGCGGATGATCAATGTCGAAACCGGCCGAGTGGTCGAGTTCCCCGCCATTTTCATCGGCGACGACGGGCGTATCTCCAGTGTCGCCGACGCGCGCACAGTGCGCTGGGGAAGCGATGTTCGGCATATCGATCTTGGCGACCGGACGCTGCTGCCGGGCTTTATCGACATGCATGTCCACCTCGACAGCCCGGCCGACATCGGCGGCTATCGCGACCTCGAATTCACCGACAGCTTCTTTGGCATGACCGCGGTGGGCAACGGCCAGGCGATGCTTGCGGCCGGCTTCACCACCGTCCGCAACGTCGGCTCGGGCAATCGCAACGACGTCGGGCTGAAGCAGGCGATCGACAATGGCTATGCGGTCGGCCCCCGGATTGTGCCCGCAGGCTATTCGATCGGCGCCACCGGCGGTCATTGCGATTCGACCTTCCTTCCCCCCAGCCTCGAAAAGGCCGGCAAGGAGGAGGGGATCGGCGACGGCCCCGAGGAACTGCGCCACCAGGTTCGGCGTCAGCGCAAATTCGGTGCCGAGGTGATCAAGGTTTGCGCCACCGGCGGCGTGTTCTCGCGCAATACCGAGCCCGGCCAGCCGCAACTGTCCGAGGGCGAATTGCGCGCGATCGCCGAGGAAGCCAATCAATGGGGACTGCGGGTCGCCGCCCACGCTCACGGCGCCGAGGGCATCAAGCGCGCGGTCCGCGCCGGCATCGACACCATCGAACATGCCAGCCTGGCGGACGCGGAAGGCATCCGCCTGTGCGCGGCGCGGGCACGACCCTGCTATTTCTCGATGGATATCTACAACACCGACTACACGCAGGCCGAAGGCAAGAAGAACGGTGTGCTCGAAGACAATTTGCGCAAGGATCGCGAGATCGGCGAGCTGCAGCGGCAAAATTTCCGCGCCGCGCACAAGGCCGGGGTGAAGATGGTGTTCGGCAGCGATGCCGGGGTGATGCCGCATGCGCTCGCCGGGCGTCAGTTCGCGACTATGGTGCGCTACGGGATGACCCCGCTCGAGGCGATCCAGGCCGCCACCCGCAACGCCGCGCAGGCATTGGGCCGGGAGAAGGATGTCGGCGCGATCGCGGTCGGGCGTTACGGCGACCTGGTCGCGGTGTCCGGCGACCCCTTACGCGATCCCGCCGTGCTCGCGT
>JANPKL010000075.1:0-2845 GCA_031425975.1 Sphingomonas sp.
ATGCGGCAAGCGCTAGAAAAGGTCATGGCTGACTGATGGCTACCTACAAGTTCAAGCTGCCGGACATCGGCGAGGGCATCGCCGAGGCCGAGATCGTCGCCTGGCATATCAAGATCGGCGACCGCGTCGAGGAAGACCAGCAGCTCGCCGACATGATGACCGACAAGGCGACCGTCGAGATGGAATCGCCCGTCGCGGGCATTGTGACCAAGCTCGCGGGCGAAGTCGGGGACCAGATCGCCATCGGCTCGGTGCTGGTCGAGATCGAGACCGAAGCTGCCGCGTTCGGGGCGGCCGAGGAGGAAGTGCCGCTGGCCGACGGCGCCGAGGTGCCGACGCCGGCGCAGCAAGCGGCCATGCCGGTGCTGGAAGTGGCGGATAATCCTTCTCCCCTCCCGCTCGCGGGAGGGGACCGGGGGGTGGGAGCAAGCGCGCAGCGCGAGCCCCTTCCTTCTTCCCAGGAACAGCCCCGCCCCCAACCGCTCCCGCAAGCGGGAGGGGAGCAGAAGGCCATCCTCACTTCCCCCGCAGTCCGCGCCCGCGCCCGCGACCTCGGCATCGACCTTGCGCAGGTAAAGCACACCGGCGCTCACATCCGCCACGCCGACCTCGACGCCTGGCTGCTCTACAATGGCGGGCAGGTCACGGGACGCACCGCCGCCCCCCGTGCCGACGAGCAGGTCAAGGTCGTCGGCCTGCGCCGCAAGATCGCGGAGAATATGCAGGCGGCCAAGCGCCGCATCCCGCATTTCGCACTGGTCGAGGAATATGATGTCACCGCGCTCGAGGATGCGCGCGCGATGATGAACCGCGATCGCGGGTCCAACCCCAAGCTGACCCTGCTCCCGTTCCTGATCACCGCGCTGACCCGCGCGCTGGCCGACTATCCGATGATCAACGCCACCTATGACGACGAGGCCAATGTGATAACCCGCCACGGCGCGGTGCACATGGGCATGGCGGCGCAGACCCCCAACGGCCTGATGGTCCCGGTGATCCGCGATGCGCAGGGGCTGTCGGTATGGCAGCTCGCCGCCGAGATCGCGCGCCTGTCCGAGGCGGCGAAGACCGGCAAGGCGACCCGCGAGGAATTATCCAACCCGACCTTCACCATTTCCTCGCTGGGGCCGATGGGGGGCATCGCCTCCACTCCCGTCATTTCGCCCCCGCAGGTCGCCACCATCGCGGTCAACAAGGTCGAGGAAAAGGTCGTGCCGATCTCCGGCGAAATCGAGATCCGCAAGCGGATGAACCTGTCGCTCTCCTGCGACCATCGCGTGGTCGACGGCTGGGACGCCGCCACCTTCCTCGCCGCCCTCCGCCCTCTGATCGAGAATCCACTCCGGCTGCTGGCCTAACTCGCCGTTCTCCGGCGAAAACCGGAGCCCAGTGCCTGCTACCCTCACTGGCGAAGGCACTGGGCTCCCGCCCTCGCGGGAATATAAGAGGCCTTTAGCATCCGCGCCGCGCAAGATACGCTGAGATCCCGGCCTTCGCCAGGAAGACGCTTGCTGCTAGGCGACCAACATGCCTCACTCGCCCGCCACCGACCTCGCCGCCCCCGACCTCGCCGCCCTCGACGCGCTCGAAGCCCGCCTGCGGTTCCTGTCGAGCTGGATCGTCCACCATGCCAACCATGTCCGGCCCAGCGCCGACGGTCTCAAGGTCGGCGGGCACCAGGCGAGCTGCGCGTCGATGACCGCGATCATGACCGCGCTCTACTTCGACGCGCTCGGCCCCAATGACCGGGTCGCGGTCAAGCCCCATGCCGGCCCGGTGCTCCACGCCATCCATTACCTGCTCGGCAGCCAGGATCGCGCGACCCTCGCCAATTTCCGCGGCTTCAGCGGCGCGCAAAGCTACCCCTCGCGCACCAAGGACCGCATTCCGGTCGACTTCTCCACCGGCTCGGTCGGCCTCGGGGTCGCGATCACCCTGTTCGCCAGCCTCGTGCAGGACTGGCTCTCGGCCCGCGACGCCATCCCCGACGAACGCCGCGGGCGCTTCGTGGCACTGATCGGCGACGCCGAGCTCGACGAAGGCAATATCTACGAGGCGCTGATCGAGGGCCACAAGCACGACGTCCGCAACCTGTGGTGGATCGTCGACTACAACCGCCAGAGCCTCGATGCGACCAGCGCCGACCGCATGTTCGAACGCTTCGGCGACATCTTCGAGACCTGCGGCTGGCGCGTCGTCACCTTGAAGCACGGCCGCCTCCAGCGCGCTTTGTTCGACCAGCCCGGCGGCGAGCGGCTGATGCGCTGGATCGATAGCTGCCCCAACGTCGACTATGCCGCGCTGACCTATGGCGGCGGCCCCGCGTGGCGCGAGCGGCTGAACCGCGACCTCGCCGACGACAAGCCTGCGCTGGCACTGGTCGAAGCGCAGGACGACGAGGCCCTCGGCCGCATCATGACCAACCTCGGCGGCCACTGCCTCGAAACGCTGACGCAGGCCTTCCGCGCCGCCGACGACGACGTGCCGACTATGTTCATCGCCTACACGATCAAGGGCTACGGCCTGCCGTTCGCGGGCCACAAGGACAATCACGCCGGGCTGATGAACCCGACGCAGATGGCCGCGCTCGCCCGCTCGATGGATGTGCCCGAGGGCGCCGAGTGGGAACCCTTGGCCGGTCTCGGTGGCAATGCCTTGAAGGGCGTCGAGGCGCTTCTCGCCGCCGCCCGCATCCGCCGCGACAAGGAACCGCGCGGCTTCACCTCATGGACCGTTCCCGCCTTTCCCGCCCCGCAGGGCGACGAGCAGAGCACGCAGGCCGCTTTCGGCCGCATCCTGCTCGACTTCGCCAAGTCGGGCGATCCGCTCGCCGAACGCATCCTCA
>JANPKL010000076.1:0-8508 GCA_031425975.1 Sphingomonas sp.
TCGAACATCCGTTCGCGGTCCTTGGCGCGGATCTCGTCGGCGGTGGGCACCTGGCGCCACTCGACCGGGATGCGCGCCATGCGCAGCATTCCCTCGACCCGCTTGCGGCGCATTCCCGGCACGATCAGCAGCGCGATGCCCTTGCGTCCCGCCCGCCCAGTGCGGCCAGAGCGGTGCTGCAGCGCCTCGGCATCGCGCGGCAGTTCGACGTGGATGACGAGGGTGACCGAAGGCAAATCGATACCGCGCGCGGCGACGTCGGTCGCGACCAGCACGCGGGCGCGGCCGTCGCGCAGCGCCTGCAGCGCCTTGTTGCGGTCGGCTTGGCTATGCTCGCCCGACAAGGCGACCGCCTCGAACCCGCGCTCGGACAGGCTGCCGTGAAGCCGCCGCACTGCATCGCGCGTGGCGCAGAACAGGATCGCGGTCTCGGCATCGTGGAAACGCAGCAGATTGACCACCGCATGCTCGATGTCGGTCGGCCGCACCGCGACGGCCTGATAGGCGATGTCGCTGTGGCTGGCGTCGGCGGCAAGTGTTTCGATCCGCAGCGCATTCTTCTGGTAGCGCTTGGCCAGTGCGACGATCGGACGCGGCATGGTGGCCGAAAACAGCAGGGTTCGGCGCTCGTCCGGGGTCGCGTCGAGGATTTCCTCGAGCTCCTCGCGGAAGCCCATGTCGAGCATCTCGTCGGCCTCGTCGAGGACGGCGACCTTGAGGCCCGACAGGTCGAGCGCGCCGCGCTCGAGATGGTCGCGCAGGCGGCCCGGCGTCCCGACCACGATATGCGCTCCGCCCTGCAGCGCGCGGCGCTCCTTCAAGGGGTCCATGCCGCCGACGCAGGTCACGACCCGGCCCTTGGCATCGGCGTACAGCCATTCGAGCTCGTTCGAGACCTGCAGCGCCAGCTCACGGGTCGGGGCGATGACCAGCGCCAGCGGCTTCAGCGCGAAGGGCAGAGTCTCGCCCGCGCCGATCAGCTCCCCCGCCATGGCAAGGCCGAAGGCGACGGTCTTGCCCGAACCGGTGCGGGCGGAGACGATCAGGTCGCGCCCCGCGGCATCGGCGGCGGAAGCCTGCGTCTGAACTTCAGTGAGCGTATCGTAACCACGCGCGGCAAGGGCCCGCGCAAGGGCGGCTGGAAGATGATCATGAGGCATGGGAAGGGCCCATAGCGGCAGATGCGCGATTTGGCCACTGGTCCGCCAAAAACCGCGCGGAAAGGCGATGGGGGGAACCGGCGCGTCCGCGCTGCGCTTCACGCACTCACGCTTCTGAAGGAAATCTGCGCATGCCGTCCGCCACCATCTACCGCATGGTCCTGCCCGAGCACGAATGCCCCTGGGGCCGTCGCGCGCTTGGCCTGCTCGAGGACAATGACTTCGCGGTCGAGGAGCATCAACTCACCACGCGCGAGGAGGTCGACGCCTTCAAGACCGAGCACGGGGTGTCGACCACGCCGCTGATCTGGATCGAGGACGAGAAGATCGGCGGCTGTACCGACCTCGAGAAATATCTCGCCAGCGGGGTCTAGCGCCGCTCCCCGCTGCCGATGGTGGCGACATCCTCGGCGGCGGGTTCGGGACTCGGGGCGCCGCCCTTGTCGAGCTCCATCCATTCGCGGAATTCGAGGCCGTGGAGCATGTCCATGACCTCGAATTCGAGCCCGCCGGGCTGGCTGGTGTTCGAATTCCATAGCGCCACCACGCCGCTCTTGAGCCAGGGGTCGAACAGGATCAGCGAGCGATAGCCCGCGACCCCGCCGCGATGCCCGACGATGCGGTGTCCGGCATAATCATAGGAGCGCCAGCCGAGCCCGTAATGGGCGTCGCCGACCCGCTCGAGGAACTTGCGCAGCCGCCCGCGCTCACCCGGGGTTCTGACCAAGGGCGCATGGATGGTCTCGAGCAGGCGGGGCGAAAGCACATTGGGCATGGCGCCGACCTGCGCCAGCATCCACAGCGCCAGGTCCTTGATATTGCTGTTGACCCCGCCCGCCGCGGGCACGCGATAATAAGGTTCGAGCACTTCCAGGGGGCGGCGGCCGACGCTGTGCGGGCGGGCCCAGCTGGCGCTTGAGACCAGTCCCTCGCGCGTCATGCTGGCGCTGGTCATGCCGATCGGCGCGAACAGCCGCGCGGCGACGGCCTCCGGATAGGTCTGGCTGGTGGCGCGCGCGACCATGTCGCTGGCCGAATCGAAGGCGATATTCTGGTAGGACCAGCAGGTGTCGGGCGGGCAGATGGCGTTGAGCGTCGCCAGTTCGGCGCGCAGGAATTGCGGGGACTGGCCCTCCTCCAGTTTGTTGTCGAGGGCATTGCGATAGAGGCCGAGCCGGTGGCTGAGCACGTCGGCGACACTGGCGCGATATTCGTTGCCGCCGGGCAACTTCAAGCCCGGCGCATAATCGACCACGGGCCCGCCAAGGTTGATCTTGCCCTCCTCCGCAAGCTTGGCAACCATCGTGCCGGCGACGCCCTTACTGACCGAGGCCCAGCGAAAAACGGTGTCGGGGGTGACCTTCTCGCCCGAGCCGGCGAGCGTCTCGCCATAGCCCGAGAGAAAGGTGATCCGGCCGTTCTCGACTACGCCGACCGCCAGCCCGACCATCGTCGGCCGCTCGGCCAGGCGTTTCAACCGGGCATCGAGCGCGGCATAGTCGATCCGCTGGCGGGCCGCGGGCTGGGGCTTGGCGAGGCGCATGTTGACCGCGCGCGCCGCGACCATCGGATCGACCGCCGCCGCGCTCTGCGCAGGCTCGACGATCCTGATGCTGGCGAGCGCACCCGCCATCAGCAGGACGGCCGCACCGCCGGCCCAAACACTTTTCCTCAAGAAAACCAGTCCTCCCCGGCCGCCGGTCTTGTCGCCCCCCGTCGCAGGGCTCAACCGGCAGTCGTTGCGGCTGCGGCGAGACGAAGGCTGAAGGCGACGAACGCAGCCCAAGCTGGCCTTCGCCCGGCCTTGCGGCTAAACTGCGCTCCGATGCAATTTCTGCGAACGCTCTTCTGGGTCGTGCTGTCGGTGTTCCTGGCGATCATCGCCCGCAACAACTGGTTCGACGTGACCGTCAATCTTTGGGGCAGCCTGCAGGCCGACATCAAGCTACCGTTGCTGTTCCTCCTGGCCGTGCTGGCGGGATTTGTGCCGACCTTCCTGTGGCTGCGTACGAAGATGTGGCGCGCCGAGCGGCGAACCGGGGTAGCCAATCCGGTCGCACCGACCCCGGCGGTATTGCCCGAACCGGTCCCCGCTCCAGAGCCCACGCCATGAGGTCTCCGGTCTTCGTCGCGCTCGATACGCCCGATCCTGGCGAGGCCGAACGGCTGGCCGAGGCGCTGCGCGGAACCATCGGCGGACTGAAGCTCGGGCTCGAATTCTTCGTCGCCAATGGGCCTGACGGCGTTCGGAAGCTCGGCTCACACGGCGTGCCGATCTTCCTCGACCTCAAGCTCCACGACATTCCCAATACCGTGGCCAAGGCGGTGGCGGCGCTCGCCCCGCTCGAGCCAGCCGTCATTACCGTCCACGCGGCGGGCGGACGGGCGATGATGGAGGCGGCGCGGGCTGCAGCACCAACCGCGACAAAGGTGGTTGCGGTGACTATGCTCACCAGCCTCGATGCGGCGGATCTGGGCGAAACAGGGGTGACGGGCGACCCGCAGTCCCACGTCGTGCGGTTGGCCGAGCTGGCCCGCGACGCCGGCTGCGACGGGATCGTCTGCTCGGGCGCCGAACTTGCCGCCGTTCGCGGCGTCTGGCCGGGCGGCTACTTCGTCGTGCCCGGCCTGCGTCCCCCCGGTGCTGACGTGGGCGACCAGAAGCGCGTGATGACCCCCGCCGAAGCCTTGGCGCGGGGCGCCTCGATGCTGGTCATCGGCCGTCCCATCACCGCCGCACCCGACCCGCGCGGGGCAGCCGAGGCCATCGCCGCTTCCCTCATGGCCCCGGCCCCGCTACCCGCCAGCGCCTGACGCATCACCACGAGGTCCACTATCCATGAGCTGGCTCAGCCGGGTCCGCAACTCGATCTCCTTCCTGCCCAAGCGCCAGACCAGCGACACGCTGTGGCACAAGTGCAAGAAGTGCGAGACGATGGTCTTCACCAAGGAATGGGAGGATAATCTGCAGGTCTGCCCGCGCTGCGATCACCATGATCGCATCCGCGCGCGCACCCGCTTCGAGTTCCTGTTCGATCGCGGCGAGTTCGCGCTCGTGCCCGTGCCCGACGTGCGCGAGGACCCGCTGCGGTTCCGCGATACCAAGCGCTATGTCGACCGCCTCAAGGCCGCCCGCACCGCGACCGAGCAGCGCGACGCCTTCCTGGTCGCCACCGGCTCGATCGAGGGCCATGAAGCGGTCGTCGGGGTGCAGGATTTCGCCTTCATGGGCGGGTCGATGGGGGTCGCGGTGGGCTCGGCCTTCCTCGCCGGTGCGCGCCGCGCGATCGACGCCCGGCTGCCCTATATCGTCTTCACCGCGGCGGGCGGCGCGCGCATGCAGGAGGGCATTTTGAGCCTGATGCAGATGCCGCGCACCACCGTGGCGATCGAACTGCTGCGCGAAGCGGGCCTTCCCTATATCGTCGTCCTGACCGATCCCACCACGGGCGGGGTTACCGCCAGCTACGCCATGCTGGGCGACGTGCAGCTGGCCGAGCCGGGTGCGTTGATCGGGTTTGCCGGACAGCGGGTGATCGAGCAGACCATCCGCGAGAAACTGCCCGAGGGCTTCCAGCGCGCCGAATATCTGCTCGACCACGGGATGGTCGACATGGTTGTCGCGCGGGGGGATTTGCGCGCGCGACTTGGGCAGTTGCTGGACTATCTGAGCCCAGCGGAGAGAGCGGCGGCCTAATGGCCGACGGTGCTCGCTCGGATCATCCGGGCGTCCAGGCGCAGCTCGACCGGCTAGCCCTGCTTTCGCCCGGAGGCGACCGGCTCGGGCTCGAGCGCATCACCATATTGCTCGACCGCCTTGGCAATCCCGAGCGGGCATTACCGCCGGTGCTTCATGTCGCGGGGACGAACGGCAAGGGGTCGACCACCGCATTCCTCCGCGCCGCGCTCGAGGCCGCGGGGCACCGTGTCCATGTCTTCACGTCGCCGCATCTGGTGCGCTTCAATGAGCGCATCCGGCTGGCGGGACGACTGATCGAGGACGGACCGTTGGCCGACCTGCTGGAAGAAGTGCTCGACGCCGGGCATGATCTCGCCCCGAGCTTTTTCGAGGCGACCGCCGCGGCCGCCTTTCTGGCCTTTGCCCGGACCCCCGCCGATGCGGTCGTGCTGGAGGTGGGCATGGGCGGCAGGCTCGATGCGACCAATGTCGTGGCTGCACCGATCGTCACGGGCATCGCCGCGCTCGGGCTCGATCATCAACAGTGGCTCGGCGAAACGCTGGCGGAGATTGCGGGAGAGAAAGCGGGAATTGCGCGGCGCGGAGTGAGCCTGGTCACGCTGGTGCAGGCGCCCGAGGCCGCGGCGAGGATACGCGCGGTCGCTGCTGCGGTCGGCGCTCCGTTGCTGGTGCAGGGCGGGCAGTGGCACAGCCGCTCGGTCGGCGAGCGTCTTCGTTACGAGGATGCGGACGGGGCGCTCGACCTGCCGCTGCCCAGCCTGCCGGGCGCGCATCAGGCCGACAATGCCGCGCTCGCCCTCGCCATGCTGCGCCACCAGTCGGCGCTGGCGGTCCCGGAGGATGCCCTTGCCGATGCCATGACCGCGCGCTGGCCTGCGCGCCTGCAAAAGCTTGGGGTTGGTCCCCTGGTCGGATGCCGCGACGTCTGGCTCGACGGTGGCCACAATGCGCAGGCCGCGGAGGCGCTTGCGCTGGCGATCGTTCCCCTTGCCGAAGGTCGGCCATTGCACCTGATTGCCGGGGCGTTGTCGACCAAGGAGCCGGCCGGAATGCTCGCGCCGTTTCGCGGACTTGCGGCCAAGGTCCATGCGGTTGGTTTCGACCATCCGCTTGCGCTGCCGGCCGAAGCGATTGCCGAGGTCGCCGCGCGCCTTGGCCTCCCGGCTGCCGCGCATGCGAGCCTGGCTCACGCCATTGCTGCCGTCCCCGCCGACGCCGCGATCCTCATTGCCGGCTCTCTCTACCTCGCGGGCGAAGTGCTGGCGCTCAACGGGGAGGTGCCGGACTGACGTTGGCGGCGCTGCTGCTGTCGGCCCGCGCATCGCCTTCGCCCTCCATTCCGGCCGAACCGATCGAGCTGTCGACCAGGCCCGATCGCATCATCAACCAGAAGAGGATGATTCCGGGCAGCGCGGCCAAAGTGGTCACCAAATAGAAATTCACCCAGCCAATGCTTTCCACCATCGTTCCGGCGGTGGTGCCGGTGAGCAATCGACCGACGATGCTCGCGGCGGCCGAAATCAAGGCATATTGCGAGGCAGTGAAGCGCAGGTTGCAGAGCGCGGAGAAGTAAGCGACCACCACCACGCCACCAATGCCACTGGCGATATTCTCGAACAGGATGACACCGGCGAGGCCAAGATTGCTCTTACCGCCCGCCGCCAGCAGCGCGAACGTCGCATTGCTCACGCCCATCAGGACGAGGCTCAGCAAGACTGAACGCTTGAGCCCCATGCGCGTGTAGAGGATGCCGCCGATGAAGATGCCGATGAGATAGGCCCAGAAGCCGACCCCGACATCGTAGATCGCGATTTCGTCATTGGTATAGGCCATGTCGTCGAGCAACAGGCGCAGCACCAGCTGACCCAGCGTATCGCCGATCTTGTGCAACAGCACGAACAGCAGGACCAGCCAGGCACCCTGCCGCTTGAAGAATTCGGCGAATGGCCCCCAGACGGCGGATAACGCCTGGGCCATTCCCTTGCGGACGACCGGATCGCGGTGGCGCGCCGGCTCGCCCATGACCAGTCCGGTCAGCATCGCGGGCAGCGCGAATACGGTGCATGCCAGATAGGCGGCGCTCCAGCCGACGCGGTCGGCCAGCACCAGCGCCAGCGAAGCCGCGGCGACCGAACCGATCCGCCAGCCATATTGGTTCATGCCAGAGCCAATGCCGAGCTGGCGCGGCTTGAGGATTTCGATCCGATAGGCGTCGATGACGATATCGTAGGTCGCGCCGGCGACCCCCACCAGCACTGCGGCGATGGCAGTCTGATAGATGTTGGTGCTGGGGTCCTGGAGCGCCAGATTGACCACTGCGGCGATGACCAGCGTCCCGGCCAGGATCAGCCAGGACCGCCGCTGGCCGAGCCGCCCGAGGATCGGGAGGCGGACGCCATCGACCATCCAGGCCCACAAAAATTTGAGATTGTAGATCAGGAAAGCCAGCGCGAAAGTGGTCACCGTCGACTTGGTGATCCCGTCCTGGGCCAGGCGCGTGGTCAGCGTCGCGCCAATCATCGCATAGGGAAAGCCCGACGAGACGCCGAGCATGAAGGCGGCAATCGGTTCTGCCTCGGTGTAAGGACGAACGCCCTCCGGCAGATGCCGCCGCCACCCGAGCGCTGTTGCGTCCGCCGCACTCGCCATCAATCGTCCCTTTTCGGTTGTCAGAGCTTTTCTCGCGACAACCTAGCAGCCGCAAGCCCGCTGAACAGGGGGTGAGTGCGTGGCGGATCAGTCGTCGGCGGCGACCGGGGGATAAAGGATGACGCCCTCGGGCGCGGCGACGTTGAACTTGCCCGCCAGCATCTGCTCGACCGCCTTCAGTGCTGCTTTCAAGCGGCGCTCGTTATAGGGTTTCAGCAAGACGCCGAGCGACAGCTGGTCGGCATCCCTGGGCGGCGTGGCGGTGGCGAACAGCACCGGGACGCCGAGCTTCGCAGCTTCCCGCGCCAGGTCGCAGCCATCGCGCTCGCCCGCCAGCGAGACGTCGGTCAGGATAAGGTCGACCCCGCCCTCCCCCTCGCCCGCCGCCAGTTCCTTGTGCATCACGGCCAGAGCGTCGCGCACCCTGTCCACCGTCGCCACCACCTGATATCCCGCGCCCGCCACCATCAATTCATTGTCGAACGCGACCAGCGGCTCGTCCTCGACGATGAGGATGCGCTTGACGTTCCGTCTCTGCTTGCCGAACAGCATTCGCATCGCCCCAAAGGAAACTGACTTGCCCCCGCAACGAACGACAGGCCGCGGCGGTCCGCAAGGTCCCGACCGCACCGGCGCACGCCCGCCACGCCGTGGCGCAAGCGCCACAGCGCGTAAAGGGCCTCCGCTTGCGCGGGAGGATGGCGAACAGCGAATCGCCAAATTGCTGGCCCGCGCCGGAATCGCGTCGCGCCGCGATATCGAGCGGATGATCGCGGAAGGGCGAATCGCGATCGACGGCGATGTCCTGACCACCCCCGCGACGTTGTTGATGGATCTGAAGGGCGTGACCGTCGACGGCAAGGCGGTCGCCCCGCCCGCCGCCGCCCGGCTGTGGCGCTTCCACAAGCCGCCCGGCTGCCTCACCGCCGCTTTCGACCCCAAGGGCCGGCCAACCATCTACGACCGGATGCCCTCGGGGCTGCCCCGCACCATGCCGGT
>JANPKL010000077.1:0-2315 GCA_031425975.1 Sphingomonas sp.
AGAAGAATGCACGGCCTTCACCGAACGCTTGCCCGATCTTCGCGAGGTCCATCATTCCGATCCGCACCCCGCCCTGCGGCGAGAAGATCGAGGCATTGGTGCCGGGGACGTAAGCGTCGAGGTTGCACGCCGCACCATCGGGCACAGGAATGGTGCAGTTCGGCGGAAGGCGCTCGGGCCCGTCCGCCGCAACCTCTCCGGTATGGCGGTAAAGCGTCACGACGCGCGCCTGCATGTCGGCATCGCAGCCCACCCAGTTGAAGCAGACCTTCACCCCCAACGGCCTGAACACCAGCCGCTCAACCAGCCGATCATAACGTTCGCCGGATGCCGCCTCCAGCACCGTCGCGACGATCGGCGAGCCGAGGTTGGCATATTCGAACACCGCCTCGCCCGGAGGACCGACTGGGCGCCACGCGGCAGGGTCGGCGAGCTTCGCTTCAAGGCTCTCGCCGAGCGGGATGCTGTAACCCGCTTTGTCGGACAGCCCCGCGCGGTGCGACATCAGGTGCATGAGCGTGACGGGCGCGTCGGGGTGGTAGGGCGAGCGCAGCTGCCAGCCGAGATATCCGGAGACATCGCGGTCGAGATCGAGCTTGCCCTCGTCCATCAGCCGCAGCGCCGTGAGGCCCATGATCAGTTTGGAGATGCTGGCGATCCGCACCGGATCATTGGCCTCGACCGCGCGGCCGGTTTCCTTGTTCGCCAGCCCCTCCACGATAAGCGGGCGGATGCTCTCGCGGTCGAAGGTGACCACCACGGTCGCGGGCGGAGGCGCAGCCTCCTGCGCGGCGGCGGGAGCGGCGACAAACGCGAGAGCGGCGAGGAAGCGGCGGATCATGCCGCGCATCATCGCCGCCCCGCAGCCTGCGTCAATCGAGATTCGGCCTGAGCCAGCGTTCGGCCTGCTCGACGCTCACCCCGCGCCGTGCCGCATAGTCCTCAAGTTGGTCGCGGCCGACGCGAGCAACGCCGAAATACTGGCTTTCGGGGTAGCCGAAGTAGAAGCCGCTCACCGCCGCCGTCGGCCACATCGCGAAGCTTTCGGTCAGTGTCAGGCCAGCATTGGCAGGCGCATCGAGCAGGTCGAAGAGGATCGGCTTCAAGCTGTGATCGGGGCACGCAGGATAGCCCGGCGCGGGGCGGATACCGCGATATTCTTCCTTGATCAGCGCCTCGCAGGTGAGCTGCTCGCCCGGCGCATAGCCCCACAGCGTGGTGCGCACGTGCTGGTGCAGCGCCTCGGCAAAGGCCTCGGCGAAACGGTCGGCGAGCGCCTTCAGGAGGATGTCGGAATAGTCGTCCTTGTCCGCCTGGAAACGCTCGGAGTGGGAGTCGATCCCATGGCTGCCGACCGCAAAGCCGCCGATCCAGTCGCCATCGGGATCGATGAAGTCGGCAAGGCACATGTTGGCCCGGTCGCGCGACTTCTTGACCTGCTGGCGCAGGAAGGGAAGGCGGACGTGCTCCTCGGTTTCGGGGAGGTGGATGGTCACATCATCCTCGTCGCGCGCGCAGGGCCACAGGCCCGCAACGCCGCGCGCGGTGAGCCACTTCTCGGCGATCAGCTGGTCGAGCATCGCGTTGGCATCGGCGAACAATTGCGTCGCGGTCTCGCCGACCACCTCGTCGGTGAGGATAGCGGGGTAATTGCCGTGCAGCTCCCACGCACGGAAGAACGGCGTCCAGTCGATGAAACCGCGAAGATGCGTCAGGTCCCAGTCGGGGAAGACATGCACGCCGGGCTGTTCGGGCGGGGCGGGCTTGTCGGAGAGGTAGGCGTCGAAGAAGTTCGCGCGCGCGTCATCGAGGCTGAGCAGCACGCTCTGCGACTTGCCCGCGCGCGCATCGCGCACATGGATGTATTCGTCCTCGACCTGCGCCACATATTCGTCGCGCTGGGTGTCGGAGAGGAGCTTGGAGGCCACCCCCACCGCGCGGCTGGCGTCGAGCACGTGGATCACAGGGCCTTCGTAAGCGGGGTCGATCTTGAGCGCGGTGTGCACCTTGGAGGTGGTCGCCCCGCCGATCAGCAGCGGCATGGTCATGCCCGCGCGCTGCATTTCCTCGGCGACGGTCACCATCTCGTCCAATGACGGCGTGATCAGGCCCGACAGCCCGATCATGTCCGCCTTGTTGTCGTTGGCCGAAGCGAGGATCGTCGTCCACGGCACCATCACGCCAAGGTCGATCACGTCATACCCGTTGCACTGGAGCACGACGCCGACGATGTTCTTGCCGATGTCGTGAACATCGCCCTTCACGGTCGCCATGATGATCTTGCCCTTGGCCTTGCGCTCGGCTTCGGGGAGGAG
>JANPKL010000078.1:0-11718 GCA_031425975.1 Sphingomonas sp.
CGATATCGGAGCGACGCTCGATGCGCGCCTGGAGCGGGTCACGTCCAACAGCCTGTTCGGGCCCGACGCGAGCGGCCTCTCCGCGCTCGACCGCCACAGCGCAACCGACACCGGCCGCCTGGGCTTCGCGCTCAACGGCAACCGCGATCGCTGGCGCTGGTCGGCCGATGGGGCGTATGAGATCAGCCGCAGCGTGACGCAGAGCGAACGCAGCATCGCCCCGCTCGACCGGGAGGATCGCAGCCGCGCGCTTAATCGCTTCGGCAATGTCGCGGTCGTGCTGAACGGGCCGCTGGCGGAACTGCCTGCCGGCCGTTCCAACGTGACGATCCGCCTGTCGGCCGATACCCGCGATCTCGAAAGCCGCTCGGTGCGCGGGCTGCTGGTGACGCCGAGTGACCTCGGGCGCGACCGCGTCGGCGCGGCGGTCAATGCCGATTTCCCCATTTTCCGACGCAACGGGCCACTGTCGGCAATCGGCAATTTCACGCTCAACGCCAATGCGGAGGTCGAGCGGTTGAGCGATTTCGGCACCTTGTGGACCTATGGCGGCGGCGCGAACTGGTCGCCGGTCGAGCGCCTCAACCTGATCGGCAGCTGGACCCGCGAGGAGGGCGCGCCCGGCCTCGCGCAGCTTGGCGACCCGTTGCTGGAGACGCCGGGCAGCCGGATCTTCGACTTCGTGCGCGGGACCACGGCGACCATCACCGCGCTGACCGGGGGCAATCCGGGGCTGCGGGCCGACCGGCGCACGGTGTGGAAGGTCGGCGGCACGTGGAAGCCGCTGGCCGAGACCGACCTCGATCTGCGGGTCGATTACACTCGCTCGCGGCTCGACGATCCGGTGTCGGGTTTCCCCGGGCCGACCTCCGCGATCCAGGCGGCCTTCCCCGAGCGCTTCGTGCGCGACACGGCGGGCAATCTGCTGTTCGCGGATCTGCGCCCGGTCAATTTCGCGGCAGCCGAGCGGGCTAACCTCCGCTACGGGTTCAACTTCTCCAAGCCGTTGCGGTCGCGGCGGCCGTCAGCAAGCCAGATCGAGCAATTGCGCCGCAGTTTCGGCGCCCCGCCCCGCCCCGGTGCGGCGCCTCCGGGAACGGCGCCGGGGACGACGACCCCTCCGACCGTGCGGGTCGAGGGTGAAGGACGTCCTCGCGGTGCTGCCGGTGGTGGAGGTGTCGGCAGCGGCGGCCGCGGTTTTGGTGCCTTTGGCGGCGGTGGCTTCGGCGGAGGACTGGGCGGTCGCTTGCAGCTGTCACTCTATCACAGCGTCAATTTGCAGGACGAAGTGCTGATCCGTCCGGGCGTGCCGATCATCGACTATCTGTCGGGCGAGGCGGTCGACGGCGGCGGGGGCCGGGCGCGCCACAATGTCGAGCTGGAAGGCGGCTGGTTCAACAACGGGCTGGGCGCTCGCCTGTCGGGCAATTGGCGCAGCGCGACGCAGGTTGCGGGCGGGCCGAGCGGGAGCTTGCGCTTCTCGCCGCTGGCGACGGCCAATTTCCGGCTGTTCGCCAATCTGGGCGAGCAGATCGGGCTGGTCGCAAAGCAGCCGTGGCTGCGCGGAACGCAGGTCCGGCTCGAACTGAACAACATCTTCGACGCCAAGCCGAGGGTGCGCGATGCGCTGGGCGGTACGCCGCTCAACTACCAGCGCGACCTGCTCGATCCGACCGGGCGGACGGTGTCGGTGTCGCTGCGCAAGCTATTCCTGCCGACGCGTTTTCGGCAGCGGGCGGGGGCCGGGCCGCGGGCCAACTGAAGGGTCGTCCCGGCCTGCGCCGGGACGACGCGACTTGGCCTAGAACCCCTCGCGCTTGGCCCGCTCCAGGCCATCGAGGATCACCTTGATCGCATCCTCGCGTCCGCCCCAATGACCGACGCGGGTCCATTTCTCGGGCTCGAGATCCTTATAGTGGGTGAAGAAGTGCGCGATCTGATCGAGCACGATCGGGGGCAGATGGTCGCCCTCGGAGACGTCGGTGTAATAAGGCGAGGTCTTGATCTCGGGCACGGCGAGCAGTTTCTCGTCGCCGCCGGCCTCGTCCTCGAGGAACAGCACCGCAATCGGGCGGGCGCGGACGACGCAGCCGGGCATGAAGGGCCAGCGGCTCATCACCAGGCAGTCGAGCGGGTCACCATCCTCGCCCAAGGTATGCGGCACGAAGCCGTAATTGGCCGGATAGCGCATCGCGGTGTGGAGGATGCGGTCGACGAAGATCGCGCCCGATTTCTTGTCGAGCTCATATTTCACCGGCTCGCCGCCGATCGGCACTTCGATGACGACATTGATCGATTCGGGCGGATTGTCCCCGGCGGGGACGAGTTCGAGATTCATGGAAGCAAAACTCCTGGTCGGCGCGCCGCCTAGCCAATCCGACGCGACGGGGCTAGGGGCCTTGCGGTCCATGGCGAACACTCCCCAGCCCATTCGCGGCACCCAATCCCTGCTCGGCGAAGAGGCCGATCGCTTCATGAAGGTGGTCGAGACCTTCGACCGCGTGCGTCGGCTGTTCGGCTTCAAGCGGGTCGAGGTGCCGGTGCTTGAGCCAACCGCCGTGTTCGCGCGGACGATGGGCGAGACCACCGACGTCGTGTCGAAGGAAATGTATTCGTTCGAGGACCGCTCGGGCGACAGCGTCACTTTGCGGCCCGAGTTCACCGCCGGCATTGCCCGCGCTTATCTCAGCGAGGGCTGGCAGCAGTTCGCGCCCTTGAAGGTCGCGACCCACGGTCCGGCCTTCCGCTACGAGCGCCCGCAAAAGGGGCGCTTCCGCCAGTTCCACCAGCTCGACGCCGAGATACTGGGCGCGGCTGAGCCGCAGGCGGACGTCGAGGTATTGTGCTTCGCCGACCAATTGCTGAGGGAGCTTGGGATCGGCGAGAATATCGTGTGCAAGCTGAACACGCTCGGCGATCCCGCGACGCGGGCGGCGTGGCGCGACGCGCTGCATGCGCATTTCGCGGCGCACCGTGCCGATCTGAGCGAAGACAGCCGCGACCGGCTCGACCGCAATCCGGTGCGGATCCTCGACAGCAAGGCGCATCAGGATTGGCCGATCGTCGATTCGGCGCCGGTGATTGACGACTATCTGACGAGCGAGGCGAGCGACTTCTTCGCTGCAGTGACCACCGGGCTCGATGCCGCCGGGGTTGCCTGGGAGCGCGCACCACGACTGGTCCGCGGGCTCGATTATTACCGCCACACCGCGTTCGAATTCGTCACCGATTCGCTGGGCGCGCAGGGGACGGTGCTGGCCGGCGGCCGCTATGACGGGCTGGTCGAGGCGCTCGGCGGCCCCCACACCCCGGCGATCGGCTGGGCGGCGGGGATCGAGCGATTGAGCATGATGATCGACGCGCCCGAAGTGGAGCGTTCGGACGTGGTCGTCGTGGCCGAAGATGCCAGTTTGGAAAAAGCGGCGGTTGCAGTGGCGTCGGCCCTGCGAAAATCGGGACTGCGGTGTGAGCTGCTGGTCACTGGAAGCCCTCGGAAGCGCTTCGACAAAGCCCAGCGCTTGAATGCCCTGCAGACCTATTCTCTCTCCCTTCGAGACGGATTGCTAAACAAAAGTCAACGTGGTTCGGGGGCTTCAGCCGTGGTTCTCGACCAGGTCAGCTCCATCGCTGACGAAGTGATTGCGACCTTCGCATGAGCGCCATTTCCTCTGCCCGGATCGCGCAGATCGAGTCCAAGCGCCAGGAATTGTCCGCGGCGATGTCGGCGGGCGACCTTGCCCCAGACGACTTCGTCCGACTCAGCAAGGAATATGCGCAGGTCGAGCCGGTCGCTGCCGCCGCGCGCGAAGTGCGCCGCCTGCGGGCCGAGCGCGAATCTTTGGGCGCGATGAGCCGTGACGGCGACGAGGAATTGCGCGCAATGGCGGCCGAGGAGCTCGCCCTGATCGAGGAGGCGCTGCCTGCCGCCGAGCGCGCGCTGGCCATCCAATTGCTGCCCAAGGACAGCGCCGACGAGCGCGCGGCGATGCTCGAAGTGCGCGCGGGCACGGGGGGCGACGAAGCGGCGCTGTTCGCGGGCGATCTCCTTCGCATGTACCAGCGCTTCGCCGAGTTGAACGGCTGGAAGTTCGAGCTGATCAGCGCGTCCCAGCCCGAGGTCGGCGGCTACAAGGAGGCGGTCGCTTCGATTGCCGGCAACGGTGTGTTCGCGCGGCTGAAATTCGAGAGCGGGGTGCACCGCGTCCAGCGCGTTCCCGCGACCGAAAGCGGCGGGCGGATCCACACCAGCGCGGCGACCGTCGCGGTGCTGCCCGAGGCCGAAGAGGTCGACGTCCAGATCAACGACGCCGATTTGCGGATCGACGTCTATCGCTCGTCGGGGCCCGGAGGCCAGTCGGTCAACACCACCGACAGCGCCGTTCGGATCACCCACTTGCCCAGCGGCCTCGTGGTCATCCAGCAGGACGAGAAATCGCAGCACAAGAACAAGGCCAAGGCCTTGAAGGTGTTACGGACGCGCCTGTTCGAGCTGGAGCGTGAGCGGCTGGCCAGCGCACGGGCCGGCGCGCGCAAGTCGATGGTCGGCTCGGGCGATCGCTCCGAACGCATCCGCACCTATAATTTCCCGCAAGGCCGCGTGACCGACCACCGCATCAATCTGACGCTGCACAAACTGCCCGAAATACTCGAAGGGCCCGGCCTGAAAGAACTGACCGAGGCGCTGATTTCGGAAGACGAGGCGCAGCGGCTGGCCGGGCTCGACGACGAATGAAGCCGGTCGAGCGCGCGCTGCACGAGGCGGTGCGCCGCTTGCCCGACTGCACCGACAGCCCGCGGCTCGATGCCGAATTGCTGATGGCGCATGCGCTGGGCATCGAGCGCGACGAACTGATCCTCTCGCCCCCGGATGGCCCGCCTCCGGCCTTGTTCGCAGCCTATCTCGACCGCCGCTGCGCGGGCGAACCGGTGGCCTATATCATAGGCCTACGCGGATTTTGGAACATCGAGCTGGAGGTCGGCCCCGGCGTGCTCATTCCGCGGCCCGACAGCGAGACGCTGATCGCGGCTGCGGCCGAGCATTTCGAAGGGCAGGCGGGTCCGGCGCGAATCCTCGACCTCGGCACCGGGCCCGGCACCCTGCTGCTCGCCGCGCTCGACCAGTGGCCGCGTGCGACCGGGCTTGGGATCGATCGCTCGGACGTCGCGCTGGATTTTGCGCAGCGTAATGCCGATCGGCTGGGGCTTGCGAAGCGCGCGCAATTCCGCATCGGCAATTGGGCCGAAGGCGTGAGTGAGCGCTTCGACCTGTTGCTATGCAACCCGCCCTATGTCGCCTTGACCGACCCGCTCGGGCCCGGGGTGGCCGAGCATGAGCCGGCCGAGGCGCTGTTCGCGGGGCGCGACGGGCTCGACGATTATCGCCGACTTGCGCCGGTCATTGCCGGACTGCTCGCGCCAGGCGGGCTGGCGGCGGTCGAGATCGGCTATCGGCAGGCGGAAAGCGCGGCGGCGTTATTCGCGGCGCAGGGGCTCGCCCCGACGCTGAAGCTCGACCTTGGCGGGCGTCCGCGCGCCTTGCTGATGGGGGCATTGTAATAATCGCTTGGAAAAGCCTCGCCGCGAGGCTACATCGGATGTGGTAACGGGACCGCTTACCGAAAACAGCCTCCCATTGCCCCCCGACGAAATCGGCCGATCCGCTGCCAATCTGGGCGCGAAGACGACGACACGGGGCGCCGCTCCGGCCGGGCATGGCCGCAGGCGGCGACACGGATCACGCGCTTTGATGGAAAGTTTCGTTTCGGCGCCAGTGCGATAAGGAAAAACGGCACTTGATGAACAATCGCCAGAACGGCCGCCGTCGCGGTCGTGGAGGTCAGCAGCCGCGGGGTATGAGCGGTGGCGGTGGGGGCGGCAACAGTCGCGACCAGCGCAGCCGTGGCAATGCCGCGCAGCTGCTCGAAAAATACAAGAATATGGCGCGCGACGCGCAGCAGGCCGGCGATCGCGTCCAGACCGAATATTATCTGCAATATGCGGATCATTATTTCCGGGTGCTGGGCGAGAACCGCCCGCGCTTCGAGGATCAGCGCCAGTCGCAGGACGAGTTCGGCGACGACGACGACGATTATGACGGCGAAGGCGAGGACGAGCAGGTCGAGCAGCGCCCGGTTCGCCCGGAACGGCAGGAACGGCAGGATCGCCCGGCCCGCCAGGAAAATTACGAGCGCCGCCCCGAGCGGGCCGAGCGTCCTCAGCGCAACGACGGCGATCGCCCGGAACGCACCGAGCGCCCGGAGCGCGCCGAACGCTACGAGCGTCCGCAGCGCGCCGACGGCGATCGCCCCGAGCGTGCTGCACGTCCCGCCGATGGCGAGCGTGCCGACCGCACCGAGCGCGCCCCGCGCCGCGAGCGGCTCGAGCGCCGCCCGCAGCGGGACGAGCCCAATGAGGACGAGCGGCAGGACGAAGCGGCGTTGACCGGCATCGCGGATTTCCTGCCGCCCGCGATCGGTCCGGTGTCCGAGGATCCGGCCGTCGAGACCGAGGAGGAGGCTCCGCGCCCCCGCCGCCGCGTCCGCCGGCCCCGCGCTGAAGACAATGACGAGGGCATCGCCCCCGCCGCCTGAGCGGTCGCCTGGTTGCCCGGGCCGGCCTCGACAGGAACGGTAGCGGGTCAGGGCGTGGCTTCACGGCCACGACCGGCGGAAAGCCGCGCCACGCCCGTTGACGCCGATGTGACAAGGTTACACGCTACGCTCCTGTTCGGTGAGGAGCGTCCTGATGAAGCTTGTCCTTGGCCTGCTGGCCGCCACCGCCGCGGCATCGTCGCTGGCGCAAAGCGTGCCGCCACCCGGCAGCAGCGCCCAGGGCGATGTCGCGGTCACGATCTACAATAACGGAAATGCCCTGGTTCAAGACCGCCGGGAGCTGCCGCTTCCCGCGGGCCGCTCGCGCCAGGAATTCCCCGATGTGTCGGCCCAGATCCGGGCCGAGACCGTGACGCTGACCGGCAACAACCTCGGCATCGTCGAGCAGAATTTCGACTATGACCTGCTCAGCCCCGCCGCGCTGATGCAGAAGGCGGTCGGCGAGACCATCACCATCGTCCGGATCAACCCCGCGACCGGCGCGGAGACCCGCGAACGCGCCCGGGTGCTCGCCGCCAACGGCGGGGTGGTGCTCCAGATCGGCGAGCGGATCGAGGTGCTGCGCGACGACGGGCTGCCCGTCCGCGTGATCTTCGACAAGGTCCCCGAGGGCCTTCGCCCGCGCCCGACATTGTCGGTGACGCTGTCGGCCGCGAGCGGCGGCCGCCAGCCAGTAACGCTCACCTATCTCACCCCGGGCCTCGGCTGGTCGGCCGATTATGTCGCGCTGTTCGACGAGTCCAAGGGGACGATGGACGTGCAGGGCTGGATCACGCTGAACAACCAGAGCGGCACGGCCTATCGCAATGCCAAGATTCTACTGGTCGCTGGAACTGTGAACGGGCAGCGAGACTATGAACGCGGACGCTACATGCCGCCCCCGCCGCCCCCTGCACCCGGCCGTCCGCTGCGCCGCGCCGGCACCGAGACCGCCAATCGCGAGCGGCTCGGCGATTTCTACCTCTATCCGCTGGCCGAACGGACCACGATCGCGCAGGCGCAGCAGAAGCAGGTCAGCTTCCTCGAGGTGGCGGGAACGCCCGCCGCGCGGACCTATGAGTTCACCAATCCCTGGCTGAACACGCTCGACGAGCCGGTCAGCGCAGCGAGCGTGCTGCGCTTCTCGACCTCGCGCGAGCAGGGGCTGGGCGTTGCGCTTCCGGCCGGGACCGACCGCTTCTATCAGCGCGACCTGCGCGGCAATCCGCAATTCGTCGGCGAGCGGCAGATCGGGCATACGCCGATGGGCTCGGAGCTGGGCCTGGCGATCGGCGACGCCTTCGACGTCAAGGTCCAGCCAATCGTCGTCAATCGCGTCAAACTCGCGGGCGACCGGCTGGGCGACTGGTGGCGCACGACCATGCGCTACGAACTCAGCAATGCCCGCCCGCAGCCGGTGACGGTGCTGCTGACCCAGTCGGGGCTCTACGGCGAAGCCAGGGTCGCCAGCCAGAGCCAGCCTGGCAGCCGCCGCAACGCCGACGAATATGTCTGGTCGGTCACGATCCCGGCCAATGGCCGCGCCGAGGTCAACGCCGCCTTCGACACGCGCTACTGAGCGGGCGAGCAGGCCGGTGAGCCTCTTCTTCCTTGCCCTTGCGCTGCAGTCAGGCACGTCTGTGGTGACCGCCCCGGCAGTTGCCGTTTCGGCAGCGCCGACACGGGTCGCGGTCACGCTCTACCGCGATCCCAACCGCCCCGCGCAGCAGCGCCCGGATCTCGGCTGGCTGAACGGGGTGGCGCTGATCAGCGAAGTGCGCCGGGTGCGGCTGCCCGCGGGCGACGCCGACCTGCGCTTCGAGGGCGTCGCCGGCGGTATCATCCCCCA
This sequence comes from Sphingomonas sp., assembly GCA_031425975.1. Classification (GTDB taxonomy): domain Bacteria; phylum Pseudomonadota; class Alphaproteobacteria; order Sphingomonadales; family Sphingomonadaceae; genus Sphingomicrobium. The sequence goes on from JANPKL010000078.1 coordinate 8,440, forward strand.
AAGCGCGATCGTCACCGGCCTGCCCGGCGGCGCGGTCGAGAAGAACCGCGACGCGCTGCTGCTCTCGGCCGGATCGCTGATCGAGCGCCAACTCGGCCAGCGGGTCACGCTCCGCCGCACCGACCGGGCGACAGGCAGGGTGCGCGAGGAACAGGCGGTGATCCGCTCCGGCGCAGCGCAGGCGCTGGTAGTGGAGACTGCGGCGGGCATCGAAGCCTTGCGCTGCACAGGGCTCAACGAAGCCCTGGTGCACGACGCGGTGCCCGAAGGGCTGTCGGCCAGGCCCACGCTCTCGGTCCGCACCCGCAGCGCGCAGCCGGTCGAAGCGACCGTGACCCTCTCCTATCTCGCGACCAATTTCGACTGGCAGGCCAATTATGTCGCCGAGCTCGATCCGTCGGAGCGGCGGATCCGGCTGACTGCCTGGCTGACGCTCGCCAATGCCGACCCGACCAGCTTCGTCAATGCGGCGACCCAGGCGGTCGCGGGGCGGCTGAATTTCGATCGGCCCAACGTGCCCGCGCCGCAGTCCCCGCGACTGTCGTTCCGCTGCTGGCCGGCGGGCAAGACCAGCGACATCCCGCTCGACGTGCCGACGCCGGCTTCGATGGTGTCAGAGAACATCGTGGTAACTGGCAGCCGAATCGGGATGTCCGCCCTCGCGCCCCCGCCGCCGCCTCCACCGCCCGCTCCGGCACGCGGCGGGATGGACGCGGCGCAGGAGGAGCTCGGCGACCTCAAACTCTATCGCCTCTCCGAGCCGGTGACGGTCGCCGCGCGCAGCCTGAAACAGGTCCGTTTCCTCGAGCGCGCCGAGGTGCCGGTCCGGTTCGTCTATCGCGCAGGTCGTTCGGCTCGTGGCCCCGTCGCGGCGCAGCGCGTGCTGCTCCTCGAAAATCGCGCGGCGCGGGGGCTCGGGGTGCCGCTTCCGGCCGGGCAACTGGTGCTTCTCGGCGACCGGGGCGAGAAGAAATTGCTGCTCGGCGAGGGGGTTACCGGCGACAAGGCGGTCGGCGAGGAAGTCGAGATCCCGCTCGGCGAGGCGCCCGGCCTGCGGGTCGACACCCAACCCCAATCGATCGGCGGGAGCGAGGTCGTGATCACCAACGATTCGGCCGAAGCAAGGCTGGTCGAGGTCGACCTCGGCGAGGGCGAACGCGGCAATGCCAAGCGCGACGGGCGGCCGATCTGGCGCGTCACCGTGCCGGCCAACGGCGAGCGCCGGAAGCGCTTCTAGGCCGCCGCGTCGACCGCGCGCGGTCGGTGCTGGGCGTCGAGCGCGACGAAGGTGAACAGCCCTTCGGTGACCTTGATCTGCTTGTCGCCGCGGTCGCGATCGGCGACCACCTCGATCCGGATCTGCATGCTGGTGCGCCCAACCTTTTCGACCTCGGCATAGACGCTGATGAGGTCGCGCAGCTCGATCGGCGCGATAAATTCCATCCGCTCGATCGCCACCGTCGCGACCGCGCCGTTCGCCCGGCGCGCGGCGACGATCCCGGCGGCGATGTCCATCTGTGCCAGGACCCAGCCACCGAAGATATGCCCGTTCGCATTGATGTCGCCGGGCCCGGGGGTGACGCGCAAGGTCGGCTGGCGGGGGTCGTTGGTGGTCAAAGGCTGTCGTCCTTGTCGAGAGTGTCGTGGCCGCTGCGATGCGCTTCGTCGTCATGGCCCGAGCCCGAGCTGAGAAAGGTCAGCGTCATCAGTGCGGTCCCGAGCAGGACGCTAAGCCCCGCCCCGAGCGCGGTCGCGATCAGCATGTGGATCTTGTAGTCGGGCTCACCACGCAGCACGAACCACACGGCGGCGGCGGCGGCCATTACCGCGGCCAGCGCCATCCAGCGCATGATCCGCCGGAAGCGGTCCCAGGTCGAGCGGCGCAGCGAGGGGATTGGATCGGGTTTAGGCATGGCGGGCTTTCCTTTGGGAGCCGAAGGTGCGACCTTCAACCCCGGATCTGTCCGCCGATGCGTTTGCCAGGGAGGTGCGCGATGACCATTGCCGCAGTGCTGTCGCACAAGGGGCGTGACGTCGCGACCATCGCGCGCTCGGCGACGCTGGGCGAAGCGGCGGCGCAGCTGGCCGAGCGCAGGATCGGCGCATTGGTGGTCGTCGATGACGCCGGCGCGGTGGCCGGGATCATCTCCGAACGCGATCTCGTCACCTGCATGGCGGCGCATGGCGACGAGCATTTGCTCGCGCGGCCGGTCGAGGCGGCGATGACTGCACCGGCGGTCACCGTGACGCCCTCCGCGCTGGTGCTGTCCGCGCTGGCGCTGATGACCCAGCGGCGGATTCGTCATCTGCCCGTGCTCCAGGAAGGTCGGCTGATCGGCATGGTTTCGATCGGCGACCTCGTGAAATATCGAATCGAACATATCGAGCGTGAAGCCGAATCGATGCGCAGCTACATCCAGTCGGCCTGAGGGCGGAGTTCCGGCCGTATCGCCGGCGATCGGCAGGGACGAGGAAAAACTTTCAGCACGCCCCCTATATAGAGATTCACGCGCGCCCGAGATCGGGTCCGCTTTCAATCACTTGGGGGTTGCGCTCTACGAAAGCGCCGTTAGATGACCCCTCAGCGACGGACGCAGCGGGCTTCGGCCCCTACGTCCTGAAGCACCGGACAGGCAGGCGAACCACCCGCCGCTCGGCCCCCAGGGGCAAGCGGCAGGAAAACGCGTTTGTGGTCCGGGCTGCGGTGGAAGCCGCTTCCCGCAAGGGCAAGCGAGTTTCACGGTAGGCCTGTTTGGCGATGTCTTGGTTTCGGAAATGCTTCGAAAAAAAGACGTTGACGAGGTGAAAGCCTCACCATATAAGCCGCCTCACAGCAGCAGGGACGGCCCTCCGGGTCGCTCTTTGCTTCGTGCCTCTTTCAGTCGGATCGACCGGCGCCCGGAACCTCTAGGACCGGGACAGGAAGCACGTTGGCTCTTTGACATTGTCGGTTGAGATGAAGGGACATGCGGGCGGCGGCTCGGTCTCCTGGGGCTTTTGGGCTCAGGGTGATCGATAAATTCAAGCCGTTTTCGTATGTCTCAATAAACGCAAACACACCAGTTTGTATTTTTGTGCAGGAAAACGGTTCCCGAAAATCCGGCCTGCTTCGGCCTATTCCGCTGAAGCTTGTCGGTTATCAACTTGAGAGTTTGATTCTGGCTCAGAACGAACGCTGGCGGCATGCCTAACACATGCAAGTCGAACGAAGCCTTCGGGCTTAGTGGCGCACGGGTGCGTAACGCGTGGGAATCTGCCCTTGGGTTTGGAATAACAGTT
>JANPKL010000079.1:0-10351 GCA_031425975.1 Sphingomonas sp.
CGTCATCCACGTCGCCTGGTTCTACATGGTCTATTTCCTCATTCAGCGGCACACCCTCCTCAAGATCGCGGTGGTCCCGATCGGCCGCTGGCAGCGTTTGATCGGACTTGACGGGGTCAGCTGGATGCGGCTCGACCAGCCTGAACTTGAAGTCGCGGCGCGCTGCGACGCGGTGGTCGCCGACTTCAACGCCGATTTGCCGCCCGAATGGGAGCGGTTCCTCGCCGATGCCGCGCTTGCCGGGCTGATCGTCTACCAGGTCAAGCCGCTGGCCGAATCGATGACCGGCCGGGTCGAGATCGACCATCTGTCCGAGAACAGCTTCGGCTCGCTGGTTCCGGCCAAAGGCTATTTCTACCTGAAAACCGCACTCGACTTCATAGCGGCAGTGGCGCTGTTGCCGCTGATCCTGCCGGTGATGGCGGTGGCCGCGCTGGCCATCAAGCTCGAGGATGGCGGGCCGATCTTCTTCCGCCAGCGCCGCGTCGGGCACCGGGGCGAAGCTTTCCGGGTGGTCAAGTTCCGCACCATGCGGACCGCCGCCCCGGGCGCCAGCGGCGATGCGCGCGCGCTCGCGATGACCGGCGATCTGGACCCGCGCATCACCCGCGTCGGCGCCTTCCTGCGCAACAGCCGGATCGACGAATTGCCGCAGGTGTGGAACATTCTCAAGGGCCAGATGAGCTGGATCGGTCCGCGACCCGAGGCCGAGATCCTGTCCCACTGGTATGTCGGCGAAATCCCCTTCTACCGCTATCGCCACGTGGTGAAGCCCGGAATTTCTGGCTGGGCGCAGACCAACCAGGGCCATGTGTCCGAGGTCGAGGAAATCAATCGCAAGCTGCAATATGACTTCTACTACATCAAGTATTTCTCGCCCTGGCTCGACCTGCTGATCGTGTTCAAGACCGTGCGCACCATGATGACCGGCTTCGGCGCGCGCTGAGTCGAGCGGAGACCGCGCGGGGACAGTTTTAACTAAACTGTCCCCTGTCATGATCCTTCGTCCGCTCAGATTACTCTGCGGTGAGCAGCCGGTAACTCCAGGGCTTCATCGCTAGGGCCGTGTCCGCCCCGATCCTGACCGCCGCGCCGCCGTCGAAATCGCGATAGGCCCCGTCGGCCAGACGCTCGGTAAAGCGCACCGTCTGCGGCTCGGCAGAGAAATTGAACACGCCCAATATGCGGTGCCCATCTTTCCGCCGGACGAACGAGAACACTTTCTGCGGCGCCGAATTGACGACGCCGATCATCCGCCCGCCCCACGGCGCATTGTGCAGCGCCTTGTTGCGGGTCTTGAGCGCGGCAAGTTTGGTGAACAGCGCGCGATGCGGATGCTCGCGCCAGGTAATCGGGTCTTTCTCGAAGAACTTCAATCGCCGGGGATTGCCCGCTTCCTGGCCGTTGTAGATCAGCGGGATGCCCTCGGACGCGAAGCTCAGCACCAAAACGTTGGTCAGCGCCGGGCCGAAGGTTTCCTCGCCGGTGCCGTGCCAGGCATTCTGGTCGTGATTTTCGGCATAGACCATCCGCATCGCGCCTTCGGGCCACGCGCTCTCATGCTCGCTGAAATAGCCGAACAGCGCGCCCGTATCGGCCTTGCCCTTCGAAATGTCTGCCAGCGCATTATACCAGCCCCAGCCGTAGCTGGCGTCGAATGCGCGGATGTGGAGGTCGCGCGACTGTGCCTCGCCGAGCATGAAAACGGGCTTGATTGCATCGAGGTCGGCGCGGACTTTTTCCCAGAAATCGAGCGGGATATAAGCAGCGACGTCGGCGCGATAGCCGTCGATATCCGCCTCGCGCACCCAGTAAAGCATGGCGTCCGCCATGTAGCGCCGCACCGGCTCCTTGGAAAAATCGAAGTCGATGATGTCCGACCAGTCCCACCACGGCGTCGGCCGGTAATCGCCCTTCCAGTCGCGATCATACCAGTCGGGATGCTGCGCCACGAGCGGATTGTCCCAGGCCGAGTGATTGGCGACCCAGTCGATGATCACCTTCATGTCCTGGGCATGCGCCGCGCGGACGAACGCCTTGAAGTCGGCGAGCGTGCCGAATTCCGGGTTCACGCCATAATAGTCCTTGATCGAATAGGGGCTGCCCAGCGTCCCCTTGCGGTTCTTCTCGCCGATCGGGTGGATCGGCATGATCCACAATATGTCGACGCCCAGCGCCTTCAGTCGCGGCAATTGCGCCTGAGCGGCCTTGAACGTCCCCTCGGGCGTGAACTGCCGCGTGTTGATCTGGTATATGACCGCATCGCGCGCCCACGCCGGATGCTTGACCCCGCTCTGGTCGGTCGGGGCATAGCGGCCGGATTGGGCCAGAGCGGGCGCGGCGGGAAGCGCCAGCAGGGCGGCGGCGAGGAGGAGATGCTTCATACTGGCAATGAAGCACGCCCACGCCCCGCTCGCCAGCCACTGCACACGTATTCACGGGCGGCTACCGCCTGCGCCCGATCATCGACCTTCGGCCCTCACCCCGTCCGTCTCCCCATCCCGCTCCCGCGAATGGCACCACCCGAAAAGACGCGATGCCCCTTGCTTTCTCTAATTTCTGTGATTACAGAAACAACTGTCATGAAGATCACCGACCATCCGGACGCCAGGGCCTTCATCCTCCACTGGGGGGAAATGGGGACGCAATGGGGGGTCAATCGCTCGGTCGCTCAGCTGCACGCCTTGCTCTACCTTTCCGATCGCCCGCGACATGCCGAGGAGATCGTCGATGAACTCGGCCTCGCCCGCTCGAACGTGTCGACCGCGGTGCGCGAATTGCAGGGTTACGGGATCGTCCGCCGGGTCCATGTCGAAGGTGACCGCCGCGACCATTTCGTCGCCGACACCGATCTGTGGGACATGCTCCTCAAGATCGCCGCCGAGCGCAAACGGCGCGAGATCGACCCGACCATCGCGCTCCTGGCCGAACTCGCCGCCCGGCTGAAGGACGACCCCACCGCCCCGGCGCATCTGCGTGAGCGGGTGACTCGGATGCACGAATTCATCGGCACGCTCGGCAATTGGTACGAGCAGGTCCGCAAATTGCCCAAGTCGACCCTCGTCACGCTGATGAAGCTCGGCGCCAAGGTGGCGCGGTTCATTCCCGGGGGAGCCAAGGACACCGCTGAACCCTGACTTTTCACGCATGGTCATTTCTGTTTTTACTGAAGCAACTGAAAGAAAGGACACCGTCATGGTCGAGATTTCCTACGCGCTCTATCTCGCGATCACGCTTGCCATCACCATCTGGGTGGCCCGCACCCTGTCGAAGAACGGCAAGGTCTTCCTCGTCCAATGCTTCGGCCAGAATGACGAACTGGCGACCTCGACCAACCATCTGCTGGTGGTCGGCTTCTACCTCGTCAATATCGGCTTCATCACCCTGACGCTGAGCCTCGGCACCGAGCCCACCACCGGGCCCGAGGCGATCCGCTTCCTCAGCAGCAAGGTCGGCCTGGCGGTGCTGGTGCTCGGCGGAATGCACTTCTTCAACATGTCGGCCATCGCCCGCTTCGGCCGCAAGGTGAACGACTGGCTGCATGCAAGCCCGGTCGCGGCCTGAGGCACATCCGCAAATCCACGCCACGAACGGACCAGGCGCATGATCGACGAGGAGGATCGCTGGCCTCCTTTCGGCCCTGCGCCTGGGCGGAATGCTGACGCGGTGCGATTCTGGCGCTACAATCCCCTCATGCATGACATTCACATCATCGGCGGCGGGCTCGCCGGGTCGGAGGCCGCGTGGCAACTGGCCGAAGCAGGCCTCAAGGTTCGCCTCAGCGAAATGCGCGGCGGGGGGGACATGACCCCAGCACATGAGAGTGACGCGCTGGCGGAGATGGTCTGCTCCAACAGTTTCCGCTCGGACGATGCGGAGAATAATGCGGTCGGACTGCTCCACCAGGAAATGCGGCGGATGGGCTCGCTGATCCTGCGCGAGGCGGACCGCGCGCGGGTGCCCGCCGGTTCGGCATTGGCAGTCGATCGCGGGGTGTTTGCTGCCGGCGTGACCGAAGCGATTGCGGCGCATCCGAATATCGAGGTGGTGCGCGAGCGGGTCGATGCCCTGCCCGATCATCCCACGATCATCGCCACCGGTCCGCTGACCGGATCGGCGCTGGCCGAGAGCATCGCCGCGCAGACCGGACGCGACGCGCTCGCCTTTTTCGACGCGATCGCGCCAATCGTCCACGGCGACAGCGTCGACATGGACGTCGCCTGGAAGGCAGCGCGCTGGAACAAGGGGGGCGACGATTACATCAACTGCCCGATGACCCGGGAGCAATATCACGCCTTCGTCGAGGCGCTGAACGCGGGCGAGAAGATGCCGTTCAAGGACTGGGAAAAGGACACGCCCTATTTCGAGGGCTGCATGCCGATCGAGGTGATGGCCGAGCGTGGCCCCGAAACCCTGCGCTACGGGCCCTTGAAGGGCGTGGGGCTCGACGACCCCAAAACCGGGCGCTGGCCCTACGCGGTGGTCCAATTGCGTCAGGACAATGCGAGCGCGACCTTGTGGAACATCGTCGGCTTCCAGACCAAGTTGAAGCATGCCGAGCAGGTCCGCATCTTCCGCACTATCCCGGCGCTCGAGAATGCGGAGTTCGCCCGATTGGGCGGCATCCACCGCAACAGCTTCATCCGCTCGCCCGAACTGCTCGACCGCGCGCTGCGGCTCAAAAGCAAGCCCAACATCCGCTTCGCCGGGCAGATCACCGGCTGCGAGGGCTATGTCGAGAGCGCCGCCATCGGGCTCGCCGCGGCGCGCTTCGCGGCGGCCGAAGCCCGCGGTGAGACCCTCGCCCCGCCGCCCGTGACCAGTGCGCTGGGTGCCTTGCTGGCGCACATCACCGGCGACGCGAATCCGGAAACATTCCAGCCGATGAACGTCAATTTCGGCCTGATGCCGCCGCTCCCCGAACGCTTCCGCAAGGCCGACCGCAAGAAGGCCTATACCGCGCGCGCCCACGCAGCTTTTGGTGAGTGGCTCGAGGTTACCGGCCAGCGCGAACTGGCGGCGGCGGCCTGAGGCACGCCTAGCAGCTGCACAGCGCCTTCTTCGCGGGCCGCTTGGGTGCGGTCAGGGCATATTCGGCGGGGGTCAGCCAGCCCGAGCGGTCGTTGTCGGCGCTGGCGAATTTGTCGACGGTCTTGACCGCCCACTCGTTGAAATCGAGCGCGCCGTTGCCGTTCTTGTCGAGCTTGGCGAAGGCCTTGCGGCGCGGCTCGAACAATTCGCCAGAAGTGACCCGCCCGTCATCGTCCTTGTCAGCGCGGGCGAAGCGCTTTTCCTCGCGCGATTTGGGGCTGGCGAGCGGCGGCGCGCGCTCGCCCCGGCTCGGCGTCGCGGCGGCGACCAGCGGCGCGGCCAGCATGGGCGGCGGCGGCTTGGGCAGCGACGGGCTTGCCGCACTGGAGGTAAAATAAAGGAAGCTACCCGAAGCGAGCAGCAATGCGGCGACGGCACCGGCGATGAGGCGGGTCATCATGACCTCCAGCAAACATCGATCCGGCGGACTCGATTGTCCCCCCGCAAGGCGTCCGTGTCAACGCCCGGTCAGGCGGTGCCGAATGAGGGCCAGCGCGCGACCGGGCGTTGCCTCGGGTTCGGGCGGCCAGCCGCGCGCCGCATCGCGCCGGCCAAGCGCATCCAGCGCGGTGACGGGACGGGCGATTCGCTGCGTCGGCATGGCGGCGACTGGCTCGAGCCAATTGGGGTCGCCGGTCCGACGCGCCAGATCAGCCCGCGCATAGGCCTCGCCGCCGGGCGCCTGCGTGCCGAGCAACCGCGCGAGCAAGCCGAACAAAGCGGCCCCGCGCGGCGCTGCATCGGGTCGCTCGTCCAGCATTGCCATCCACGCTTCGGCGAGCGCGGATGCCGCATCGCCGCTCAGTCCGCGTGGCAGCAATTGCGCCGCGACCGACTGCAGGATCGGCTCGGGCGGCGGCGGCTGGGTGTCGAGCGCGGCCAGGCTGTCGCGCCACCAGGCCAGTTTGATCGCGCCCAGCGCCGGCTCGCGCGCACCGAGCGCGACCTCGGCCAACCGGTCGTCGAGCGCCAGCAGCGTATCGAATGCGGGCCTGAGGTCGGGCGGCCAATATAGTCGAACGAGGTCGCGGTCGCGCATCTTCGCGGTCGTAAGCCGACTGTCATCCCTGGCAAGTCAGGCTTCAGGGTCAGCGAGCCGGACTCTCGACCAGAATTGCGGTGGCATGACGATAGCGGGTCGATTGCACATTCAGCACCGCAGCGACCAGGCGACCTTTGGGGCCTAGCTCGAGCCCTTTCTCTAGAATGATCCCATTGGCCCCAAGTTTTGCGGCCTGCCGCCGCATGGACTCGCGAAAATCGCGCTCGCTGGTTGCGTTGGCATCGCCTTTCGCCTCGAGCAAAGCCACCTTGCGGTAGGCCCCGGGTACATCGACCAAGGTCGGGTAGATGACGACCTCGTCGATTGCGCGGGGTGCCAGGACGAGCGAGCGGTCGAGCCGCGTCGTCTGCACATTGACGCAGCCGCCAAGGATCAGCGCCGCACCCAGTATCAAGCCAACACGCATCTGTCTCACTCCCCTGCCAATATCGGCAGAAAGCGGTTCCGCGCGTGAATTGGGAATGAATGATTGCGGGGGCGTCACGATCGCAGTCACGCCACCGGCCGCCGCGCCCGCAGCGCCTGCGCCAGAGTGCCCTCATCGAGGTAGTCGAGTTCGCCGCCGACCGGCAGGCCGTGGGCGAGCTGGGTCAGGCGAACGGGGAAGCGCTCCAGCCGCTCGGCGAGATAATGGGCGGTGGTCTGCCCTTCGAGCGTGGCGTTCATCGCCAGCACCACTTCGTCGATTCCGCCCGCCTCGACCCGTCGCAGCAGCGCTTCGACGCTGAGATCCTCGGGCCGGACGCCTTCCAGCGCGCTCAGCCGCCCACCGAGCACATGGAATCGCCCCGGAAACAGCCGTGACCGGTCGAGCGCCCACAGGTCGGACACTTCCTCGACCACGCACAGGCTCTTGTCGTCGCGGCGCGGGTCGGTGCAGATCGAACAGGGGTCGCGGGTGTCGACATTGCCGCAGGTCGAGCAGGTCGAAAGCCGCTCGGACACCGCGGTCAGCGCGGCGAGCAACGGCTGCATCGCCCCCTCGCGCTTCTTCATCAGATGCAGCACCGCGCGCCGGGCCGAGCGCGGCCCCAGACCGGGCAGCCGCGCGAGGGCATTGGCGAGGGCTTCGATTTCCTGGGAGGCCATGGCCAATCCAGATAGGAAAAGCCGGAGCAATCCGCCATAGCGCGCGACCATGCGGCTCATCTTCATGGGATCACCGGCTTTTGCGGTGCCGACGCTCGACGCGCTGCTGGCGGCGGGGCACGACATCGCCGCCGTCTATTGCCAGCCGCCGCGCCCCGCGCAGCGCGGCAAGAAACCGCAGTCGACCGCCGTCCAGTTGCGGGCCGAGGCCCTCGGGCTCGAAGTGCGCAGCCCCGAGCGGCTGCGCGGTGCCGACGAGCAGGCCGCCTTCGCCGCGCTGGGCGCCGAACTGGCGGTGGTCGCGGCTTATGGCCTGCTGCTGCCCCAGGCGATCCTCGACGCGCCAGCGCGGGGATGCCTCAACGTTCACGCCAGCCTGCTGCCGCGCTGGCGCGGAGCCGCCCCGATCCAGCGCGCGATCCTGGCCGGCGACGCGGAGACCGGAGTGACCATCATGCGGATGGAAGCCGGGCTCGACACCGGGCCGATGCTGCGGACCGGGCGGACCCCGATCGCGGGCAAGAATGCGGGTGCGCTGACTGCCGAGCTGGCGCTGATGGGCGCGGCGCTGATGGTCGAGGAACTGCGCTCCCCCTCCCCGCCCCGCGTCCAGCCGGGCGAGGGCATTACCCACGCGCCCAAGATCGCCAAGGTTGAGGCGCGGATCGCCTGGACCGCATCGGCCGCAATCATCGAGCGCCAGGTCCGCGCCTTCGCCCCCGCGCCCGGCGCCTGGTTCGAAGTGGCGGGCGAGCGGGTCAAACTGCTCGCTGCCGACGTCGCCGATGGCGCGGACTTGCCGGGGACGTTGCTCGACGATGCGCTGACCATCGCCACCGGCGAGGGCGCGCTTCGCCCGACGCTGGTCCAGCGCGCGGGCCGCGGCGCGATGACCCCGGCCGACCTCCTCCGGGGCTTTCCCTTGCCCCCAGGCACAATCCTATCGTGACCCGCTGGAAGCTCGTGCTCGAATGGGATGGCGGGCCGTTCTTCGGCTGGCAGCGGCAGCTGAACGGTCCGAGCGTGCAGGGGGCGCTGGAAGATGCGGCGGGGCGGATGACGAGCGAGCGGGTCGTCGCTTATGCCGCCGGGCGGACCGACGCAGGCGTCCATGCGCTGGCGATGCCGATACATCTCGACATCGCAAAGCCGCTCGCCGCCAACCGCCTCATCGAGGGACTGAACGCACTGCTCCGCCCATCGCCGATCGCCGTGCTGTCGGCCGAGCCGGTCGCGCCCGACTGGCACGCCCGTCACTCCTGCCTCGGCCGGCGCTACCTCTACCGCATCGCCAACCGCCGCCCGCCGCTGACCATCAATGCCGGCCGCGCGTGGCGCATCGCCAAGCCGCTCGACCCCGATGCGATGCGCGAGGCGGCGGCGCTCCTCGTCGGCACGCATGACTTCACCACCTTCCGCTCGGTCCATTGCCAGTCGGCCAGCGCGGTGAAATCCCTCGACCGGCTCCATATCGAGATCGTTGGCGCGGAGATCCACATCCACGCTGCCGCGCGCTCCTTCCTTCACCACCAGGTGCGCTCGATGGTCGGCTGCCTCGCGATGGTCGGCCAGGGGCAATGGTCGCCCGCCGACATGGTGGCCGCGCTCGAGGCGCGCGACCGTGCCGCGCTCGGCCTCAATGCCCCGCCGGAGGGGCTTTACTTTGCCGGCGCCCACTATGAAGAGCGGGCGGCTTGACCCGGCCCCTCACCTCACCCCTGCAGATCCGCGACTTCCGCCTCTACTGGTGCGCGCGCTTCGCCGCAGTGCTGGCGACAATGGGGATGGTCGTGATCCTGGGCTATCAGGTCTACGACACCGCGCGGGCCGATTACGGCATGAGCATCCGCGAGGCCTCGATGATGCTCGGGCTGCTGGGGCTGGTCCAATTCGTGCCGCTGGCTTTGCTCACCCCCGTCGCCGGCTGGGTCGCCGACCGTTACGAGCGGCGCAGCGTCACCCGTATCGCCAATGCGCTCGACCTGATCGTCGCCCTCGGCATCGGCCTCGCCACCGCCAGCGATGCGCTGAGCCTGCCGCTGCTGTTCACCTTCGCCGCGCTGCACGGGGTCGCGCGCGTCTTCGTCGGCCCGGCGATGAGCGCGATCGCGCCCAATATCGTGCCGCCCGAACTTCTCCCCAAGGCGATCGCTTTGTCGTCCATCGCCTGGCAATCGGCCTCGGTCGCGGGCCCCGCGCTGGGCGGCTTCCTCTATGCCGCCGGCGCTTCCCTCCCTTACTGGACCGCGGCGGCGCTGCTTGCGCTGGCGATCCTGCTGATCAGCCCGATCCGGCCGATCATTCCCCCACCGATGCAAGGCAACCCGCATCCCGTCCGCCAGATGATCGAAGGGCTTAGTTACGTCCGCCGTCACCGTTTCCTGTCGGGCGCGATCACGCTCGACCTGTTCGCCGTGCTGCTGGGCGGCGCGACCGCGATGCTGCCGGTGTTCGCGCGGGACATATTGATGGTCGGGACCGAGGGGCTGGGGCTGATGCGCGGCGCGCCGGCGGTCGGCGCGGCCCTGGTCGCGGGCTGGTTCGCGTGGAAGCCGCTTCGAAACAATGTCGGGATCAAGATGCTGTGGAGCGTCGCCGTCTTCGGCCTGCTGACCATCGCCTTCGGCCTGTCGACCTCCTTCCTGGCGAGCCTGGCCATCCTGGCGCTGCTCGGCGCCGCCGACATGCTGTCGGTCTATGTCCGATCCAGCCTGGTGCAGCTCCATACTCCCGACATGATGCGCGGGCGGGTATCGGCGGTCAGCGGTCTGGCTATCAGCGCCTCGAACGAACTTGGCGAGTTGCAGTCTGGCCTTGCCGCAGCCTTGCTCGGCCCGGTCGCGGCGGTGGTCGCGGGCGGCGGCGCGGCGGTCGCAATCGCGGGCCTGTGGTCCTATCTGTTCCCCGAACTCAGGCGGGCAAAGACGTTCGACCCGCCGCCCGAAGTGCTCGCAACCGCCTTGCAAGAGGAGAAGCCCGCGTGAAAGCCGACACCATCCTGGCCACCATCGGCCATACCGCCCACATCCGCATGAACCGCCTGTTCGACTCCTCGGCCGAGGTCTGGATCAAGTCCGAACGGGCCAATCCCGGCGGCTCGATCAAGGA
>JANPKL010000080.1:0-2405 GCA_031425975.1 Sphingomonas sp.
ACCCCACTCAAGTCCGCGATCGTCATCGGGGCAGGCTTTGGCGGCCTCGCCCTCGCCATCCGCCTCCAGTCCGCGGGAGTTCAGACGACGATCGTCGAAGCCCGCGACCGGCCCGGCGGCCGCGCTTATGTGTGGGAGAAGGACGGCCACGTGTTCGACGCCGGCCCGACCGTCATCACCGATCCCGACTGCCTGCAGCGCCTCTGGAAGCTGTCCGGCCACAATATGGCGCAGGATGTCGACCTCGTCCCCGTCAAGCCCTTCTACCGGCTGTCATGGCCCGATGGCGTGGTGTTCGACTACACCAATGACGACGTCGAGCTCAAAGCCTCGATGGATGCGCTCAACCCCGACGACTGGGCCGGCTACCAGCGCTTCCTCGCCTATAGCGCGGGGGTGTTCGAGGAAGGTTATGTCAAGCTCGGCACCAAGGCGTTCGAGAGCATCGGCGACATGCTCAAGGCCGCCCCCGCGCTGGCGAAATACCAGGCCTGGCGCTCGGTCTATTCAATGGTGTCGAGTTTCGTCGAGGACGAGCATTTGCGCCAGGCGCTTTCCTTCCACACCCTGCTGGTCGGCGGTAACCCGATGACCTGCTCGTCGATCTACGCGCTGATCCACAAGCTCGAGCGTGACGGCGGCGTTTGGTTCGCGTTGGGCGGCACCAACAAGTTGATCGCTGGCATGGTCCGCCAGTTCGAGCGGATCGGCGGCGTGGTTCGCCTCGACGACCCGGTCACCGCCATCACCGCCGTCAATGATCGGGTCACCGGCGTTCGCACACGCTCGGGCTGGAGCCAGGAGGCCGACGCGGTCGCCTCCAACGGCGACGTGGTCCACAGCTATGGCCTCATTAAGGGCTCAAGCCGTGGCCCGCAGCAGGTCCGCGCCTTGAAGCGCAAGCGCTTTTCGCCGGGGCTGTTCGTGCTCCACTTCGGGCTTGAGGGCGAATTCCCCAACATCGCCCACCACGAGATCCTGTTCGGGCCGCGCTACAAGGGCCTGGTCAACGACATCTACAAGACCGGCAAGCTGGCCACCGATCCGGCGCTGTACCTCCACCACCCGACCATCACCGATCCGTCGATGGCCCCGCCGGGCTGCTCGACCTTCTACGCGCTCGCGCCGGTGCCGAATGCCAAACGCGCCGATGTCGACTGGGCAGTCGAGGGGCCGAAATATCAGGAGGTGGTGCTCGACACGATCGCCGAGCGGCTGATCCCCGACATCCGCAGCCGCATCCGGACCATCTTTCACTACACCCCGGCGGACTTCAGCACCGATCTCGCCGCCCATCTCGGCAGTGCCTTCAGCCTTGAGCCGGTGCTGTGGCAATCGGCCTGGTTCCGGACCCACAATCGCGACGACAAATTGCGAAACCTCTATTTCGTCGGCGCCGGCACTCACCCGGGCGCGGGCATTCCGGGCGTGGTCGGCAGCGCCGAGGCGACCGCGGGACTGATGCTGGCGTGATTTCGGACACGGTGACTGCCGACGAACGGGCGCGGCTGGTCCAGGCCGCGCTCCACAGCATCTCGGGCGGCAGCAAAAGTTTCCGCTTCGCCTCGCAATTGTTCGACCTTGAAACCCGCGAACGCAGCTGGCTGCTCTACAGCTGGTGCCGCGCCTGCGACGACGTCACCGACGGCCAGACGCTCGGCCATGACGCGGCCGAAGTCAGCGACCCGGCCGAGCGCATCGCCTTTCTTCAGGCCAAGACGGCGCAGGCTTTCGCCGGTGAGGCGACCGGCCTCGTCTCGTTCGATGCGCTGCGGGTGGTCGCTGAGGAGTGCCGAGTGCCCGAGGCCATCGCCGCCGATCATCTCGCCGGGTTTGAGCGCGACGCCGCCGGCTGGCGCCCGCGCACCACCGAGGATCTGCTGTCCTATTGCTATCAGGTCGCAGGGGCGGTGGGCGTAATGATGGCCCATGTGATGGGGGTCGACCCGGCGCAGCGCGACACGCTCGACCGCGCTGCCGACCTCGGCATCGCCTTCCAGCTCGCCAATATAGCGCGCGACATCGTCGAGGATGCTCGCGTCGGCCGGGTCTACCTGCCGATCGATTGGCTCGCGGAGGAGCATCTGGCCGACGCCCACCTCGCCGATCCAAAGCATCGCAACGCCGTCGCCCGCCTCGCGCACCGCCTCGCCGACATGGCTGCCGACTATCGCCGCTCGGCCCGCGTCGGTGCCACCCGACTGCCCTTCCGCAGCCGCTGGGCCGTGCTCTCGGCGAGCGGCATCTACGGCGAGATCGCGGTCCGCGTCGCCGCCTTGGGTCCCCGTGCCTGGGACGAGCGCGTCACCACCGGCAAGGGGGAAAAGGCCGCGCTGGTGATGGAGGCCTTTTGGGAAGCTTTGTGGCCGGTCAGGCCCTCTCCCCGGACGGGGCTTTGGACTTTC
>JANPKL010000081.1:0-2709 GCA_031425975.1 Sphingomonas sp.
ACCACCCGCCAGGCGCGTCGGTTGGTGGTCCCCCAGTCGACTGCGATTAATCCGTTCGTCCACATCCCAGCGTTCATGCCAAGAAAAGTGCCGACATGCGAATAGGCTCCTATCGATTTTGCGCGCAGCCGTTATTTTGTCCGGTCATGGACGTAACCTGCCTCGCCAATGTGAACGCCGTGCTCGGCGAAGGCCCCTGCTGGGACGCCGACGCGCAGGCCCTGACCTTCGTCGATATCAAGGGCCGCCGCGCGTTCCGCTGGCGGGAGGAAATGGGGCTGGAGGCGTTTGCGACGCCCTACCGCCTCGGCAGCCTGATCCCGCGTGTCGGCGGCGGCCATATCAGCGGAACCGACCGGGGAATCGCGGCGGTCGACCTCGATCTCGATCGCTTCGAGCTGCTGTTCGATCCCGAGGAGGAGCGGACCACCAACCGCTTCAACGATGCCAAAACCGATCGCCGCGGTCGGCTGTTCGCCGGCACGATGGACGATGAGGAGCGGGCCGCGACCGGCGCCTTCTACCGGATCGACAAGGGCCTCGCCTGCACCCGCGTCGACGATGGCTTTCGCGTCACCAACGGCCCCGCCTTCAGCCCCGACGGCAAGGTCATGTACGCCAATGACAGCGCGCTGCAGCTGACCTACCGCTACGACCTCGCCCCCGATGGCACCCCGCTCAACCGGCGAGAATTCGCCCGCTTCGGCGAGGGCGAGGGCTATCCCGACGGGATGACGGTCGACGACGAGGGCTGTTTGTGGATCGCCTTCTGGGACGGCTGGTGCCTGCGTCGCCTCTCGCCCGACGGCGCGCGGCTGAGCGAGTTGCGCGTGCCGGTCCAGCGACCGACCAGCTGCGCCTTCGGTGGCCCCGGCCTCGACCGCCTGTTCATCACTTCGGCCCGCATCGGCCTCGATGAAAATGATCTCGCGGCGCAACCTTGGGCCGGCGGGTTGCTTGGTGTCGTACCTGGCGTGCAAGGCATTGCCGAACTGCCCTTCGCGGGCTGACGTCCCTTCTCCAATCTCGCCCCCACGGAGGCTCCAATCGCCAATTTCATGTTTGCCACGGGGATCGAAAACAGCATCCCGACCATCCATGGTGGCAAGACCCGGGTCGACCAGCTGGAGGCTTCGGACTTCTATAATCGCTGGAAGGAGGACTTCGACTGCGTCGAGGAAATCGGCATCCAGTATCTGCGCTTCGGCCCGCCGCTGCACCGCACCTGGCTGGCGCCCGGCAAATATGACTGGGAGTTCACCGACCTCACCTTCGCCGAGCTGTACCGGCGTGAGATCACGCCGATCGTCGACCTGTGCCACTTCGGCGTGCCCGACTGGATCGGCAATTTCCAGAACCCCGATTTTCCGGTCCTGTTCGCCGCTTATGCCGCCGAATTCGCCGAGCGCTTCCCCTGGGTGCAGCTCTACACGCCGGTCAACGAAATGTTCATCTGCGCCGCCTTCAGCGCCAAATATGGCTGGTGGAACGAGCAGGGGCGGACCGACCTCACGTTCGTCACGGCCTTGAAGCACATCGTCAAGGCCAATGTCCTGGCGATGACCGAGATCTTGAAGCGCCGGCCCGACGCGATCTTCATCCAGTCCGAATCGTCCGAATATTTCCACGCCGACAGCCCGGCCGCGATTGGCCCCGCCGAAGTGCTCAACAGCCGCCGCTTCCTCAGCCTCGACCTCAATTACGGGCGCCGGGTCGACAGCGAGATGTACGAATATCTGCTCGATAACGGCATGACCCGGGAGGAATATCACTTCTTCCTCGGCAACAAGCTCAAGCAGCACTGCATCCTGGGCAATGATTATTACCGCACAAACGAGCATCGCGTGCACGCCAACGGGCGCACCGAGGCGGCGGGCGAGGTATTCGGTTATACCGAGATCACGCGGCAATATCACAATCGCTACCGCCTCCCGATCATGCACACCGAAACCAACATGCGCGAAGGCCCGACCGGCCAGGAGGCGGTGCAATGGCTGTGGAAGGAGTGGGCCAATGTGCTGCGGCTGCGCAACGTGGGCATCCCAACCGTCGGCTTCACGTGGTATTCGCTGACCGACCAAGTCGATTGGGACACCGCGCTCCGCGAGAAGAACGGCAACGTCAATCCGCTCGGCCTCTATGATCTCGACCGCAACATCCGCAACGTCGGCAAGGCCTATCAGCAGCTCATCCGGGACTGGCGCGACGTGCTCCCGGCGCAATCTGTGTGCCTCGCTGTTCCGGTCAAGCCGATCGGCCAGGTCAGCTGGCCGCCGCGCGAATCGTCGGTCTCCGCGATCGATAAGGGACTGGCCCTCGGCGATCGCGAAGCCCACAATCCGGAGTCCGCATGATGTCCCTCAACGAACTCAAGATCGACCGGATAGAGACCTTTCTCGTCCCTCCGCGCTGGCTGTTCGTCCGGGTCGAGACGACCGACGGCGCGATCGGCTGGGGTGAGGCCAGCCTCGAGGGTCATGCCGAGGCCGTGGCGGGCGCGTTCGAGGCGATCCGCGACCGCTTCATCGGCCATGATGCACGGCGGATCGAGGATATCTGGCAGATCGCCTATCGCGGCGGCTTTTACCGCGGCGGCGCGGTGCTGATGAGCGCACTGGCGGGACTCGACCAGGCCTTGTGGGATTTGAAGGGCCGCGCCGCGGGCATGCCGGCGTGGGAACTGATGGGGGGCCGGGTGCGCGACAAGGT
>JANPKL010000082.1:0-8739 GCA_031425975.1 Sphingomonas sp.
ATGCCTCACAGCAGCGCCCCGCCCTTGAATGCAATATTAACGGCTCAGATGTCGCCGGAGATCAGGCCCCCGCCGGCGCCGCCCCGCCCAGCGATCCCGGGCGCCGGGTCTTGGGAATGCCGACGCCTGCCGCCGGCACCAACGGCTTGTTCGATGTCCCGCGATCGATCGTCCCGCCCGCAAGCAAGGTCTTGATCTCCTCGCCGGTCAGCGTCTCGAATTCGAGCAGCGACTGCGCCAGCAGATGCAATTGCTCCTTGTTGGTCGTCAGGATCTCGCGCGCCCGCTCCAGCCCACCTTCGACGAAGCGCTTCACTTCGCTGTCGATCAGCTCGATCGTCTTGCTGCTCATGCGCTTCTGCTGCGGCGCGAAATATCCCGTCGGCGTTTCCTCGCCCTCGGAGAAGTCGAGGGGTCCGAGTGCGTCGGACATGCCCCATTTGGTGACCATCGCGCGCGCCAGCCGGGTCGCCTGCTGGATGTCGCTCGACGCCCCGCTCGACACCTTCTCGTGGCCGAAGATCAGCTCTTCCGCCACGCGCCCGCCGAACGCCACCGCCAGATCGGCATGCATCTTGTCGCGATGATAGGAATAGCTGTCGCGCTCGGGCAGCGGCTGGACCATGCCCAACGCAAAGCCGCGCGGGATGATCGTCGCCTTGTGGATCGGGTCGGCGGTCGGCTCGTGCGCGAAGACCAGGGCATGGCCCGCCTCGTGATAGGCGGTCATCTTCTTCTCGTCCTCGGTCATCACCATCGAACGCCGCTCGGCGCCCATCATGACCTTGTCGCGCGCATCGTCGAATTCTTGCGCCGCGACCAGCCTCTTGCCACGCCGCGCCGCCAGCAGCGCCGCCTCGTTGACCAGATTGGCGAGGTCCGCGCCCGAAAAGCCCGGGGTGCCGCGGGCGATCACTCGCCCGTCGACGTCAGGCGCCAGCGGTACCTTTTTCATGTGGACCTTCAAAATCTGCTCGCGTCCCTCGATGTCGGGACGCGGCACCATCACCTGCCGGTCGAAACGGCCCGGGCGCAGCAGCGCGGGGTCGAGCACGTCGGGGCGGTTGGTGGCCGCGATGATGATGATGCCCTCATTGGCCTCGAACCCGTCCATCTCGACCAGCAGCTGATTGAGCGTCTGCTCGCGCTCGTCATTGCCATTGCCCATACCGGCGCCGCGATGGCGCCCGACCGCGTCGATCTCGTCGATGAAGACGATGCACGGCGCGCTCTTCTTGGCCTCGGCGAACATGTCGCGGACGCGGCTCGCGCCGACACCGACGAACATTTCGACGAAGTCGCTGCCAGAAATGGTGAAGAAGGGCACGCCGGCTTCACCGGCGATGGCGCGGGCCAGCAGCGTCTTGCCGGTGCCGGGGCTGCCGATCAGCAAGGCGCCCTTGGGGATCTTGCCACCAAGCCGTGCGAAGCGGCCCGGATCCTTCAGGAATTCGACGATCTCCTGCAGTTCCTCGCGTGCCTCGTCGATGCCCGCGACATCGCCGAAAGTCACCCGGCCCTCCTTGGGGGTCAGCACCTTGGCCCGGCTCTTGCCAAAGCCCATCGCGCCCGAACCTGCATTCTTCTGCATCTGGCGCATAATGAAGAAACTGATGCCCAGGATCAGGATGAACGGCAGCGACTGGATCAGCAGGATCCACCAGAAGCTCGCCTGCTCGGCCTCCTTGGCCTGGATCTGCACGCCGCGCGCAAGCAGGCGCTCGGTGACCTGCGCGTCGGCCGGGGCGATCGTCCGAAACGCTTCGCCATTGGCCAGCTTGCCGGTGATCAGCTGGTTGCCCGAAGCGCTCTTGGAGGTGGTCACCCCTTTGACGTTGCCTTCGTTTACCTGCGTCACGAAATCGGAATAAGCGATCGGATTGCCGACCGTCGCCCGGCTCCCGCCGTCGAGCATCTGCGCGAACAGCACCAGTCCGAACAACACGCCGACCCAGATCAGCAGGCTCTTGGTCCAGCTGTTGCCGGGCTTTTTGTTCTTCTCATCCATGTCCGTAATGTAGGAGAGGCAAGGGCGCTCGCCTAGGGGCCATGCGACCGTGTCGCTGGTCCCCCGGCGGGACAGGCAGAGTGGCCCTACAAAACAGACTTCGCTCAATCGGCACGCGTCCGACCCAGGGCGGCCGGAGGAAATCTTCCGCCGCCTTTCCCGTTTTGACGCGCCGCGACTCGCCTCGCCGCGAATATCGCTCCGTTCGCCGCCGTTTGCGTGCAAGTGCTTGTCCCGCAAGGGAACGCCTTTCTATCGTTAAGGAACTGTTGGGCTGAACTCGGCGATAAGCATGCCGACGTCGGACCTTCCTTCCTTTCTGATGGAGCCCAGATGCGCGTTCTCGCCTTGCTCACCTGGATTCTGGCCCTCGCGGTCGCCCAGCCGGCTTTTGCCGCCTCGAGCCCGACGCTCCAGCCGATCGAGCAGCAGCTTGCCTCGCTTCTCGCCGGTCGCTCGGGCGATGTCGGCGTCGCCGCACTCGACCTGGCCACCGGAGAAACCGTCGCGGTCAACGGCGACAAGGCCTATCCGATGGCCTCGACGATGAAGGTCGCGGTCGCCGCCGCCTATCTCGCGCAGGTCGATCACGGCCGCCGCACCCTCGACGACCGCATCGGCGGGCAGAGCGCGCGCGGCTTGATTGAAGCGATGATGATCCGCTCCAGCAATCCTGCCACCGACGCCCTCATCTCGAACCTGGGTGGCCCGACCGCGGTCCAGACCTGGATCCAGTTCAACCGGATCACTGGCGTTCGTGTCGATCGCAACATCGCCCGGCTGCTCGCCGACAAGCGCGACCTGTGGGATCTGCGAGACAGTGCGACCCCGCTCGCGATGGTCGCGATGCTGCGCACGATCGACAAGGGCAATGTCTTGATGCCCGCCAGCCGCCGCTATCTGCTCGACGTGATGAGCCGCTGCGCGACCGGCAAGAACCGCATGCGCGGCATGCTCGGCGGGGTGCCGATCGCGCACAAGACCGGCACGCTCAACAATTACACCAGCGATGTCGGCTTCATGACCCTGCCCGACGGACGGCGGATCGCGGTCGCTTTCTTCGCTCGCGGCGGCGACGATCGCCCGACAACCATCGCCCAGGCCGCGCGCACCATTTACGACGGCTTCACCGGCTGGTTCCGCCGCGCCACCTTCAGCGAAAGTATGGGCCGGGCAATCTCCGCTAATTAAGGCGTATTGCCTTCAAGTGTCGCGAGCAGGATGGCGGCGCTGGCTCGGATGCCGCTCGACCGCCCGGCTTCTCCCCCGGCTGACGTAAGCAATTGCGCGACAAGGTCGAGCGCTTGAAGCGCTTGGCCATGCCGTTCGATAATGTCTTTATCGTCGGCCAGCAGCAGCGATAATTGCTCGACCAGTTGCACCGCCAGTTTTCGACTGTCCGCACGCTCGGCTTCCGGCCAGGCGGGGGCAGAGCGCACCGCGCTGCCGCCCGCCTGTTCTTTTCGGATTACCGCCAGGCTTTGGTCGACCGCCACCTGCCCTCCGTGTTGAACGGGTGCCATCCATTCGGCGACGACGATGGGCGTCTCGAAGCGCAGGCCACAGCCTTTTTCGCTCTGCCAGACAAGTTTACCGTCAACGCGCAGCGACCCGCGTGTCAATGTCGCGCTCGTCCCGACCGCAGACGCCTTGGCCTGGTCGATTCGCGCTCCCATTTCGCTCAGGTTGCGAACCCGCACTTCGTCCGATCGCCCTCCTGCCGTCAGCGTCGCGGCGAGGTACAAGTGGGTGCGGGGCGCGCGCCCGGGCGCCACCGATTCCCCGGCCTCGGGTGGCGCTGCTGTGGGAACTGCCGCCATGACTGGTCATGCTCGCATGGCGCGTCTCACCACCACCACCAATTTCAATCCGATTCGGACTTTCTTGTATGCCGCGGCGGGGCCGGTTCGATCCGCCATGTCGCACTGCCGTGCATTCGCCACGGACCAAGCGTGCAGGCACCGCCCTCGTCCAGCCGCGCCAGCGCGCGCTCAAGGCTCGGCCCATCCACGCCCTCGCCAATCGCGTGACGCAGCAGCCGCCGACGATATTCGATCGGCAGGCCGGCGGGATTGATCAATTGGACCTCGCCCTCGGTCCTGACCCGCTCGGCAATCAGTCGCGCAAGGCTCCAGCCGAGCGCCTCCTCGGCCTCCCCCAGTGCCGCCGCCGAGCGCGCCAGTCGAAGCGGGTCGAGCAGCGCCTCCCGTCCGAGCAACGCCCGAAAGCCGGTCCGGTCGTGTCGCGCATCGTGATTGGCCGGGTCATCGACCGCGCTCAGTCCCGCCGCGCGCGCAATCGCTTCCAGATCGACCTTTCGCTCGCCGAGCAAGGGCCGGACCAGCGTCACTCCGGGCCCAAGCACACGCCGTTCGCGCACCCCCGCAAGCCCGGCGAGCCCGCTCCCCCGCGCCAGCCGCATCAGCAGCGTCTCGGCCTGGTCGTCGGCGTGGTGCCCCGTCGCCACTGCGCGCAGTTCGTGCCGCGCTGCCCACTGCGCAAGCGCCGCGTAACGCGCCGCCCGCGCCCGTGCCTGCACGCTCGCACCCAGCTCGACCGTCACGGCCAGCACTCCATGCGGCACGCCAAGCTTGGCGCAGGTCGCCCCCACCGCCGCCGCCTCGCTCGCGCTCTCCTCGCGCAACCCATGATCGACCGTCGCCGCCTTCACCCCGCCGGGACGCGCCGCCGCGCACAGCAGCAACAAGGCCAGGCTGTCGGGACCACCCGAAACGGCAAGGCCGAGCGGGCCTTCGGGAACGAGACGGTCGAGGATGTCGGCAATGTTGCGCTCCGGCGAAGGCCGGAGCCCAGTGCCATACGCTCCCGCGCCAAAGGAAACTGGGCTCCGGCCTTCGCCGGAGCGCATCAATTCAACACCGTGCCCGAGCCTTGGCCGCTGGCAATATCCGCACCAGCTCTGCGCGGATCGATCCGCCATAAACCTCTTCCAGCTCGGCGAACGCCTTGCACGCCTGCGCCGGCTGCTTGAGCGCGACCAAGGACTCGCCGAGGTAGAACAGGCTGTCCGCCGCCCGCTCGCCGCGCGGATTGCCGCGATAATTGGCCAGCAGCGCTTCCGCCGCTGCGCGCGGCTGTCCGCTGTCGAGCAGCGCGCGGCCGGCAAGATTGTTCGCCCAGCTCACCCGGCGGTGCCCTGGAAAGCTCGATGCCATCGCCCGCAGCGCGCTGATCGCCTGGGTGTAGCGCTTCTGCTCCCACAGGCGGAAGCCGACATCATAGGCCGCCTCTCCATCGGCGGAGAGATCTCCGGTCCGCGTCGGTGCGGGCTCGGGGCTGACCAGCGGCGGCCGCACCGGCTCGACCGTCGTGGCCACCGGCTGCACCTCGGCCACCGGCGCCGTCTCCAGCCGCCGCAGCCGCGTATCGAGGTCGGTCCGCACCCGCGCCAGCTCGGCCTCGAGCGTCGCCACGCGGTTGCCATTCTCCTCCGCCAGCCGGGTGCTCTCGGCCAGCTGCCGCTCCAGCGCGTCGATCCGGTTCGACAGCGCGACCACCACCACCTGGCTCGCCGCCGGGCTATCGTTGAGGCCGGCGGTGTCGGCCGGCTGCCCCTTGGGAAACACCTGCCGCTGGATCTGCCGCGTCTGCCGTTCCAGCCGGTCGATCCGCTGTTCGGGCGACGGCTGGCGCTGCTGCGCGCCGGCAGGGACGGAAAGGGCGAGGGCGCTGAGGCCGGCGAAAAGGGTGCGGGTCATGGTCTCTCTCGTGTCGACGGCCGCCTTGCCGGTCAATGAACTACCGGGCTGGCGTCGCACCCGGCGCCGCGGGCGTGGCGGCGGGGCCACGCATCACGTCGGCGGGCAGCAGGCTGACATTGCTGACGGTCTGGTCCGGCGCGCCCACGGAAGGGGCATCGGCGGTCCCGACCGCGATCCGGATCGACTGCGGCCGGCCGGTCCGAAGCACCGGCGCAACTGCCGTCGCGGGCACCTCATAGCTTTGCCCCGCGGCCAGCTCGGCCTCATACATCCGTGCGCCGCCGCGCTCGGACACCTGGATCCACGCCGGCTCGTTGGCGGTGATCACCACCGGACCGGCCGGCGCGCCCGCCACCGCAGCCGGCACCGATGCCGCCGTAGCCGGAGCCTCGCTCGTCGCCACCACGCCCTCGTCGGGGCCGCTGATATCGCGGTCGCGCAGCAGCAGGAAGGCCGCTGCCACGCCAACCAGCGCGAGCAGGGCGACGAATACCAGCCAGCGCGGCATCACCCGCGCCGGGTCGGCCGGCTCGAACACCTGCGCTTCGGGCCGTGCCGCCAGCGCGCGCCCGCCCATCTCCTGCTTTAGGGCTTCGGCGATCTCGACCCGGTCCAGCCCGACGATCACCGCATAGCTTTTGGCGAAACCGATTGTGTAGGTCGTCGCCGGAAGCCGGGTCCATTCTGACAATTCGACGCTTTCGAGGTGTCGCGTCGGGATTCGAGTCCGCGCCGCGACATCTTCCAGCGTCATGCCCTGCGCCTCGCGCGCCTCGCGCAATCGCTCGCCGACCGTCGCCGAAGTCGAAATTTCTTCGTCCATCACGCTTGCCCGCCATCTTCGATAAAAAACTGCTCCGGCCCACTGTCGCGGGGTGCGGCTCCTACGTCAACTTGTGCCGCTCAGCCCAGCGCGACCCCGTGCCGCTTCGCCCAGTCGCCCAGCGCCTTGCGCATGTCCCGCGGAGGCTTGGCCAGCAGCATTTCCAGCTTGGCCCGCGCCGCGCCCGCGTCCATCGACCGGATCATGGCCTTGACCGGGCCGACGGCGGCCGGCGTGATCGAGAAATTGGTGATCCCGATCCCGATCAGCGCCATCGCCTCCAGCGGCCGCCCGCCCATCTCGCCACACACCCGCACCGGTACGCCCGCCGCCGCCGCCTCACGCGCCACCCGCCGGAGGAACCGCAGGATCGCCGGGCTCAGCCAGTCGTAGCGCAGCGCAAGGCGCGGATCGGCGCGGTCGGCGGCGAACAGGAATTGCGTCAGGTCGTTGGTCCCGATCGACAGGAAATCGATCCGCGGCAGCAACAGGTCGAGCATTTCGGCGAGGCTCGGCACTTCCAGCATCGCGCCGTACAGCACCGCGCTCGGCCCTGGCCGCCGCGCCCGCACCCACTCGACTTGGCGCTCGAACAAGGCCCGCGCTTCCTCATATTCCCACGGCTCGCTGATCATCGGGAACATCACCCGCAGCACGCGGCCCTCGGCGGCCTCGATCAGCGCGCGGGCCTGCGCCTTCATCAGCGTCGATCGCTCGAGGCTCAGCCGCAGCGCGCGCCAGCCCATCGCCGGGTTTTCGCTCTCGTCCTTCAGGTCGGTCAGATAGGGCAGGGCCTTGTCGCCCCCGATATCGACCGTGCGGAACACCACCGGCCGGTCCCCGGCGCTCTCCAGCACCTGCTTGTAGAGCCGATATTGCGCGTCGCGCCCGGGCAGCGCGGCCGAAACGAGGAACTGGAACTCGGTCCGGAACAGCCCGATCCCCTGCGCGCCGTTGAGGTCGAGCCCGGCGGCGTCCTCGGCCAGCCCCGCATTGACCATCAGCGTCGCCTCCAGCCCGTCGCGGGTGGTCGGCGGAAGCGAGCGGATCGAGGCATATTCGGCGCGGCGCTTCTGGCTCATCGCCATGCGCGCGTCGAAGCTCACCCCGATGGGCCGCGTCGGCCGCACCACCAGGCTGCCCTGGTCGCCGTCGACCAGCACCACGTCGCCCTCGGCGGCGATATGGCCGACGTCCTTCGCCCGGCCGATCACCGGCACGCCCATGGCGCGCGCGACGATGGTCACATGTGCGGTCAGCGAGCCTTCCTCCAGCACCACCGCCTTCAGCCGCCGCCGATCATATTCGAGTAGTTCGGCAGGCCCCAGATTGCGCGCGATCAGCACCGTGTCGCGGTTGAGGCCGACTTGCGCCGCGGTCCCCATCCGCCCGCTGACGATGCGCATCAGCCGGTTCGACAAATCCTCGAGGTCGTGCATCCGCTCCTTGAGGATCGGATCGTCGATCTCCAGCATCCTGGCGCGCGTGCGCTGCTGGACTCGCTCGATCGCCGCCTCGGCGGTCAGCCCGCTGTCGATCGCCTCGTTGATCCGCCGCGACCAGCCTTCGTCGTAAGCGAACATCTTGTAGGTCTCGAGGATCTCCTGATGCTCGCCCGCGGTGCCGAATTCGGCCTCGCGCGTCATCGTCTCGATCTGCTCGCGCATCTTGCGGAAGGCGGCATAGACCCGCGCCCGCTCGGCCTCGGTATCCTCGGCCACCGTATGCTCGACCAGCACGCGCGGCTGGTGGAACACCGCATGGCCGCGCGCCATGCCGGCGACCAGCTTCAGCCCAGCCAGCCGCACCATCCCCTCGCGCGACCCGCCGCGCCGCCGATCGCTCCCGTCGACCAGCCGAGCGCCCGCGATCAGTTCGGACAGCACCATCGCTACCGTCTGCAGCGCCTCTATCTCTACCTCGGCATACGCCCGCGGTTCGGCATGTTGGACCGCAAGCACGCCGATGCCGCGCTCGCGGAAGATGATCGGCACGCCGGCAAAGCTGTGAAACGCCTCCTCGCCCGTCTCGGGCCGATAGGCGAAGGCCGGATGGCTGCTGGCCTCGGCCAGGTTGAGGATCCGCCCTTCGCTTGCGATTGATCCGACCAGGCCCTGTCCGTGTGCCAGCCGGGTCACATGTACTGCTTCCTGCCGCAGCCCGTGGGTCGCGAACAGCTCGAGCTC
>JANPKL010000083.1:0-1646 GCA_031425975.1 Sphingomonas sp.
TCTGCGCTTCGCCGACCTTACCCGCACCCTGACCTGACCCGGGGCGGGACAGTATCTGGCGCCCGGCCTTAATGCGCTCTAGCGTCGGGCATCGAGCGAGCGGGAGGGTGACGTAATGGAGGCAGCGGTAGCGGCGACGAAGGTGCGCAATCGCACCCTGATGATGGCCGCCCTGGTCATCTGCTACACGCTCAATTTCGTCGATCGGCAGATCATCGGCATCCTCGCCGAGCCGATCAAGGACGAGCTGAAGCTCAGCGACAGCCAATTGGGCTGGATGGGCGGCGCCGCCTTCGCGCTCTTCTACACCTTTCTCGCCATTCCGCTGGCGATGCTGGCCGACCGCCGCGACCGCAGCTGGATCATCACCGGCGGCTTGTTTTTCTGGAGCCTGATGACCGCGGCCTGCGGGATGGCCAATAATTTCGTCCAGTTGTTCCTTGCCAGAATGGGCGTGGGCGTGGGCGAGGCGGCTGGCGTGGCGCCGGCCTACAGCCTCATCTCCGACCTTTACCCTCCCGAAAAGCGGGCGCGGGCGCTGGCCATCTTCAGCCTCGGCATCCCGATCGGCTCGGCGCTCGGCGTATTGTTCGGCGGATTGCTCGCTGCCAGTGTTGACTGGCGCTTCGCCTTCATCGCCATCGGCTTTGCGGGCATGCTATTCGCGCCTTTGTTCAAATGGGTCGTGCGCGATCCCGGCCACGGCCGGTCCGAAGAGGGCCCCCGCGCTGCGGCGCCGCCATTCGGCATCGTTTTCCGTTCCCTCGCCGCCAAGCCGAGCTTCTGGTTCCTGTCGTTCGGCGCCGGTACGGCCAGCCTCGTTTCCTATGGCTTGGCCTTCTGGATCCCGAGCTTCCTGGCGCGCAGCTACGGGCTGGAATTGGTCGACCGGTCCCTGCTCTACGCTTTCATCGCATTGGTCGGAGGCAGCGCCGGCATCTGGTTTGGCGGGCTGCTCGGCGATCGGCTCGGCAACGCCCACCCGCGCGGCTATGCGCTGGTGCCCGCGATCGCCTTCGCCATCACCGGCCCGCTCAACATGCTCGCCTTCGCCAGCACCAATATCTGGATTGCGACCATCGCCTTCATCGTGCCCGGCGCCCTGAGCCTGGCCTGGCTGGGCCCCGTCAATACCGCCATCACCCGACTTGTCCCGCCCGAGATGCGCGCCACGGCCTCGGCAATGTTCCTGTTCATCAACAATTTGGTCGGGCTGGGGCTCGGGACCTTTGTCATCGGCTACATTTCCGATGCGCTGACCGCCCGCTTCGCCGAGGAGGCGCTGCGTTATTCCGCAATGGCGACCAACCTCGTCTATATTCTCTCGGCATTGCTGATGCTGCTCGCCTCGCGCCGCCTCGCCAAGGACATTCTTTAGACGCGATCGATTCCCGGAAAACCGCCGTTCCGCGCTGCCGGGGGGAACGCACACAGTCATTACCCGTTGGGATCCTTTGAAAAAGGAGTTTTTCCCATGCGAAGCATCATTCTCGCCGGTGTCGCGGCGATGGCTCTTACCGCACCGGCCCTCGCCCAGCCCTCCAAGGGCAATAATGGCGGAAGCAAGGGCGGCGGCAACGCGCCCGCCAAGGTCGAGCGCGGCAATGGCGGCGGCGGCCAGGCCCAGCGCGCCGAGCGCCAGCAGG
>JANPKL010000084.1:0-3720 GCA_031425975.1 Sphingomonas sp.
GTTGATTATCCGCACGCCCGGCTTGGTCTTGGCAAGGTTTTCGCGGCTGAGAATGTTGCGGGTCTGGTCCGTGAGCGGGGTGTGCAGCGTGATGAAATCGGCCTTGGCCAGCAGCGTATCGAGATCGGCCTTTTCGACCCCCATCTCGACCGCGCGTTCGGGGGTCAGGAATGGATCGAACGCGATGATCTTCATCCGCAGGCCGATGGCGCGGCTGGCCACGATCGAGCCGATATTGCCCGCGCCGATCAGGCCGAGGGTCTTGCCGGTGACTTCGACGCCCATGAAGCGGTTCTTTTCCCACTTGCCGGCCTGGGTGCTGGCGTCGGCCTCGGGCAGCTGCCGGGCGAGCGCGAACATCAGCGCGATGGCGTGTTCGGCGGTGGTGATCGAATTGCCGAAGGGGGTGTTCATCACCACGATCCCGCGCGCCGTGGCGGCGGGGATGTCGACATTGTCGACCCCGATGCCGGCGCGGCCGATGACCTTCAGATTGGTGGCGGCGTCGAGCAGCTTGGCGGTCGCCTTGGTCGAGGAGCGGATGGCGAGACCGTGATAGTCGCCGATGATGGCGGCGAGCTCGTCGGGGGTCTTGCCGGTGATCTCGTCGACATGGATGCCACGATCGCGGAAGATGGCGGCGGCGCGGGGGTCCATCTTGTCGGAGATGAGGACTTTGGGTGGGGTCATAGTCTGTGTCCTTTGCCCCTCTCCCGGCACGGGAGAGGGAGGGAGCCGCGGCACGCGGCGGAAGGGTGAGGGGTGTGGGTGCGGGCAGCACACCCCACACCCCGCTCGGCTTCGCCGAGTCGACCCTCACCCCCGAGCGGGAGAGGGTGCTTTGGTAAGCCCAGTCGAGCCAGGGCCCGAGCGCCTCGATATCCGCCATGTCGACCGTCGCGCCGCACCAGATGCGGAGGCCCGGCGGGGCGTCGCGGTAACCGGCGATGTCATAGGCGGCACCTTCGGTTTCGAGAAGCGCGGCCATGCGCTTGACGCGCGCTTCGTCGGCACCATCGACCGTGAGGCAGACGCTGGTTTTCGAGCGGGTCGCGGGATCGGCGGCGAGATGGTGGAGCCAGTCGCGCGCCTCGACGATCCGGTCGAGCGCAGCGGCATTGGCGTCGCTGCGGGCAATCGCGCCTTCGAGCCCTCCAAGGCCCTCGACCCATTCGAGCGCGAAAATGGCATCTTCGACCGCCAGCATCGAGGGGGTGTTGATCGTCTCGCCGACGAAGATACCTTCGGCGAGCTTGCTCTTGGCCATCAGGCGGAAGACCTTGGGCAGCGGCCAGGCGGGGGTGTAGCTCTCCAGCCGCTCTACTGCGCGGGGGCCGAGGATCAGCACGCCGTGCGCGCCCTCGCCGCCGAGCACCTTCTGCCACGAGAAAGTGGCGACATCGATCTTGTCCCACGGCAGATCGTAGGCGAACACCGCGCTGGTCGCGTCGGCGAAGCTGAGGCCGGCGCGGTCGTGCGCGATCCACGCGCCGTCGGGCACGCGTACGCCGCTGGTGGTGCCGTTCCAGGTAAACAGCACGTCATGGCCCCAGTCGACATCGGCGAGATCGGGCAGCTGGCCATAGTCGGCGCGGATGACGTGCGGGTCGAGCTTCAATTGCTTGACCGCGTCGGTGACCCAGCCCTCGCCGAAGCTTTCCCACGCGATGGCGGTAACCGGGCGGGCGCCGAGCATGGTCCACATCGCCATTTCATAAGCGCCGGTGTCCGAGCCGGGGACGATGCCGATGCGGTGCGTGCCGGGCAGCTTGAGGTTGGCGCGCATGAGGTCGATGCAATGCGCGAGGCGCTGCTTGCCGACTTTGCTGCGATGAGACCGGCCGAGGCTGTCAGTGGAAAGTGCGGAGGCGGTCCAGCCAGGGGGCTTGGCGCAAGGCCCCGACGAGAAGAAAGGGCGCGCGGGCAGGCGATCAGGCTTGGAATTGGTCATGTCTTCTCTCCTCGCAGAGAGCTCGCGCCGCGTTGGGACGGCGTGGCCCGCAGCCGCCCTAGCGCAAGCCGGTCGGCATGCAAGCGGGCAGGCGATTCTGTGGATAACTTTGTTTCGAGGAACGCGGTTTGTGACGATTCGGCTCGCTTCACCGCTTCGTCGTCGCGGTTCGTCCCGCACAGGGAACCAAAAGGTTGAATTCATTAACCCTCTAAGGTCTTTGTCCGGTGGTCAGAAGCGGCGAAGGGCAATTCGTCGCATCGGGCCGGGGCTGGGGAGCTCCTGCAACATGAAATCATGACGCGCCGACTGGTCGGCGGGCCGCGGTTTCGATCAATCTGAGTGAGGAGCTCACCCAAATGGCTCATGCGATGGCGACAACCGGCTTTTTGAAAAGCCGTGACCTGTTCGTGCATGACGGCATCCGCCTGCGCCGCGTTCGCCTTTCGGCTCCGGTGCAGATGCTGTTCCTGGGCCTCGCGCTCGTCATGCTCGGCTGGTCGGCCTTCGCCGCCGCCCACTTCCTCAAGGGCGAAGGCGCCGCGACCGTAGTCGTGAGCGATACGGTGCAACTGCAGCAGCTTGCCGCCGCTACCGAGCAGCGCGCCAAGGCGATCGAGCAGCGCCAGCAGATGCTCGCGACGATGATCGCAGGTGGCAAGGTCGATCCGGCTGCGCTTCCGGCCAATGCAGCGCAGCCGCTGCCGGCTTCGCTCGCCGCTCCGCTGGAGCGTGCCGAGCAACGTCTGTCGGCCGAAGAGACCGCCGCTGCCGCGCAGATCGAGGCCCGCTACCAGAATGCGGCGCGCGAATTGCGCAAACTCGGGCTGACCCCGCAGCGCCTCGCCGTCGGTGGCCCGTTCGAGCCGGCGACCAAGACCGACCCCACCTTCAAGGCCCTGTTCAACAGCTGGAAGAAGCTCGACCAGTTGCAGGACGGCGTGATCGCCGTTCCCTCGGACAAACCGGTCAAGACCGCCGACTTCACCTCGAGCTTCGGGGTGCGCTCCGATCCGTTCGGACGCGGCGCCGCGATGCATGCCGGGATCGATCTTGCCGGACCCATTGGCACCCCAATCTACGCCACTGCCGATGGCATCGTCACCGAGAGCGCCTATAATAGCGGCGGCTACGGCAATCTCATCAAGCTCGACCACGGCCGCGGGATCGAGACCCGCTACGGCCATTTGTCGGCGTTCACCGTCCGCGCCGGGGAGCGCGTGAAGCGCGGCCAGATCATCGGTCGCATGGGTTCGACCGGGCGTTCGACCGGCAGCCACCTCCATTATGAAGTCCGCATCGACGGGCGCGCGGTCAACCCGATCCCGTTCATGCGCTCGACCGACTTCATCGTCGCGATCCGCAATCGCTCGGGCCAGAGCATGGACCAGATCGCGCTTGGCGGACCGGCCAAGCGCTAAGCCGCTTGGGGACGGGGCTTAGCCGTCCTATATGTCGCTCGTGACCCTTTCCCTCACTCCATCCGCCGCCAGGCGCGTCGCCCAGATCGCCGAGCGCCAGGCGCTGCCGCCGGTGCTTCGCCTCGCGGTCGACGGCGGGGGCTGCGCGGGCTTCTCCTCCAAATTTGCGCTTGGGCTACCCGAAGCGGACGACGCCGTCGCCGAGACCGATGGCGTCCGGCTGGTGGTTGACCCGGTCAGCCTCGACCTGCTTGAGGGCAGCGAGGTCGATTATGTCGAGGATCTCGGCGGATCGGCGTTCAAGGTGAAGAACCCCAATGCCGCGAGTGGCTGCGGTTGCGGGTCGAG
>JANPKL010000085.1:0-5058 GCA_031425975.1 Sphingomonas sp.
CACCGCCGACGGGCCGCTGAAGCCATTGGCCGTCTCGACCGCGCCCTTCCCCGCCTTCCCGACCGACATGCAGGCCCAATTCATGGCCATGCTGTGCCGCGCCGAGGGCGAAAGCTTCCTCGAGGAGACGATCTTCGAGAATCGCTACATGCATGTCCCCGAATTGCGCCGGATGGGGGCCGAGATCGATGTGCGCGGTCGTTCGGCGATCGTCCATGGGGTCAAGTCGATGACCGGAGCCAAGGTCATGGCGACCGACCTGCGTGCGTCGATGAGCCTGATCCTCGCCGGCCTCGCCGCCGAGGGCGAGACCGAAGTGCTGCGCGTCTACCACCTCGACCGCGGCTATGAGCGGCTCGAGGAGAAACTGTCGGCAGTCGGCGCGACGATCGAGCGCCGCGGAGGCTGATCAGTCGGCCGCGGTGACCTGCCGTCGTCCGCCGAGCTTGACCGCCTGGCCCCATTTCATGACGAAACCGACATTCTCGAGCAGGCGGATGTTGGTCAGCGGATCGCCTTCGACCGCGACGATATCGGCATCCTTGCCCGCCTCGATCGTGCCGACGGTGGCCGACTTGCCAATCAGGTCGGCGGCGTCGACCGTCGCCGACTTGATCGCCATCATCGGGGTCATGCCATTGCGGACCATCAGCGCGAATTCCTGAGCGTTGTCGCCGTGCTTCGATACGCCAGTGTCGGTGCCGAACGCGATATTGACCCGCTCGCGCACGGCACGGCCGAAGCTTTTCTCGGCATTTCCGGCCGCCGCGCGCGCTTTCTCGAACTGGGCGGACGTCAGCGCTCCGCGCTGCCCGTCGGCAAGTGCCGCCGCCGGCGCAAGCAGGGTCGGGACGTAATAAGCGCCGGTCTCCCGGTAGAGGCGGAAGGTCTCGTCGTCGGTGAAGGTGCCGTGCTCGATCGAGTCGACGCCTGCCCGGAGTGCGGACTTGATCCCGTCGACGCCGTGGGCATGGGCCGCGACCTTGCGCCCGAACATGCGCGCGGTCTGGACGACGGCGCGCATCTCGTCGTCCATCATCTGCTGATTGAGCCCGCCCGCGATGTTGCTGAGCACGCCCCCGGTGGCCGTGATCTTGATCACTTCGGCGCCCAGCCCGACCTGGTCGCGAACCGCGCGGCGGCAGTCGTCGGGGCCGTTGCAGGTGTTGATCATGGTCTCGTTGGCAGCGCGCCAGCCGTTGCGGTTCAGCCCGTTGCGGGGATCGGCATGGCCACCGGAGGAGGAGATGCCCATGCCGGCGGCGACGATGGTCGGGCCGACAAACATGCCCTGGTCGATCGAATCGCGCAGCGAGAAGATCAGTCGTGGGTCGTTGCCGAGGTCGCGCACGGTGGTGAAGCCCGCCATCAACGTCTTGCGGGCGTTGTGAAGCGCGGTCAGGACCTCGTCCTCATTGTCGCGGGTCGAGGCTTGCAGGCGGGCCTGCATCCGGTCGTCGAGCCCGCGCATGTGGACGTGCATGTCCATCAGGCCGGGCATGACGGTGCTGGCCTTGAGGTCGATCACGCGCGCGCCGGGCACTTCGGCAAAGCCGTCGCGGACTTCGAGGATGCGGCGGCCCTGGACGATCACGCTGGCGTTGCGGCGGGGGGCCTGACCGGGGATGGCGATGAGCGTTCCGGCGTGGATTACTGTTACCGGCTGGGCGGCGGGAGCGGCCTGGGCGAGTGCGGCAGCGGCGGCGAGCGAGATCAGCATGGTCATTCCCCCTGTTTTGCGGCCAGCTTAGGGCCGGGATCTGTCCTGCCAATAGGCGAAAGCCGAGCGCTGCAGCCTGCGGACCAGCGCAGCAGCTTCCGCGCCGGTCCAGTCGCCGGTGAAACGGTGCTTTTCCCAGCTGCCGGTCCACCAACCTTGCCCCGGAAGACCGTCGGATTGACGCACCACCAGAACGGCCAGTTCAGGCTCGCCATCGGCCTCGGCCGTCTGGTCGATCGCGGCGAGGGTTTTGCACAGCGCCCGCATCTTCGGGCGGGAGAAGGCGTGGCCGAGGCGTTCGAGCAATTCGGAATAGGTCAGCGGACGGCCCTGGGCGGCGGCGGCGAGCAGCTGCGCGCGGACCACGTCCACGTCCCACAGGCTCACGGCTTGGGCTGGTCGGCCACCGGGGTCAGCTCGATCACCTCGAGTTTGGCGTTGGAGCGCGGCCACGGCACCACCAGCCGGAAGCGCATCGGGCCGACCCGTTCGAACACGCCCGCCATGTCGCGGGCCTGGTCCTCGCCATACGCCTTGGGCTGTTCCTCGTTGCCGAGCGCGACGCTGCCGAGGAACATGAGCCGCGTGGCGACGTCGTCTTCCCACAAGCGCCCGGCGGGTCGCTCGGAACCGGTTTGCTTGACGATGGTCAGGAGGTCGGCCTCGACCTCCACGTAGCAGAAGAAGGGCTTGAACCGCTCGAACGCCGGGGCGCGGCGGTCGGTCTTGCCAAGCCGGATCAGTCGGCAGTTGTAGCTGCCGGGAGTCGGCGCGGGGCGAGCCAGCGCGGCATTGGGAACGAGCAGCTCGGCTTCCTCGCGAAGGGCGGCGGAGAAGCGCCCTGCGCGGGCTTCGCGCACGCCTTGCTCCCACGCCGAGCCGAGGCGGCGGAGGCGGTCGGCGTCGGCGGTGCTGGCGACGGCCAGCCAGCGGTCGGCCTTGGTCGGAATGGGCGCGAGCACCACCGCACGCGCGGGCGCGACGCGCGGCCGCTGCAGATCCGCGCAAGCAGTCAGGCCGAGCGCGATTGTCCCGAGGACAAGGAGGGATCGGATGGTCGTCACGTCGTTCTCGCTAGCACAGGCCGCTCTCCCGTCCACCACCCTCAAAGGGCCCAGAAGGTTAACAAACTGTTGCCGCCGGGCCCGGTCACCGCCACAGCGCGGCGGATGGACCCCCGCCCCGCCGCCGTTACTCCGCCCAGCCGCAGCGGCCTCGCCCTCGGGGTTTCGGCCTATACGATGTGGGGCCTGATCCCGATCTACTTCAAGCTGCTGGTCGGCGTTCCCGCACTCATCATCGTCGCGCACCGGATCCTCTGGTCGCTGGTCCTGATCGGCGGCCTGCTCAGCCTGGTCGGGGCGTGGAGCGCGGTGCGCGATGCCTGCCGCCATCCCGCGACCCTGCGCCTGCTTACCCTGTGCGCGCTGCTGATCGGGTCGAACTGGCTGCTCTACGTCTATGCGGTCAACAGCGGAAACATCCTCGCTTCGAGCCTCGGCTATTATCTCAATCCTCTCGCCAATATCCTGCTCGGCCGCTTCGTCCTCAAGGAGCCGCTGTCCCGGACGCAGTGGCTGGCGGTGGCCATCGCGGCCGCCGGCGTCGCAATCATGGCGGTCGGCGCACTCGACCAATTGTGGATCAGCCTGGCCCTCTGCGGCACCTTTGCCGCCTATGGCCTGCTGCGAAAGGTCGCCAGGGTCGACGCCGCCGCCGGCCTCGGCATCGAGACCGCATTCCTGTTCCTTCCCGCGCTCCTCTATCTCCTGTTCGCGGCCAAGGCGGGGCAGCCGGTGTGGGGCCTCGACCAGGCCGACACGATCTTCCTCCTGTTGTGCGGCGCGGTCTCGACCATCCCGCTGCTATTGTTCACCGCGGCGGCGCGGCGACTGCCCTATTCGACGCTCGGCATCCTCCAGTTCATCGCTCCGACGCTGCAATTCCTCGGCGCGGTATTCCTGTTCGGCGAGGCCTTCACCACCGCCCACGCCTGGGCGTTCGGGTTCATCTGGACGGCGGCCATTTTATACCTATGGTCGGCGCTCCAGACGCGCCGGGAGCAGCCGAAGCCATGAACCTTGTCGCCATCCTCATCGGCCTCGTTGCCTTGGTCAGTGCCGCCATCGCGTTCCTGCCACTGCTCGGCTGGGCCAATTGGCTGATCATCCCGCTGGCCGTGGTCGGCGCCGGCATCGGCCAGTTAAGCAGCGGGTCGAAGGCCGGGCGAAACCTGTGCCTGGTCGTAATCCTGATCGGCGTGCTGCGACTGATGCTTGGCGGCGGTATCCTCTAGGGCTCAGCGCATCGTCACATAGCGGCCGGGTGCGTCCTCGATCGCTTTCTTCTTGCCCTTGCCCGGAATGCGGGCGCCCTTCGCAGCGACCATATCCGGAGCCTGGGCCTTGAGCCAGGCGAGCCAGTCGGGCCACCAGCTGCCTTTGATCTCGGTCGCGCCTTCGATGAATTCCGCGAGGCTGCGGGCCTCGCCCTCGTTGATCCAGTGGCTGTATTTGGCGGCCGACGGCGGATTGACCACCCCTGCGATATGCCCGGAGCCAGCCAGCACGAAGCGCTTGGACGAATGGACATGCTCCATGATCTTCCAGACGCTTTCGGGCGGCGCGATATGGTCCTCGCGGCCGGCCTGGATGTAGAGCGGCGTGGTGATCGCCTTCAAGTCGATCGGCGTGCCGTCGACCGTGATCCCGCCGCATTCGACCAGCCTGTTTTCCTTGTAGAGCGTGGCGAGATAGTCGCGGTGCCAGGCGGCGGGCAGATTGGTCACGTCGCCGTTCCAGTGAAGCAGGTCGAACGGCGGCGGCTCCTTCCCCAGCAGGTAATTATTGACGACGTAATTCCAGACGAGGTCGCGCCCGCGCAAAAGATTGAACGTCGCCGCCATGGTCCGCCCGTCGACCACCCCGGTGTCGGCGGTCAGCTGGCCGAGCAACG
Source organism: Sphingomonas sp. (assembly GCA_031425975.1). Classification (GTDB taxonomy): domain Bacteria; phylum Pseudomonadota; class Alphaproteobacteria; order Sphingomonadales; family Sphingomonadaceae; genus Sphingomicrobium. Next base: position 4,676 of record JANPKL010000085.1, read on the forward strand.
CCATGTAATCGTCACCGAGGAACAGCCGCAGATCCCCCGCTTCGGTGAAATCGACCTGCGCGGTGAACAATGTGGCCGAGGCGATCTTCTTTTCCTCGCCGCGCGCCGCGAGCATCGCCATGGTCGCGCAGAGCGTCGTCCCGGCGACGCAATAGCCGATCGTGTGCACGCTCTCGACGCCGAGCAGGTCGCGCACCGTATCGATCGCATCGACCTGGCCGCGCAGCACATAATCGTCGAGACCGATGTCGCGGATGCTGTCGTCGGCCGATTTCCAGCTGACCATGAACAAAGTGATGCCGTTCTCGACGCACCAGCGGACGAAGCTTTTCTCCGGCGTCAGGTCGAGGATATAGAAGCGATTGATCCACGGCGGGAAGACG
>JANPKL010000086.1:0-8556 GCA_031425975.1 Sphingomonas sp.
CCCCCCATGCCCCTGCCCATCGTCGCCATCGTCGGCCGCCCCAATGTGGGCAAGTCGACCCTGTTCAATCGCCTGGTCGGCAAGCGCGTGGCGCTGGTCGACGATCGGCCGGGCGTGACCCGCGACCGGCGGCTCGGGACGGGGCAATTGCTCGGGCTGGAATTCCAATTGATGGACACTGCCGGCTTCGAGGATGAGGATCCCTTGTCGCTGCCCGGGCGGATGCGGCAGCAGACCGAGGCGGCGGTGCGCGAGGCCGATGTCGCCTTGTTCGTGATCGACGCGCGCGAGGGCGTGACCCCGCTCGACGAGGAGATTGCGCGCTGGCTGCGGTCCGAGGACACGCCGGTGATCGTCGCCGCCAACAAGGCCGAGGGGCGCGGCGGGGAAGCGGGTCGGCTGGAGGCCTATGCCTTCGGCCTGGGCGAGCCGATCGCGCTGTCGGCCGAACATGGCGAAGGGCTGGTCGACCTGTTCGAATGCCTGCGCCCGCATGTCGAGCGCGAGGATGGCGAGGCCGAGCCCGAGGTCGATGTGGAGGACCCCGCGCGGCCGCTACACATGGCGATCGTCGGACGGCCCAATGCAGGCAAGTCGACGCTGGTCAACAAGATGCTCGGCGAGGAGCGGATGATCACCGGGCCGGAAGCCGGGATCACGCGCGATTCGATCAGCCTCGACTGGGAGTGGGTCGATCCGAGCGGCGTCGCGCGCAAGGTCAAATTGGTCGACACCGCGGGCCTGCGGAAACGGGCACGGGTCGAGGACAAGCTCGAGAAATTAAGCGTGATGGACACCCACCGGGCGATCGACATGGCCGAGGTGGTGGTGGTGCTGTTGGACGCGACGCGCGGGCTGGAAGTGCAGGATCTGAAGATCGCCAGCGCGGTGATCGAGGAGGGCCGCGCCTTGTGCATCGCCCTTAACAAATGGGACGTGGCGGAACACGCTTCCTCGCTATTCAACGGGGTCAAGGCGGCGCTCGAAGAAGGACTGAGCCAGTTGAAGGGCGTACCGGTGCTGACCGTCTCGGCGGTGACCGGCAAGGGGATCGACCAGTTGCTCGGCGCGGCCTTCACCTTGCGCGAGGGGTGGAGCAGGCGCGTCTCGACCGGCGAGCTCAATCGCTGGTTCGAGGGCGCGATCGAGCAGAACCCGCCGCCCGCGCCGGGGGGCAAGCGCATCAAGCTGCGCTACATCACGCAGATCAAGACCCGGCCGCCAACGTTCGTGGCGTTCGGGACTCGGGTCGATCAATTGCCCGAAAGCTATCGCCGCTACCTGCTCAACAGCTTGCGCAAAGCGTTCGACCTTGGTGCGGTGCCATTGCGGCTGAGCCTGCGGAGCCCGAAAAACCCATTCGACGATCGCTAACCCCGCCTTTACTTCTGAAGCTTAGGTTCTGCCCCGAACATCCGAGGGGAAGATCGTGGACGAAGCCGGCGCCAACATCGTCGACTGGGCGCATTTCGAGAAAGCTCGCGGCGAATTGGGCCCAGGCTTCATCCGCATCCTGTCTTATTTCCGCGAGGATGGCGCCAAGTCGGTGTCGGCGATCGAGGCCGCGATGCGGTCGCAGAATACGGTCGCGCTGGTGATGCCCGCGCATACCATCAAGGGCGAGGCGCGGCAGTTCGGGGCCGAGCCGCTGGCGACGCTGGCCGAGCTGATCGAAAACACCGCGCGCATATGCATCGAGACGCGGCGCTTTCCCGACGAACTGGTCAAGGACGTGGTCGAGCTTCGCAAGACCTTCGACCGCACCATCGCCCTATTCGACGAGGCGACCAATCCGTTGAAGAGCCGGTCGGGCGCGGCGGCGGGCGGATTCGGCCGCCGGGCGGGGATCAATCAGGACTTCGGGCGCATCTGACGCATCGGCTGCGGCCGTGCGAAGGTCAGGCTGCGCCATAGCCATTCGGCGGGGCCGTAGCGGAAGCGCGACAGCCACGGCTTCGACCATAGCAGCATGAGGGCTGAGGTCGCGATGACCACGCCGGCAAGCTCGATCCGGCCGAGGCTCGCGAACAGGCCGAGGCCCCAGCCGTAGAAGACGAAGGTCATCAGCAGCGAAGTACCGAGATAATTGCTGAACGCCGCGCGGCCGGCGGCGGCGATGCGCTGGGTCAAGGCGCCGCCGCGGCGGGTCGCGAGGATGATCAGGCAGACGTAGCCGATCACCATCAGCGGGCGGAAGGCGACGGGGGCAGCGAAGCTGAACAGGAACACCGCCGGGACAGCGAACTCGCTACGGAAGAGGAAGCGCAGGCAGACGAGGGTCAGCGGGATGCCGATGGCAAGGCAGATCAGCGCCCAGCGACGATAGCGGCGGTCCTCCCACGCACCGGTCAGCAGGCCCGACTTAAGGCCGGCGAGGCCGAGCAGCATGTAGGCCAAGGTCTCGGGTCCGTAGGCGACGGTCAGCACTAGCGGCATAAGGAATTTCTCGGTGACCTGATGGTCGACGAGGCCGGTCCAGGGGCCGAGATAGAGAGCGATGACATTGGTGCGGTGGGCGGGGTCGGGGATGCCGGTGTCGCGGGCCAGCGACTGCCACTGGGCGGCGAGGTCGGGGGTCGGGCTGGCGGCGAGTTGGCTCTGGAGCGAATAAGCCCAGGCAGCGGTGGCGCTCATCATCGCCAATTGGAGGAGAAAGAGGCCGATCGCCCAGCCAACCAGCCCGCGCACGCTGAGGTCACGCATGGCCAGCGCGAGGAAGCCGATCAGGGCGTAGCCGATCAGGATGTCGCCGTACCAGATCAGGAAGAAATGCGCGGCGCCGATCGCGAGCAACCAGCGGAGGCGGCGCTTGACCAGCCTGAGCTCCATCCGCTCCCCCAGCAGGCCAAGCGAAGCCCCGAACAGCAGCGAGAACAGCCCGCGCATCTTGCCGTCGAAGGCGACGAAATTGAGCGCATAGGTGACCAGGTCGCCGGTGCGGAGCGGCGCGGTCTGCGCGAGCGGGGTGAGGTAGGCGGCGGGGACGTCGGCGAAGGAGACGATGTTCATCGCGAGGATGCCCATCACCGCGACGCCGCGGAGGATGTCGAGGGTCATGATGCGGGGGGTGGCGGCGATGGTCATGCGGGCTCTCTGCCCTTGTTGTTCTCCGGCGAAGGCCGGAGCCCAGTGTCGTTGGCGAGCCCTTGAAGAAGGCACTGGGCCCCGGCTTTCGCCGGGGAATTGCTAATGGGCTTCCGCCGCCGAACTCTGCAGCTGAATATAATTCTGGAGGCCCATGCGGGCGATCATCTCGAACTGGGTTTCGAGGAAGTCGATATGGCCCTCCTCGTCGGCGAGGACCGCGGCGAACAGGTCGCGGCTGACATAGTCTCGCACCCCGTCGCAATATTCGACGCCTTCGCGGTAGAGTTTGGCGGCCTCATATTCGGCCTCGAGATCGGCCTTCATGATCTCCTCGACCGTCTCGCCGACGCGCAGCCGGGCGAGCTGCTGGAAATTGGGCAGGCCTTCGAGGAACAAGATGCGATCGGCGAAGCGATCGGCATGCTTCATCTCGTCGATGCTCTCGGCCCGCTCATAGGCGGCGAGTTTGTGGACGCCCCAATTGTCGAGCATCCGATAGTGCAACCAATATTGATTGATTGCGGTGAGTTCGAGTTTGAGCGCTTCGTTCAGCAGCTCGATGACCTTGGGATCGCCCTTCATGGCCGCGCTTCTAACAAGGCCGCGCCCGGGAACGAAGCGCTAACGACTCGCACGAGTCGTTCGCAAGAAGCTCAGGTCGTTAGCAAGAAGAATCAGGCCGCAACCGCAGGCGGGTTGGCGGCGAGCACGTTGCGTTCTTCGGCGATGATGGCGCGGGCGAACGGGAGGCAGGTGCCGCATTTCACCTTGCAGCCCCGGCGGGCATAGGCTTGGCCGACGCTGCACGCCCCGGTGCGCGCGGCATCCCGGACCTGGCTCTCGCGAATCGCGTTGCAGACACAAACGATCATGAGCTTGTTGCTAACGCTACTGCGAAGCGTTCGCAAGCCCCCTACCCTCCGGCGAGCATTCCGACCATGCGGGCATGATAGGCGCTGTCTCCGAACAAGGCGTCAAGGACATGGTCGCGCTTCATGTAGAGGCCGATGTCATGCTCGTCGGTCATGCCGATCCCGCCATGCATCTGAACGCCCTCCTGCACCGCGAGCCGGCAGGTGCGCCCGGCCTTGGCCTTGGCAACGTGGCTCATCAGACCCGCACGGTCGTCGCCCTTGTCGAGCAGTTCGGCGGCCTTCCACGTGGCGGCGCGGGCAATCTCGATCTCGCCGAAGAGATGCGCGGCGCGGTGCTGGAGCACTTGATATTCGCCGATCAGCTTGCCGAATTGCTTGCGCTGCTTGAGGTAATCGAGGGTCATCGCCGAGGCGCCCGCGGCAACCCCGACCATCTCGGCGGCGGCGCCGGTGCGGCCAATGCGGCAAGCCCGGCGCAACGGCTCGAAGCCATGATCGACCTCGCCGACCACCGCATCGGCATCGACCGCGACCTTGTCGAGAGACAGCCGCGCGGCCTTGCTGGCATCGGCCAGCGTGACGTTCTCGATGGTCAGCCCGGCAGCGTCGCGCGGGACCGCGAACAGGGTCAGCCCCTCGGCCTCGCCGGGCGAACCCGCGGTGCGCGCGGCGACTAAGATCACATCGGCCGACGCGCCGTGGACGACGAATTGCTTGGTCCCGCTGAGCTCGAAGCCATTGCCCGCGCGGCGCGCGGCGAGCGCAATCTCGCGCGGACGATGGTGGCGGCCCTCGTCGATCGCCAGCGCGGCGACGGTCTCGCCCGCGACGATGCCCGGAAACCAGCGCTCCCCTTGCGCGCTGCCTGTCAGCGCCTCGACCGCGACCAGGGCCGTGGTGAGGAAGGGCGACGGGGTGAGGTTGCGCCCGACCTCCTCCATCACCAGCGCCGCCTCGGTCGCGCCGAGCCCGAGCCCGCCCTGTGCCTCGGGCACGGCAAGCCCGGTCAGCCCAAGCTCGGCCATCTGCTTCCACAAGCCGTGGCCGAACCCGTCCTTGCAGCCGATGTCGCGCCAGTGACGCAATTGCTGCTTGATGGTGCCTTCCTCGGCAAGGAAGCTCTTGGCCATGTCGGCGATCTGGCGCTGGTCGTCGGTGAGGATCATGGTGTCACAACTCTCGTTCGTCCTGAGCGAAGTCGAAGGACGGGTGGTTTTGGTGCGCGAGGCCCCTCGACTTCGCTTAGGGCAAACGCCCTGGTTGTACCGCTACGGGATTCACGCGCCCGGCAGGCGCAGGATATGCTTGGCGACGATGCCGAGCTGTATTTCGCTGGTGCCGCCCTCGATCGAATTCGCCTTGGTGCGGAGCCATTCGCGCGCGGCTTTCCCGCCGCGGGAGCGGTCGCTGTCCCATTCGAGCGCGTCCGAGCCGCCCGAGGCCATGATCAGTTCGTGGCGCTTCTTGTTGAGTTCGGTTCCGGCATATTTCATCATGCTGGGCATGGCGGGATGCGCCTCGCCGGCCTTCAACTGGTCGATGAAATGCTCGCTCATCGCGGCGAAGGCGAGGGAGTCGACGTCGAACAAGGCGACCTCGGCCGCGAGCATTGGATCGTCGATCTCACCCAGCGTCTGCGCCAGCGTCGTGGTGCCGCCGCCGCCGAGCCCCATGCCGCTGATCATCTCGCGTTCGTGGCCGAGGAGATATTTGGCGACGTCCCAGCCCTTGTTGACCTCGCCGACGACCTGATCCTTGGGCACCTTCACATTGTCGAAGAAGGTTTCGCAAAAGGGCGAGTTGCCGCTGATCAGCAGGATCGGCTTGGTGCTGACGCCCTCGCTCGCCATGTCGAACAACAGGAAGCTGATTCCGCCATGCTTGGTTTCCGACGAGGTGCGGACGAGGCAAAAGATCCAGTCGGCCTTGTCGGCATAGCTGGTCCAGACCTTCTGGCCGTTGACCACCCAATGGTCGCCGGCATCTTCCGCTTTGGTCTGGAGCCCGGCGAGATCCGAGCCCGCGCCGGGTTCGGAATAGCCCTGGCACCAGCGGATTTCGCCGCGTGCGATCTCGGGCAGGAAGCGCTTCTTCTGATCCTCGGTGCCATATTTGAGCAGCGCCGGCCCGAGCATCGAGATGCCGAAGCTGTACAAGGGCGAGCGAGCGCCGATCGCCCGCAGCTCTTCCCCGAGCACCTTGGTCTGCGCCGGCGAGAGGCCGCCACCGCCATAAGCCGCGGGCCAGTCGGGCACCGTCCAGCCCTTGTCGCCCATCACCCGCAGCCAGCGCTCCTGCGCTTCGTTCTGGAAGACGGCGTGGCGGCCGCCCCAGCAACTATCCTCCTCGGAGCGCATGGGCTGTCGCATCTCGGGCGGGCAATGCGCCTCGAGCCAGACGCGGGTCTCTGCACGGAAGCTTTCGAGCTCGGCCATCTTGTCTCCTCTTTCCCGCCGTCCTAGCGCATCGGCGAGACAACGGAATAGAGGAGTGTGGGCGTGGACTTCGACCTGACCGAAAGACAGGCCCATTTTCGCGGGCGGGTCCGCGCCTTCATCGAGCAGCATGTCCGGGCCGCCGTGCCCGGCCTTGCCGCCGAGCTGAACAGCGGAAATCGCTGGCATCACCTTGAGGGGCTCGAGCCCCTGAAGGAGAAGGCGCGCGCGGCGGGCTTGTGGAATTTGTTCATGCCGCCGGGCGGCGCGCTGCAGCATGTCGACGAGAGCTTCGCCTTCGAGGGCGAGCAGCTCACCAACCTAGAATATGCCTTGTGCGCCGAGGAAATGGGCCGAGTCGGCTTTGCATCGGAGGTGTTCAACTGCTCGGCACCCGACACGGGCAATATGGAGGTGCTTCACCGCTACGGCACGCGGGCCCAGAAGGACCAGTGGCTGGGGCCGCTGATGCGGGGCGAGATCCGCTCGGCCTTCCTGATGACCGAGCCCGGGGTGGCGAGTTCGGACGCGACCAACATCCAGTGCGAGATCAGGCGCGAGGGCGATGAATATGTCGTCAACGGGCGCAAATGGTGGTCGTCGGGCGCGGGCGATCCGCGCTGCAAGGTGGCGATCGTGATGGGCAAGACCGATCCCGAAGCGCGGCGACACGCCCAGCAGTCGATGATTCTGATGCCGCTCGACGCAGCCGGCGTGACGGTCGAGCGCGCGCTGAGCGTCTATGGCTATGACGACGCGCCGCACGGGCACATGGAGATTGCGCTGAAGGATGTGCGCGTGCCGGCCGAGAACCTGCTGCTGGGCGAAGGCCGCGGGTTCGAGATCGCGCAGGGGCGCTTGGGGCCGGGCCGGATCCACCATTGCATGCGGACCATCGGCGCGGCCGAGGAAGCGCTGGAGCTGATGGTCCGGCGGATCCAGTCGCGCACCGCCTTCGGCAAGAAGATCAGCGAGCATAGCGTGTGGGAGCAGCGGGTTGCCGAGGCGCGGATCGAGATCGACTGCACGCGGCTGCTGTGCCTCAAGGCTGCCGACTTGATGGACAAGTCGGGCAACAAGGCCGCCAAGGCCGAGATTGCGATGATTAAGGTCAAGGCTCCGCGCATGGCACTGGAGATCATCGACAATGCGATCCAGGCGCATGGCGGCATGGGGGTCAGCCAGGACACCTCGCTGGCGCATAGCTGGGCCGGGATCCGCACGCTGCGGCTGGCCGACGGACCCGACGAGGTCCACAATCGCAGCATTGCGCTGCAGGAATATGGGAAGTTCCCGCCGATCGACCCGATGATCGGATAAGCGTCCATCGCCGTTCGTGCCGAGCGAAGTCGAGGCACCTTTTCCACCCGTCCCTCGACTTCGCTCGGGACTAACGGGAGTAAGACGTGACCAGCAATCTCTTCGACCTCACTGGCAAGACCGCCATCGTCACTGGCTCCTCGCGCGGGATCGGCCGCGCGATCGCCGAGGAAATGGCCGCGCACGGGGCCAATGTCGTCATCTCCAGCCGCAAGCAGGATGCCTGCGAGGAAGTGGCGGCCGCGATCAATGCCAAGGGCGTGGGCAAGGCGGTCGCGATCGCCGCCTCCATCTCCGACAAGGAGGCGCTGCGCGAACTGGTGGAGCGGACCAAAGCCGCGTTCGGATCGATCGACGTACTGGTCTGCAACGCCGCTTCCAACCCTTATTACGGGCCGATGGGCGGGATCAGCGACGAGCAGTTCCGCAAGATCATGGACAATAATGTCCTGTCGAATCACTGGCTGACCAGCTTCGTCGCGCCCGAGATGGTGGAGCGCAAATCGGGCTCGATCATCATCGTGTCGAGCGTCGGCGGGCTGACCAGCTCGACCGTGATCGGGGCCTATAACATCTCCAAGGCGGCGGACCTGCAGCTGGTCCGCAACCTCGCGGCCGAGTTCGGCCCGGCGGGGGTCCGGGTCAACGCGATCGCGCCGGGGCTGGTGCGGACCGACTTCGCCAAGGCCTTGTGGGAAAATCCCGAGATATTGAAATCGGTGACCAAGGTCGCGGCGCTGAAGCGCATCGGCGAGCCGCGCGAGATCGCCGGCGCGGCGCTGTTCCTGGGATCGGAGGCGGGCAGCTTCGTCACCGGGCAGACCCTGGTGGTGGACGGC
>JANPKL010000087.1:0-4515 GCA_031425975.1 Sphingomonas sp.
CAGGCCGGCCAGCGCCGCGGCGAGGGTGGCGGTGAGGGTGAGTTTCTTGGCGCTCATGACGGCGAACCCCTACGGTACCATGCAGGCGGCCTGGAGCACGCCGATGCCCAGACCCATGCCGCCGACGAAGATGCCGCTGGAAGTGCAGCCTTCGTCGAGCTTCGCGCTGATGCCCTTGAACAGCAGGCGCGAGATGATCACGAACACGAGCAGCTGGACGATCGCGGCGACCACGCCCCACAACAGCATGTCGGGGATCGAGACCGAATTGGCGATGATCATCGCCACCGGCAGCGCGAAGCCGAGGAAGGTGCCGGTCAGCTGCAGCGCGGCGGCGCTGTTGCCATTGCGGATCAGCTCCAGCTCACGGTGCGGCGTGACCCAGATGTAAAGCGTGAGGAATGCGGCGGCGAGCAGCAGTGCCGCGCCGAAATAGGCGAGGAAATGCGGCAAGGTGGCGAGAAAATAGCTGAACAACGTGAACCCCCTCCTGTTGTCGTTGCAGGAGTAACGCGGCTTCTGCGGCGCGCAAGGCCGGATGGCACCGCGCCGCGGCAATAAGCGCCGATTGTCGCCTCCGCGCCACGCGTCCTTTTTCGGGACTGGCGAAAACAGTTGAAACGGGGGCGCACCTCCACGATATATGGTCACGTGGACGAGCCCCTTCGGGATCGCCGACATTGGAGCTTGAGAGAAATGCAGAACTGGTCCGACCCGCGCACCACGTCCGCCGCCGATCCGGCGCTGCACGTCGGTGTGCCAAGCGCCGCCCGCGACGCGGGCCTTCGTTCCTACATGCTGAGCGTCTATAATACGATGGCGAGCGGGGTCCTGTGGACCGGTATCGTCGCGCTGGTGCTGGCACAGATCGGTGTCGCGCAGACGCTGGTCGAGAACCCGATCCTGCGCCTCGTTGCCGCCTTCTCGCCGCTGATCATGGTGCTGGTGATCGGCTTCAAGGCCGACAAGATGTCGGCCGCTGGCATGCGTACCTTCTTCTGGGCCTTCGCTACGGTGATGGGCCTGTCGATGTCGGTCATCCCGCTGATGTACAGCGGGTCGTCGATCGCCACGACCTTCTTCGCCACCTCGGTCGCCTTCCTGTCGCTGTCGCTTTACGGTTACACGACCAAGAAGGACCTGAGCGGTTGGGGCACCTTCCAGATGATGGGCGTGGTCGGGCTGATCGTGCTGATGATCGCCAACATGTTCATCCAGTCGAGCGGGCTCAGCCTGATCATCAGCGCCGCTGGCGTGCTGCTGTTCGCGGGCCTCACCGCCTACGATACGCAGAAGATCAAGAGCATGTATGCCTATGTCCAGGGCAGCGAGATGATGGGCAAGGCCGTGATCATGGGCGCGCTGACGCTCTATCTCGACTTCATCAACATGTTCCAGTTCCTGCTGAGCTTCCTCGGCAACCGCGAATAAGCGACGGAACGACAACGCAAAAAAGGCCCGGCGGAGCGATCCGCCGGGCCTTTTTCATGAGCGCAAGGGTTTGCGGCGAGGCGGCCTAGTCGCGGACCGGCAGCGTAACGGTGACGTCGAGCCCATCCTTGCGCCATTCGATGGCCATTGCGCCGCCACGGCCCGCCAGCGCGCGATTGACCAGTCGATGGCCGCTCCCGCTCGATCCGGGCTTCTGCCCGGCTGGGGCCTCCGACGCAAGCCGCTCGGCCCAGCGCAGGGCGAGCATATTGTCTTTGACCGCGCCGCCCAGCGTGAGCGAGCCGCCAAAGCCCATGGCGCCATATTTGTTGGAGTTGGTGCACAATTCGCCGACCACCAGCGCCAGGGTCCGCACATCGTCCTCGCTCAGCAACAAGGCGGGAAGGCGGGTGATGTCGATCGCGCAGGCGGGCGAGCCGAACGGCTGCATCAGCCGATCGAGCAGATCGCGCAACGGCACCGCGCCGCCATCGCCGCTTTCCAGCAGCAGTCGCTGGGCAGCGCCCAGCTTGGACAGGCGCTCAAGCACATCGGCGGCAAAGGCGTTCAATTCCGGCTGGCCACGGGCAGCGGAATTTACCAGCGCGCCGGCCAGAGAATAAGCATTCTGCAGCCGGTGCCGCATTTCGGCCGCGGTGGTCTCGCGCAACTCTCGCTCCTGGACCCGCTGGGTGATGTCGCGCGAGACAGAGATCAGGCCCTGCAAGGCGCCGCTCGCGTCACGCAGCGGCGAGACCGAGACGTCCCACCAGCGCGGACTGCCCTTGGCGGTCGGACAGAAGGCTTCTATGCGAACGCTTTCGCCTGCAACGGCGCGCTCGATTGCCTGCTTGATGAGGCCGCTCGACTGCGCCGGCCACAGCGCCCACCAGGGGCGTGGGTCAAGCTGGCTAAACTCGTCCATCTCCAACGCGCGCCGGCCATTGCGGCTCATGTAGTTGATTACGCCGTCGATCCCGAGCAGCTTGATGCAATCCATGCTCTGTTCGAACACGCCGGCCAGCATTTCTCCGGATAGTCCATGGAAGCCAGGGACTCGGGCGGGGTCTTCGGCAGTGTCAGCGAAAGCTACAGTGACATGGTTCACAATATCGTTCCTAGCAGGCCTCGGGCATGCCGCCTAGCTGATGCGCCGGGCCCCATGTCAGCCAAGACTTCGCTTGAAAAAGCGCAAGGTCCGCTGCCAGCTGAGATCGGCCGCGGCCTTGTCGTAGCGGTCGACCGAGGTGTCGTTGTGAAAGGCGTGGTTGACGCCGTCGTAGAGCTGGAAGGTGACGGGCTTGCCGGCAGCGCGCAGGGCCTCGACCCAGGGGAAGCCGGTGGCGTTGACGCGGGCGTCGAGCCCGGCGAGCTGGATCAGCAGGGGGGTGGCAACGCCGGCCGCCTGGCTCGGGTCGGGCGCGGTGCCGTAATAGACGACCCCGGCGTCGAGCGCCGCCCCGGCGTCGAGCGCAAGCCGGTTCACATAGGCGCCGCCCCAGCAAAAGCCGACCGCGCCGACCTTGCCGCCGCGGCTGCCCGGCGAGAGTTCGGCGACCATCGCGACCCCGGCGGCGCTGGCCTGGCCGAGGTCGAGCTTGCCGATCAGGTCGCGGGCCTGGTCCTCGTTGGCGGGCGTACCGCCGAGCGGGGTCAGGAAATCGGGCGCGACCGCGCGATAGCCGGCGATGGCGGCGCGGCGCGCGACATCGCGGATATGCGCGTTGAGGCCGCGATTTTCGTGGATGACGAGGATCGTCGGCTTGAGGCTGCGGCTGCGCGGCTCGGCGACATAGGCGCGGGTGCCGGCGATGGTCTGGGTGCGAGTGGTGAGGCGGCGGTCGTCCTCGGGCACGATCGCTGCGGCGGCGGGGGAAGCGGCGATCCCGCCGATCAGCGCCTCGGCGGCCGCGACGCTGCCGGCGATGGCGACCATCCGCGCCATGAACTCACGCCGCTCCATCCCTTCATGAGTGAAGCGGTCGTACAGGGCGATGGCCTGGGCCTTGAGGTCATGGGTCATGTTTTCTCCTCCATCCTTTTCGCAACGTGCCAGAAGTCCGAAGGGAGGCAGACCTCGGCTCAAGGCCGGGGTGACGCCGGCTTCAGGCGGTGGTCGCGCCCAGGGAAGCCGCGGCTTCCTCGTCGATCTGCTTGGCCCGGCGATAAGCGTCGCGGTCGGTGCAGCGCGCGACATAGGCCGCGACGGTGGGGCTCGGCTCGAACATCTTGAACATCATCATGAAGCCGAGCTGGCTGGCGAGATAGAGGTCGGCGGCGGTAAACTGGCCAGCGACATAGTCGCGGTCGCCGAGCATGATCTCGAGCCCGGACAGGCAGCGGTCGCGGCTGCCGTGACCGAACATCGCCTGCTTGTCGGCAGGCGGGTCATATTGGATCGCGGACAGGCTGAAGGTCTGCTCGACCGGGCCGGCGGCGAAGAAGAAGAAGCGGTAGTAATCGGCGCGGTCGGCGGGAGCGGGGGCGAGCCCGGCAGCGGGAAAGGCGTCGGCGAGATAGGCGCAGATCGCCGCGACTTCGGTCACCACCTTGTCGCCGTGGCGGATAGCGGGGACCTTCATCATCGGGTTGATCGACTTGTAGGGCTCCCCGATCATTGTGCCGCCATAGGTCAGGATTTCGGTGGCGTAGGGCGCGCCGACCTCCTCGATCATCCAGCGCACGATCTGCCCGCGCGATTGCGGGTTGGTGTAGAAGATGAGGTCGGTCATTGGGAATTCCTTCCTTCTGCTCCTCCCCCGGGCACCTGGGGGAGGTGGCGCCGAAGACGACGGAGGGGGGGCAAGTGGCGCCGAGCCCCCTCAGTCAGCTTCGCTGACAGCTCCCCCAGGTGCCCGGGGGAGCTGTCAGGTCAGCCCCGCTCACCGGCGGTGGTGGCGGCCGGCGTGGTTTCGCCGCGTTCGATCGCCGAGGAGTCGCGCGCGCCGCGGAATTCGCTGTCCTGGCTCCAATTGGGCCAGTCGGTCGAATTGGCCAGCGTGCGCCCGACGCGGTGGAGCAGTTGCGCGTCCTGGACAAGGCCGGTCAAATTCCAGCTCGGCGACCATTCGTCGTCGGGCTGGT
>JANPKL010000088.1:0-1520 GCA_031425975.1 Sphingomonas sp.
TGGGGGTACCGGGTCTGGTCCCTGGCCGCCCCAGGGGTGGCAGCGACCGATCCGCCGAAGCGCGAGCCAGCTGCCGTGGAGCGCCCCATAGCGCTGCCAGGCGGTGATTGCATAGGCCGAGCAGGAAGGGGTGAAGCGGCAAGACGGCGGCAGGATGGCGCTCGGCCCCCGCTGCCAGCCGCGCGCAATGAGGATCAGCAGGCGTGCGATCATCGCGATGCCTTGGCGAGTGCCTTGCCAAACTCAGACTTGAGTGCCGCGAAATCGCGCTCGATTCCGCTTTGCCGTCCGATCAGCACATGGTCCGCGCCCGGCACTCCGGCGACCGGCAGCAGCTCGCGGGCGAGCGCGCGCAGGCGCCGCTTCATGCGGTTGCGGACGACCGCGCCGCCGACCTTCTTGCTGACGGTGTAGCCGACGCGCATGGCGTCCGATCCGTCGCCGCGCGGGCGGACCAGCAGGACGAAACCCGGCATCGGAAAGCGCCGTCCGTGATTGGCGGCGAGAAAGTCCGCGCGCTTGGCGAGGACCGCGACCGGCGAGACTAGGCGCTCAGCTTCTTGCGCCCACGGGCGCGGCGCGCCGCCAGCACCTTGCGGCCCCCGACGGTCGCCGACCGCGAGCGGAAGCCGTGCCGGCGCTTGCGGACGAGGTTGCTGGGCTGAAAAGTGCGCTTCATCGCTCATGGCCTTAGATTTGGAACAAAAAGGGCTGCCGACGAAGGGCAGCCGCATTGCTTTCGCGCCGATAGGCTGGCGGCGCGCTTTAGTCAATGCCGCAGGGACCCATCGGCGGGGCGGAGTTCGGCCGGGGTCGGGTCGACCGGCGCGAGCTCGAGCCCGGCATGGGGCAGGGGGTCGTCCATGCGTTCGATGCAATGCGGGGGAAGGGTCTCCTCATGCTCGCGCGCCTTGGCAAGGGCGATCCGGCGCTTCGCACTGCCGCGGCGCAGGCCCCAGTCGAACCAATGGCCCGCCTTTGGCTGCCACCGTTTGAACCGGACATAGCGCCGCTTGGCCCACAGGCTGGTGCGCAGCACGAGAGTCAGCCCGGCCGCCGCCAGCACCAGCCCGCCCGGACCCGGAATCGGGCTCGCCAGCGGCGCTGCGACGAACAGCAGCAGCACGCCCAGCCCGAACAGCAGGCTCTGCACGATCTTTGAATTGCGGATCACGATCAGGCGGCGGCGGATGGTCATGCGGGGGGCATGTGGGGTCGAAAGTGAGGCGAGGGAAGGGCGCCCGTCTCGACGCACTTGCCAAATCCCCGCAGAAGCCTAGCCTTCCCTCGCCGAAGCTAGGGGGACCGTTGCTTCATTCATTTCCGGCGTACGGGGGGCGCGGCTGATGGTCGCGACCGTGGGCACCGTCGCCTATCTGGGGCTCGAGGCGCGCGCCGTCGAAGTCCAGGTCCAGCTCTCCACCGGCATTCCGCGCTTCGTCATCGTCGGCCTGCCCGACAAGGCAGTGGGAGAAAGCCGCGAGCGGGTCCGCGCCGCGCTGACCGCAATCGGCCTGGCG
>JANPKL010000089.1:0-21890 GCA_031425975.1 Sphingomonas sp.
GTGCTGGCCGATGCGCGGCACGAGGAGCGCAAGGAGGTCGAGCTTTATTACGAGGGCGGGATTGGCGCCTTCGTCAAATATCTCGACCGCGCCAAGACGCCCTTGTTTCCCGAGCCGATCGCCATTTCAGCGGTCCGCGACGGCATCGGCATCGACGTCGCGCTTGAGTGGAACGACAGCTATTACGAGAACGTCCTGCCGTTCACGAACAACATCCCGCAACGTGACGGCGGCACGCACCTGGCGGCCTTTCGCGCCGCGCTGACCCGCACCGTCAATGGCTATGCCGAGAAATCGGGCATGCTGAAGAAGGAAAAGGTCCAGCTCACCGGCGACGACATGCGCGAAGGGCTGACCGCGATCGTCTCGGTCAAGCTGCCCGATCCCAAATTCAGTTCGCAGACCAAGGACAAGCTCGTTTCGTCCGAGGTGCGCCAGCCGCTGGAAGCGCTGATGAGCGACAAGATGACCGAGTGGCTCGAGGAGCATCCGGCGGACGCGCGCTCGATCATCCAGAAGATCATCGATGCCGCCGCCGCGCGCGAGGCGGCCAAGCGGGCGCGAGAACTGACCCGGCGCAAGGGGGTGATGGACATTGCCTCGCTACCCGGCAAGCTCGCCGACTGCCAGGAGCGCGATCCGGCCTTGTCCGAACTGTTCCTGGTCGAGGGCGACAGCGCCGGCGGCTCGGCCAAGCAGGGCCGCAACCGCCACAACCAGGCGATCCTGCCGCTGCGTGGCAAGCTCCTTAACGTCGAGCGGGCGCGGTTCGACCGGATGCTGACGAGCCGCGAGATCGGGACCATCATCCAAGCCTTGGGCACGGGCATCGGCCGCGAAGAATTCAACCTTGCCAAGCTGCGCTATCACAAGATCGTGATAATGACCGACGCCGACGTCGACGGCGCGCATATCCGCACCTTGCTGCTGACCTTTTTCTACCGCCAGATGCCCGAATTGATCGAGGCCGGGCACCTGCTCATCGCCCAGCCGCCGCTCTACAAGGTCGCGCGCGGGCGCTCCGAAGTCTATCTCAAGGACGACCATCAGCTCGACGATTATCTCGTCGAGGCCGGGCTCGAAGGCATGAGCCTCGACAATGGCGCGGAAGTGCGTTCGGGGAAGGATCTGAAGGGCCTGCTCGACCATGCCCGGCGGATGCGGACGCTGCTGCGCTATGCACCCAAGAAATATGACCCGGCCTTGCTCGAGGCGCTGGCGCTGGCCGGCGCGCTCGACCCGGCGCTGCCCGAACCCGGGCGGCTGGCGGCGATCGAGCTGGTCTCGACCTGGCTCCAGCAGGGCGATCCGGAAGGGCGCTGGTCGGCCGAACTGGCGCATGAGGGCGGCTATCTGCTCCGCCGCATGTGGCGCGGGGTGACCGACGTCACGATCATCGAGCCGAGCTTCATCACCTCGGCCGAAGCGCGCAAGCTCCACACGCTGGCGGGCGAACAGCGCGAGACCTATGCCCGGCCCGCGACGCTGCGGACGGCGAAGAAGTCACAAAAGCCGCTCGCCCCGACCGAAGTCGACGGGCCTGTCCCCGACGAGGACGGTGTCTCGACTGCGCTCGACATGAGCGGGGAGGGAAGTGCACCCGAGCCCGAGAGCAAGTCCACCACCGCCATCACCCGCCCCCTCGAACTCCTCGACGCGGTCCTCGCCGCGGGCCGCAAGGGGCTCAGCATCCAGCGCTACAAGGGCCTCGGCGAGATGAATGCCGAGCAGCTCTGGGAGACCACCCTCGACCCCGCCAACCGCTCGCTGCTGCGGGTCGAAGTGGGCCAAGCCGACATCGCCGACGAGATCTTCAGCCGCCTCATGGGCGAAGTCGTCGAACCCCGCCGCGAATTCATCCAGGACAATGCGTTGAGCGTGGCCAATCTGGACGTTTAGGGAACGCGCGCGCCCGGCGATGATTGGCGCGACGTGACCACCCTGACCCTCGCCACCTACAATATGCGCAAGGCGGTCGGGCTGGACCGCAAGCGCGATCCTCGGCGTATCCTCCACGTACTGGAGGAGGTCGATGCCGACATCGTCGCGCTGCAGGAGGCGGATCGGCGCACTGGCGGTCGCGCCTCGGCGGTGCCGCATGAACTGTTCGAGGGGCACAGCCATTATCGCCCGGTGCCACTGGGGGTGAAGAACCGTCGCGCGCTCGACCGGTTGCCACGGGTCAGCGCGGTGGTCGACGACTGGCTCAAGGTCGATACGCGCAACATCGGCTGGCACGGCAATGCGATATTGGTGAAGCCGCATGTCGCGGTGCTCGACGTCGCCGCTCTCATCCTGCCGACGCTCGAACCGCGCGGGGCGATGCTCGTCGAACTGCTGGTTCAAGACCGGCCGATCCGCGTCGTCGGCTTGCACCTCGACCTGAGCGGCCTGTGGCGACGGCGGCAGATGAAGGCGATCCTCGAAGCGATCGCGGCGCGCCCGCATGCGATGCCGACCGTGCTGATGGGCGATACCAACGAATGGCGATCGAGCGGGGGCTGCCTCAGCGACCTTGGCGACGGATACCGCATCGCGCCGACCGGTCCCAGCTTCCACGCCCGCCGCCCGATCGCGACGCTCGACCGGATCATGGTCGACTGCGCGCTGACGATCGAGGGGGCCGGGGTGCATCACAGCGAGCGGGCACGGGTGGCGAGCGATCACCTGCCGGTGTGGGCGAAAGTCCGCTTCTAGGCCGCCTTCCCCGCGATTGCGCGTTGCCGCCGCCGCTGGACGCTCGAGCCGATGCCGATCGCCTCGCGATATTTGGCGACGGTGCGCCGGGCCAAGGTGAAGCCCTGCTCCTTGAGAAGGTCGACCAGCAAGTCGTCGCTGAGCACTTCGGTCTCGGCCCCCACCAATCGCGTGATCGCTGCCTTGACCGCCTCGGCGCTCGCCCCTTCGCCATCGTCGGCCGCGACCCCGCTTGAGAACAGGCTGCGCAGCTCGAACAGGCCGTGTTCGCACAGCAATATCTTGCCCGACGCGACCCGGCTGACCGTGCTCTCGTGCATCTCGACCAGCTCGGCGATCCGGCCCATCGTCAACGGGCGTAGCGCAGCGACCCCGGCGCGGAAAAAGCCCTCCTGGCTGGTCACCAGCGCCTCGACGATCCTGAGGATAGTGCGTGCGCGCTGGTCGAGGGCGCGGACCAGCCACGACGCGCTCTGATAATGGTCGGACAACCACGCCCGGCTCGCCTTGTCGCGCGCCCCGGCCTTGAGTTCGGCATGATAGCGGCGGTTGACCAGCACACGCGGCAGGGTCGCGGGGTTCAATTCGACCGTGAAGCCCGTGCGGGTCCGACGCACCAGCACATCGGGCTCCGCCTGCGTTGCGGGATCGGCGGCGAAGCGGCAGCCCGGCTTGGGGTCATAAGCGCGCAGCTCGCGGATCATGTCCGCCAGATCCTCGTCGTCGACCCCGCAGATCCGCTTCAACGCCGCCATCTGCCCGCGCGCCAGCAGGTCGAGATTGGAGATCAGCCGCGCCATTGCCGGATCGTGCCGATCCGCCGCCTTGGCCTGCAGCGCGAGGCATTCGGCCAGGTCGCGCGCACCGACGCCCGGGGGGTCGAGCGCCTGGACCAGCCGCAGCCCCGCCTCGACGTCGCGCAGCGGCAGCTCGAGCGCGCCCGCAATGTCCTTCAGCGCGGTGGTCAGATAGCCGGTCTCCTCCAGCTCATGGACGATGGCCTCCGCCGCTCGGCCGGCCGCGCCGCCTTCGCCCTGCAATTGTGCGAGAAGATGTTCGCACAGGCCCGTCTCGCTGGCCGAGAGTCGGTCGAAGTCGAACGCCTCCTCGCCGCCGGGACCCGCAATTTCATAGGCCGCGTCGGTCTCGCTCGCCGCCTCGCTCCAATCGCGGTCGAGCGCTTCCTCGCCCTTGCCGCCGAGCTCGTCCGCGCCCTTGGGCTCGGGCGGCGCATCGCCCGTCTCGCGGTCCTCGCGCACCACCACCCCGGCCTCGGCCATTTCGAGCAGTGGGTTCTTGGCCAATTCCTCGGCGATGGCCGCCTCGACCTCGAGATTGGTCAGCTGCAGCAGCTTGATCGCCTGTTGCAATTGCTGGCTCATCACCAGCGACTGGGACTGGCGGAGGTGGAGGCCGGGTCCTAGTCCCATGCCGCTAAATTCCTAAAGCTCGAAGCTTTCGCCCAGATACAGGCGGCGCACATCCTCGTCGACCACCAGCGCATCGGGGGTGCCGGCGAACAGCACCTGGCCGTCGTAGATGATGCAGGCCCGGTCGACGATGTCGAGCGTCTCGCGGACATTGTGGTCGGTGATCAGCACCCCGATGTCGCGGCCCTTCAGTTCCTTGACCAGGTCGCGGATGTCGCCGATCGAGATCGGGTCGATCCCCGCGAAGGGCTCGTCGAGGAGCATGATCTTGGGGTCGGCGGCCAGAGCCCGGGCGATCTCGCAGCGGCGCCGCTCACCTCCCGACAACGCCATGGCGGGCGAGGCGCGGAGGCCCGTCAGCCCGAATTCGCCCAGCAATTGCTCGAGCCGGGCGTGTCGCGCGTCGCGGTCGGGCTCGCTAATCTCCAGCACCGCCAAGATATTCTGCTCGACCGTCAGCCCGCGGAAGATGCTCGTTTCCTGCGGCAGATAGCCAAGGCCGAGGATCGCGCGGCGATACATCGGCAGCGGCGTGATGTCGTTCCCGTCGAGCAGGATCCGTCCGGCGTCGGGCTTGACCAGTCCCATGACCGAATAGAAGCAGGTGGTCTTGCCCGCACCATTGGGGCCGAGCAGCCCGACCACTTCGCCCCGATGCACCTCGAGGCTGACGTCGTGCAGCACCTGGCGTTTGTCGTAGCTCTTGGCGAGGTGGCAGACCTCAAGCCCGCGCATTGGTGCCTCGGCCGCCTCCGCCGCCGGCCGCTCGATCGCGCTGGCCTCGTTCATTTTCTAGCTGCCGGTGCGCTGGGGAACGGTGAAGCGTCCGGTCACGCGCCCGCCGCTCTGGCCGATCCCGGCCGCGCCGCCGTCGACAACGGCGCGACCGGTGGCAAGGTCGATGGTCAGACGCGCACCTGTGAGATTGCTGCCGCCGCGCTCAAGCCGGACCGCGCCGATCAAAGTGATGATTCGGCGGTTGATATCATAGACACCGAAATTGCCGCGCGCAGTCTCGCTGGGCGAACGCACGACGACCCCACCGGCAGCGTCGAGCCGATCGATCTGGAGCCCGCCGGCGCTGGTGTAGGCGACGGTCAGCCGCTCGGTCTCCAGCGTCAACTGCGCTTGGCGGACCTGGACATTGCCAGCAAAGACCGCGCGATCGGTGCGATCCTGCACTTCGACCCGGTCGCTGGCGACGTCGATCGGCGCGTTGCTGTTGTGGCCCTTCAGCGCCGACACCGACTCCTGCGCCAATGCCACGCTGCCGAGCGCTGCGGCGGCCAGCGCCGCGAGCGTCATAAAAGCCTGTTTCCCCATGCGCCTCATCTGACGCTCCCGGGGACGATTTTCAACCGCGCGCCGCCGTCCAGCACGACGACCCGGTTGGCGAGGTCGGCACGCATCCGGCCGGCGCTAAAATTGCCGAGCTTGATCGTGCCGGTGACCCCGCCATTGAGCGACACCTGGCGCGTGCCGAGATCGGCCGACATGCTGGCCGCATCGAAACTCCCGACCGGCATCCGCCCGGCGATCCGTCCGGTGCTGCGGACTTGGCGACTCTTGAGGTCCACCAACACGTCGCGGGTCAGCAATTGCTCGCCCTCGGGCCCGCTGACCCGGACCGGGCCGCTCACCGCCACCTGTTGCTTGTCGAGGTCGTAACGGCCCTGCAGCGCCTGGATCGTCGCCGGACCCTTGGCGAGGCCGAGCCGGGCAAGCACGCCGCGGATATCGACGACGGGCACGTCGCTGGTCTGCTGCACCGCGCGCTGAGCGGTGAGCGAGAAGGGCTGGCCCTTGTCGTCGGTCCCGCTGTAGCGCGCGCTTTCGATCTTCATTCGCTCCTCCGCCCGCCCGACATCCTTCTTGTCGAGGATGAAGCTGACCTCCTGGTCATTGGCCAGCGGAAGCAGCAGGAACACCGCGCCGATCGCGCCGACCGCCGAGGGCAAGGCGATCTTGAGCAGGCGCACGAGCTTGTCGTGCCGGCTGCCCGGCTCGGCCCAATGCTGCGCCTGCTGGCGCTGGAGGTTGGCGGCGCGGCTCATCAGCTGTGCGCGAAAATGTCCTCTTCGGGCCAGCCCGTGAGGTCGAGCTCAGCCCGGGTCGGAAGGAAGTCGAAGCAGGCGTTGGCCAGCTCCAGCCGGCCCTCGCGCACGAGCCGCAGGTCGAGCTTCTCCTTCAGCGCATGAAGATAGCGCACGTCGCTGGCGGCGTAGTCGCGCTGCGCGTCGTTGAGGTCGGGCCCGCCCCAGTCGCTGCTCTGCTGCTGTTTCGACAGGTCCTGGCCAAGCAGTTCCTTGACCAGTTCCTTGAGGCCGTGGCGATCGGTGTAGGTCCGTACCAGCCGCGAGGCCGTCCGGGTGCAGTAAAGCGGCGCCGCCATGACCCCCAGATAATGCTTCATGATCGCGATATCGAATCGGGCGAAGTGAAACAACTTGAGCCGGTTCGAATCGCCGACCAGCGCTTTCAGATTGGGCGCGGCATAATCGCTCCCGGGCGAGAATCGGACGAGATGCTCGTCTTCGCCGCCATCGGACAGCTGGACCAGACACAAGCGGTCGCGGCCGGGGTGGAGACCCATGGCTTCGGTGTCGATCGCGACCGGGCCGGCACCGAATAGGTCGGCAGACGGCAGGTCTTCTTCATGGAAATAGATGGCCATATGCTTGCCCTGAGTCCCTGGAACCCGCCCGCTTAACCGCTCCTTGCCGGAGCGCCTAGACAAACGGCTAGAGCATGGCGGTTTTTTCCTGTAAGGTCGGGATCGGAAGCATGCCTGCGTGGGCGTGTTCGTGACCGGTTGCGCCGTTGAGCCCAGCGCGTTGGTTGATGAGATCAGGGTTCGAGGATTTTGCACGGGCATGGGTTACGATCGAGGGCGTAAGGGCGACCGGGGCGGTCGCGGTGGACGCGACAAGGGTGATTTCGGCGGCGGCGGTGGCGGTGATTTCTACGGCGGCGGCGGCGCTCCTGACTTCGGTGGCGGCGGCGGTGGCGGATTCGCCGGCGGCGGCGACCGCTTCGGCGGCGGCGGCGGTGGTGGCGGCTATCGCGGCGGCGGTGATCGCTTCGGCGGTGGCGGCGGCGGTGGTGGCGGTCGCTTCGGCGGCGGCGGCGGCGGCAACTTCGGCGGTGGCGGCGATCGCTTCGGCGGCGGCGGTGGCGGTGGCGGACGCTTCGGCGGCGGCGGCGGCGGTGGTCGCGGCTTTGGCGGCGGTGGTGCTGGCGGCGGCGGCGGAATGCCTCCCCAGGTCGTCGGCGAGGGCAAGGGCATCGTCAAATTCTTCAACCCGCAAAAGGGCTTCGGCTTCATCGTCCGTGACGATGGCGGGGAGGATGTGTTCGTCCATATCTCCGCGGTCGAGCAGGCCGGCATGACCGACCTGGCCGATGGCCAGCCGCTCGAGTTCACTCTAGTGGACCGTGGTGGGCGCGTTTCGGCGACCAATCTTCGGATCGAAGGCGAAGCGCTCGCCGTCGAGCGCGCTCCTGAAGCGCCGCAGCGTGAGCTGACCGGCGAAAAGGCTTCGGGCACGGTGAAGTTCTTTAACGCGATGAAGGGCTTCGGCTTCATTCAGCGCGACGACGGACAGCCCGATGCGTTCGTGCACATTTCGGCGGTCGAACGCGCCGGGATGGTCAGCCTGAACGAGGGCGACCGGCTCGAATTCGAGCTTGAGGTCGATCGCCGCGGCAAGCATGCCGCGGTCAACCTCGCGCCGCTGCAGACCTGAACAAACAACTTCGCGGTCACGCGAGGGGCGAGAAGGCCCGCCGGGGAAACTCGGCGGGCCTTTTGCTGTTGCAGCCGCGAGAGGAGCGGGTCAGGCCTGCTTGAACGGCAGCTCGGTCTGCAGTGCCTCGAGCTCCTGCGCCACCAGCGCGCGCTCGTCCTCGAGGAAGCGCGCCACGGCGGCGCGAAACTGCGGGTGCGGGATGAAGTGCGCGCTATAGGTTCGCACGGGCGCATAGCCGCGGGTCAGCTTATGCTCCCCTTGCGCACCCGCCTGGACGATCGGCAGGCCGTTCGCCAGCGCCCATTCGATCGACTGATAATAGCACAGCTCGAAGTGGAGGAAGGGCAGCTCCTCGCTGCACCCCCAATAGCGGCCATAGAGCGTGTCCTCGCCGACCCAGTTGAGCGCGCCCGCGACCGGCACGTCGTCGCGCATCGCTAGGAACAGCAGCAAATCGTCGCCCAGCCGTTCCACCGCCGAATCGAAGAAGGCGCGGGTGAGATAGGGGCTGCCCCATTTGCGCGACCCCGTATCCTGATAGAAGTCCCACATCGCCGTCATGTCGCCGGGCCCGATCTCGGCCCCGCGCAACTGCCGAAAGGTCAGTCCCTCGCGCGCCGCAGCCCGTTCCTTGCGAACGGCCTTGCGCTTCCTGCTCGCCAGCGAACCGAGGAAATCGTCGAAGGTCGCGCAGCCTTTGGCGTGGAAATGATATTGGATGCCGTGGCGGACCAGCCAGCCGCGCGTTTCGGCAACCGCCGCCTCGGCTTCGGTCAGGAAGGTCGCGTGGGCCGAGGAAAGATCGTTCTGCCGGACCAGCGCCTCGGCACCCGCCAGCACCAGTTCGGGCGCTCCGCCCAGCAGCCGGCGCCCGACCACCGGGGTAAAGGGGACCGCAATCTGGACCTTGGGATAATAATCGCCACCGGCGCGGGCCCAGGCGTCGGCCCAACCCTGGTCGAAGACATATTCGCCCTGGCTGTGGCTTTTGAGAAAGGCCGGGGCCGCGCCGACTATGCTGCCATCCTGCTCGACCAGCAGAGGCACCGGACCCCAGCCGCTCGCTCCGCCGATACTCCCCGACGCTTCCAGGGCCGAGAAGAAGCGGTGCGACAGGAACGGATCTGCCAAGCCGGCGACCCCGTCCCAGTCGGCGGGATCGAGCGCCGCGAAGGAATCGGCGATGCGGATCGTCGGGGGGTCGCGGTCGGCCATCCCCGTCAAGATAGGGCGCAGCCGATGGCGAGGAAGGGCCTGGCCGTCCGTCTTGCAATCAGGCGCGGACCTCGATGATCGCGTCGACCTCAACCGCGACGCCGAGCGGGAGGGCGGACACACCGACGGCGGCACGGGCGTGGCGCCCGGCCTCGCCGAACACCTGCTGCATCAAGTCAGATGCGCCATTGGCGACTTTGGGCTGGTCGGTGAAGTCGGCGGCGCTGTTGACGAACACGCCGAGCTTGACGATCCGCGCGACCCGGTCGAGCGAGCCGAGCGCCGCCTTGACCTGCGCCAGCACCATCAGCCCGCACTGCCGCGCGGCGGCTTGACCCGCCTCCAGGTCCATCGTCTCACCAAGTCGTCCGGTGATCAGATTGCCGTCCTCGGCAAAGCTGATCTGACCCGAGAGATGGAGCAAATTCCCGGTCAGGACCGCGGGCACATAGGAAGCGACCGGCGCGGCCGGCTGCGGGAGGGTGAGGCCGAGTTCGGCGAGGCGTTGATCGATCGACATGGGCTGCCGGGTGCCGTCCTAATCCCGCGAGGTCAAGACTTGGGGGCGGTCGCGAAGCCGGCCCAATGCTGGCGGGTGGGCATGACTTCGAGGCTGTTGATGTTGAGATGCGCGGGGCGGCTGGCGATCCACAGGATGGTCTCGGCCAAATCCTCGGCCGTCATCGGCTCGACCCCGGCATAGAGCGCATCGGACGCGGCCTGGTCGCCACCGTTGCGGACGAGGGTGAATTCGGTCTCCGCCATGCCCGGCTCGATTGAGCTGACGCGCACGCCGGTCCCGGCCAGATCGTTGCGTAGCATCAGGCTGAACTGGCGGACGAACGCCTTGCTCGCGCCATAGACCGCGCCGCCGCGATATGGATAATTGCCCGCGACGCTCGACAGGTTGACGATCAGTCCCCTGCGCTCGATCAGCCGCGGCAGGCATACGCGCGTGAGGGCTACCAGCCCCGTCACATTGGTATCGAGTACGGTCGCCAGATCCCCCCAGTCGCTATCCTGCAGCGCGGCCATCGGCGGCGCGAGACCGGCATTGTTGACGAGGCAGTCGAGGCCGGCCCACTTGCCCTCCAGCTTGGCCAGGCTGGCGACGGTGTCCAGATCGCGCATGTCGATGGCGAGCGGCAGAAAGGCTGCGCCGAGTTCCTCCTGCAGCGTCTGCAGCCGTTCCTCGCGGCGTCCGGTGCCGATCACGCGCCATCCGCCGGCCACAAAGCCGCGCGCGGCCGCCGCGCCGATCCCGGAAGTGGCGCCGGTGATTAGGACGGTCTTCATGAGTTTGAACGCTCCAGCCGTTCGAGGATCCAAGGCGTGGCCGAGGCCCAGTCGTCGATCCGGGCATGGGCATGCTCGGCCGGCTTGCTGACCTTGGCCAGCGTCTCGTCGGCGATCATGTGCAGGCGCTGCGTTTCCGGCGCATGCTTCGCCACCGAGGCGTGGTGCACGGCAAGGTCGTCGACGAACACCGAGCGGGTCGCGCCAAGGCGTTCGACGATCGCCTTCAGCGGCTCACCCTTGCCGCCGCGATTGCAGACGACTTCGTGGGCGATGCCGAAGCGGGCGAGCTGTTCGATCCGTCCGTCGCGCGATTCCTCGCCGAGATTGGTAAGGATGACGATGTCCGCCACTTCGCCGATCCGGCCGAGCGCCTCGACCGCACCGGGGACAATGGTCTGGCGGTCCATTTCCCGGTCGAAGAAGCCCCATAGCAAGGGCCAGACTTCCTCGCCCGGCAGCACTTCGTCATTGTCCTGGCGGCGCAGGGCGGTGGCCATGTCACCGCTGTCGATGGCGAAGGTAACTGCATGTTCCTCGTCGAGCCAGGCGGCGAAGTGGCGCACCATGTGCAGCAGGACCTCGTCGCAATCGGTGACGAGCAGGGGGCGACCCGAAGTGCTCATTGCTCGAGCGCCTCGCGGGCCCGGACCAAGGCTTCGGGCGTGCGACCGAGCGCCGCGGCAACCGCGATCAGGTCGGGCTCATGGTCTTCGAGGAAGCGCAGCACGGCGACCAGCACCGCGGGTTCTCCGGCCCGGCTTCGCAGATCGTCGGCCGTCAGGCCGGTCAGCGACAATAGACGTTCGGCGCGCTTGTCGTCCCCCAGGGAGACGGCCAATGCCTCCAACGCAACTTGTGTGGGGTCGGCCTCGTTTACGGAGCTTCGCATATTCGCCTATGAAGAAATGGTGAGGAGCAGCTAGCCATGGCCAGGATTCTGGTTGTCGAGGACAATGCCCTCAACATCAAGCTGTTCTGCGACCTGTTGACGGCGCATGGCCATGACGCGCGCCCGGTGACCGACAGTCGCCTTGCGCTCGACGTCGCGCGCGAATTTCGTCCCGAGCTGGTGATCACCGACATCCAGCTGCCCTATGTCAGCGGAGTCGAGCTGATTCGCATGATCCGCGCCGAGGAGAGCCTGGCTGAGGTCCCGATCATGGCCGTCACCGCTTATGCCGCCAATGGCGACGACGAGCGGATCCGGGCGGCCGGGGCGCAATCCTATGTTTCCAAGCCCATTTCGGTCGTGCGTTTCGTCCAGGAAGTGACGGCGTTGCTGGAGGCGAAGGAGAAGGTGGCAAGCTGAGGCAGTCGGCCGAAGCGATAGCGAGTGGCCACTGAAAAGGGCGCCGAAGCGCCCCGTCGCTACATCCGTAGCGGTCCCCGCGGGACTCCGAACCAACCGACGCGGGGTTACTTGATCTTGGCTTCCTTGAACTCGACGTGCTTGCGCACGACCGGGTCATATTTGCGGAAGTTCATCTTCTCGGTCGTGTTGCGCGGATTCTTCTTGGTCACGTAGTAAAAGCCGGTGTCGGCGGTGCTGACGAGCTTGATCTTGACGGTTGCCGACTTGGCCATCGTGGTGGTCCCGAAATGCAGATAAACAAAAAAGAGCGACGCCACGCGCCGCCCGCATGGCGCGCCAAATGCCGCCGGCGGGTCCACTTGTCAAGTTGGCGGGGAGCGATCGGGTCGCGGCCGTGGGCCATTGACGACCGGTTAACCCCTTGCGCGCATCCTCCACTTTCACAGGAGGACGCGTCATGGATCGCTCGCTCGCCGAGGTCTCGCAGCATCTGCAGCAACGCCTGACCGCGATTCGCGGCCGCGCGGCGATGCTGAGCCCGATGGACATGCATGCGGCGATGGACGCCATCCGCAGCGAAGCCGATCGCAGCGGTCTGCACGCAATGGAAGGGTTGGCGGCGATGTCGGCGCAACTGGCGCTGCTCCCCGGATGCCGGATCACCACCGGGGCCTGCCTCGACCATGCCGGCGACGCGCTCGGTGCGCGGACCCGGGCCGAGGAGGAGGCCGTGCTGGCGGCGGTGGCGGCGCGGCTGCACTGAGGCCGATGGCGGGAACTTGAGCCCGCTCAATCGTTACTCCCACCATGCGCGCCTTCTCGCAGCTTCTCGATTCGCTGGTCTACACCCGCTCGCGCCTCGCCAAGCTGAAACTGATCGGCGACTATCTGAAGCGCACGCCCGACCCCGATCGCGGCCTGGCGCTGGCCGCGCTGACCGGCACGCTCGACATTCCGCACGTCAAGGGCGCGGTAATCCGGGCGCTGGCGAGCGAGCGGGTCGATCCCTTGCTGCTCAAGATGAGCCACAATTATGTCGGTGACCTGGCGGAAACCGTCTCCCTGCTGTGGCCGAGCCCCGAGGGCGAGCTGGACGACGGCAGCATTTCGATCGCCGAGGCGGTCGGGCGGTTGCGTGCCGCCAGCCGATCCGATGCCCCAGCGGCGCTGGCCGCGATGCTCGACCATCTCGATGCCAGCGGGCGTTACGCCCTGCTCAAGCTGGCGACGGGGGAGCTCAGGATCGGGATCAATGCGCGCAACGCCAAGCAGGCCTTCGCCAATGCCTTCGACCTCGACGTCGAGGCGGTGGAAGAGGTGTGGCACGGCCTGAAGCCGCCCTTTGTTGAGTTGTTCGACTGGGGCGAGGGGCGGGCCCCGCAACCGCTGGCGAAGGACGTGCCGGTGTTCCGTCCGTTCATGCTCGCCCATCCACTGGAAGCGACCGAGCTCGACCTTGCCGAATATGCCGCCGAGTGGAAATGGGACGGCATCCGCCTCCAGATCGTTCACGCCGGTGGCGAAACGCGGCTCTACAGCCGCACCGGCGACGACGTGACCCGCAGCTTTCCCGAGATCGCCGAGGCGTTCCGGCTGCCCGGCGTACTCGACGGCGAATTGCTGGTGCGCGGGGCGGGGCAGGGGCTGGATTCGCATGGCGGCTCGGCGGCGAGCTTCAATGCGCTGCAGCAGCGGCTCGGGCGCAAGGTGGTGTCGGCCAAGACGCGCGAGGAATTTCCGGCCTTCGTTCGGCTCTACGATCTGCTGTTCGACGGGGCGGAGGATCTTCGCGCCATGCCCTGGACCGATCGCCGGGCGCGGCTGGAAGCGTTCGTGCCGCAGCTCGACCCTGGGCGATTCGACCTGTCGGCACTGATCGAATCGGACAATTTCGAGGCCTTGGGCGAAATCCGCGCGGGTGCGCGCGACGCGGCAATCGAGGGAATGATGCTCAAGCGCCGCGACGCCCCCTATGTCGCGGGGCGGCGGGTCGGTTTGTGGTATAAATGGAAGCGCGATCCACTGACCGCCGACTGCGTGATGATGTACGCGCAGCGCGGATCGGGCAAACGGTCGAGCTTCTACTCGGACTTCACCTTCGGCTGCTGGAACGAGGAGGGCGAGCTGCTGCCGGTCGGCAAGGCCTATATGGGCTTCACCGACGAAGAGCTGAAATGGCTAGACCGCTTCGTGCGCAACAAGACCGTCAACCGCTTCGGCCCCGTGCGGGAGGTCGAGAAGACGCTGGTGCTGGAGGTGGCGTTCGATTCGCTACACCTCAGCAAGCGTCACCGCTCCGGGCTGGCGATGCGCTTTCCCAGGATCAGCCGCATCCGCACCGACAAGCCGGCGGCGGAGGCTGACCGGATCGAGACTTTGCTGGGGATGGTGACCTGAAACACCGCACCGGCCTCGCGCTCTGTGCGGCCTGTGTCGGGGCAACGACGGCGATGACGGGCTTTGCCTTCGCGACCGGTGCTTTCCCCTGGGGACGCAGCATCCTGGCGACGCCGATCCCGTATGCGATGATGCTGATATGCTTCGTCGTGGTCACTCCGGCCTATCTGCTGCTGTGGCGCTGGGTGCGCCTGAGCCTGTGGCGATTTGTCGGGATTGCGCTGCTCGTGGGCTTCGGACTGTTCCTGCACCTCGGGACACGATGGAACTGGCACGAGGCGTTCCTGACCGGGCGCGGGCCTTTGTGGTGCTTCGGTTTTCCGCTGGCCGGCGCGCTGGCTTATTGGGCGGTGCTGAAGGCGTTCGCGCCGGATTTGCAAGAAACTTGACCTGCCCCTCCCCCGGAGAACTGGGGGGAGGTGCCCCAGAGAGGCGAAGGGAGCTCAGGCACCGCGGTCGAGGAGCCCCCTCAGTCGGCTTCGCCGACAGCTCCCTCAGGTTCCCGGGGAAGTGGCGCAAGAGCTTTCTCTAACACGACGAATTCGAGATCGTCGAACAGAGCGCCGGCTTGCGGTGCCTGGTCATAGGGGAAGGGGCGTCGTTCGCCGGTCGGATGGTAGCCGCGCCGCTCGTAGAAGGAGACCAGCTCGCGGCGGCGGGAGAAGACCTGCATCTCCATCCGGGACGCCCCGAGCGGGTCGCGGGCGAAGCCTTCGGCAGCGGCCAGCAAGGTCTTGCCCATGCCGCAGCCCTGAAGCGCGGGGTCAACCGTCAGCATGCCGAGATAAACGAGGCCATCGCCCTTCTCCCACAACAGGACGCACGAGCGCAAAGCGGCGCCATCGTGCCAAATCAGGAGGTGCCGGACGGGATCGGCGAGCAATTCTCGCAATTCCCGGGGATTGGTCCGGGGGCCGGTCAGCAGGTCGGCCTCGTGGCTCCACCCGCCACGCGCCGTCTCACCGCGATAGGCGCGTTCGATCAACGCATGCAAAGCGGGAACATCGGCAGGGGTGGCAGGCTCCAGCTGCATTCAGCGCCGCTCCTCGCCACCGAAGATCGCGACCTTGCGGCCGCTGGCATCGGCCTTTCCGCGATGCATGCCGGCCGAGTTGAAGCTGTAGGCCATCTCGCCCTTGGGGGTGACGACGATCACCCCGCCGCTGCCGGCGATCGCCTTGACCTCCGCCATCACCGTGTCGGCGGCCGTGCCCGCATCCTCACCGAGGAAACGCATCCGGGCGCAAATCTCGTGCGCGACGCCGACGCGAATGAACATTTCCCCCGAGCCGGTGGCGGAGACAGCGCAGGCGCGATCGTCGGCGTAGGTGCCGGCGCCGATGATCGGGGCGTCGCCGATGCGGTTCCAGCGCTTGCCAGTCATCCCGCCGGTCGAGGTGGCGGCGGCGACATGGCCGGCCTTGTCGAGCGCTACCGCTCCAACGGTGCCATAGCGATATTCAACGTCGAGCGCGCTGACCTTGCTGCTCTTGAAGGCCTCGAGCTGCCCGCGGCGGTATTCGGTCGCGAAATAGGCGGGGTCGACCTGTTCGAGCTTCCGTTCGCGGCTGAAAACGTCCGCCCCGGCCCCGCTCAGCATGACGTGCGAACTCTTCTCCATCACCGCGCGGGCCAGGCCGATCGGGTTCTTGGTCGCGGTGACGCCCGCCACCGCGCCCGCCGCCCGGGTCCGCCCGTCCATGATCGCGGCGTCGAGCTCATTCTTCCCATCGAACGTGAAGACCGCGCCGCGCCCGGCGTTGAAATTGGGGTCGTCCTCGAGCACGCGCACCGCCGCCTCGACCGCATCGAGCGCCGCGCCGCCGCGCTCCAGCACCGCCGAGCCAGCAACCAGCGCCCGATCGAGCCCGGCGCGTATCTCCTTCTCCTTCTCCGGCGGCAGATTGGGGCCACGCTCAATCACGCCCGCGCCGCCGTGGATCACCAGTTTCCAGTCGGCGGCTTGGGCGGCGGTGGACATGAAGACGGCTCCGATCAGCGGCAGGATTCGCATGGCTTTCCCCCCGGCGCGAGAACCCGCGCCGCGCCCGCCTCTAACGCAATAGGAGGCCACTTGCACTGTATGCCGTGATGATGTTAAAGTGATATCATAATTGGGAGGCGAGGATGATGACCGACAGGGGAATGAACGACCTGACGTCGAGCCGTGAGCGGCCGGCGCAGACATTTAGCGGCTATGTCATGCTGCTGTTGCTGGTGCTGACGATCGCGCTGCAATTGTGGGGCATCGCGCAGCTGGCCGGCGACAACAAGACTGCCGGACCGATCGCCGCAATCATCCTCGGGCCGATCCTGCTCGTGTTCCTGCTGTGCGGATTCTACATGCTCCAGCCCAACCAGGCGGCGGCGATCACCCTGTTCGGTGCCTATCGCGGGAGCGATCGCACCACCGGCCTGCGCTGGGTGTGGCCGTGGGAGATGCGGCGGAAAATCTCGGTCCGCGCGAACAACTTCATTTCCGACAAGATCAAGGTTAACGACTTGCGTGGCAATCCGATCGAGATGGCGGCGCAGATCGTCTGGCGCGTGGTCGATTCGGCTCAGGCGCTGTTCGATGTCGACGACTATAAAGCGTTCGTGATGGTCCAGGTCGAGGCCGCCATCCGGACCATCGGCTCGCGCTACCCCTATGACGATTTCGAGCATCTCGAGGTGACGTTGCGCGGCAATCACGACCAGGTCGGCGTGGAGCTTCGCGAGGAACTGAACGCGCGGCTGGCGGTGGCCGGGATCAGCGTCGACGAATGCGGCTTCACCCACCTTGCCTATGCGCAGGAAATCGCCGGCGCGATGCTCCGCCGCCAGCAAGCCCAAGCAGTGGTCGCGGCGCGCAAGACGCTGGTCGAAGGCGCGGTCGGGATGGTCGAAATGGCGCTCGCCATGCTCAGCGAGAAGAATGTCGTCGAACTCGACGACGAGCGCCGCGCGGCGATGGTGTCGAACCTGATGGTCGTGCTGTGCGGCGAGCGCGACACGCAGCCGGTCGTCAATACCGGCAGCCTCTACCAGTAAGCCGGTGGCGGAGCGCAAAGCCTTTCCACTGCGGATCGACCCGGCTCTCTGGGCTGCGGTCGAGCGCTGCGCGACGGCCAATCTTCGCAGTGCCAATGCCGAAACCGAATGCCTGTTGCGTGAAGCGTTGAAGGCGCGCGGGGTCAAGCTCGAGCCGCCCCGGCCGGTGCGTCGCGGCCGTCCGGCCAAGGAGAAGGAATGATGGACGAGCCCTGGTTCACCTATTTCCGCGGTCGTGGGCGGATGCAGATCACGCCGCGCAATGCCAAGGGGTGGATGGCGCTGGTGGGGTTCATCCTGCTGGTGACGCTACCCGGCTTCGCCTTGCCATGGGGAATGCAGCGCAGCGAATGGCTGATCGTGCCTTATCTGGTGCTGGTCGCGATGATCACGTTCGGCTTCATCCGCTGGGCCATATCGAAGTCCGAGCGGGTCGACCTCAACATGACCGCAGCGGAATTAGATGAATTCCGCCGCTGGAAGGAGCGCGGCAAGCGCTAGTCGCGGGCGGGGCGCTGGTTGGGAGCGAGGCCGCGCAGCAAGGCGTCGTCGAGCAGGCGGGCAAGGCGGAGGCCGCCGGCGGTGACCTGGCGGCGGACGATCGGGAGCAGGGCTTGCAGCTTCGCTTCGTCGAGCACCGGGCGCTCGTCCTTCGCGCGCGGGCGGCAGGGATCGCCGAGGATCGAGGCGTAGGCGAAATCGCGGCTGTTCTGCCAGCTGTCCCGGCTCCAGTCCTCGACCGTTCCGGCAGCAAGGGTCGCCTTGTCCTCGGCCGACAAACCTTCGAGCAGGCCGCGGACACCGCCCGGCGGGGTGGTAACCGCCCGCTCGGGGATCCAGCCGTCCCAGATGCCGTGCAAATTGGTCCGCCCGCCGACGGCGCCATAAGTGACCGGCACGTCATTGCCGCCGCGATCGCCCCGATCGCCGCCGTGCATCGGCTGCGCGAGGTCGCCGACGAAATGCGCAAGATAGGCCAGCGCCATCACCCGGTCGCGCCGGGGCAGCTTCGGATCGGCGAGCAGCCGCGCGTTGCGCTCGATCTGCGCCGAGACGCAATTGCCGTCCTTGCAGGCGTCCCTCAGGCTGAACGGCTTGCAGATGTCGACATTCTGATAATGCCAGCTCGACTGATAGCTGAAGCGGTCGCCCATCGGCTTGATACAATCGGCCCAGTAGCTCGCATCCTCGAGGGTCGCGACCGAGCATTCGGGGGTTTCGAGGCGATACCCTTCGCGAAGCAAGGCGCGGATCCTCGCCCGCGTCGCCGGCTGGACCTGGTCGAACGCGATGCTGGCGACGAGGCGGTGGGTATATTCCCAGTAAGCCGTCGCGGGCGCGGCAAGGAACAGCGCGGCAAGCGCGGCGAGGAAGCGAAGAATCGGCACCAGCGCTCTCTAGCCGCGTCGGGCCCTGGCAGAAAGCCGCCTTGGCGCTGTCATCGGCCCGGCCTATATGACCTGAATGTCCTCACTCCGTCCGTGGCGCACGATCGAGCGCCGGAAATGCCGTCAGATCATGGTCGGCAATGTCCCCGTGGGCGGCGATGCGCCGATCACGGTGCAAACCATGACCAATACGCCGACCTCGGATGCGAAGGCGACGATCGACCAGATCCGCCGCTGCGAAGAGGCCGGAGCCGACATCATCCGGGTCTCCTGCCCCGACGTCGAGAGCACCGCCGCGATGCGCGAGATCTGCCGCGCGGCGACCGTGCCGATCGTCGCCGACATCCACTTCCACTACAAGCGCGCGCTCGAGGCGGCCGATGCCGGCGCCGCTTGCCTGAGGATCAATCCGGGCAATATCGGGTCGAGCGAGCGGGTCGCCGAAGTGGTCCGCGCGGCCAAGGCCAATGGCTGCGCGATCCGCATCGGGGTCAATGCCGGCAGCCTCGAGAAGGATCTGCTCGAGAAATATGGCGAGCCCTGCCCCGAGGCTTTGGTCGAGAGCGCGCTCGACCATATCCGCATCCTCGAGGACCACGACTTCCGCGAATACAAAGTCGCGGTGAAGGCCAGCGACGTGTTCCTGGCGGTCGCCGCCTATCAGGAGCTGGCGGCGCAGGTCGATTGCCCGCTGCACCTCGGCATCACCGAGGCGGGCGGCCTGATCGGCGGCACGGTCAAGAGCTCGATCGGGCTCGGCATGCTGCTGTGGAGCGGGATCGGCGACACCATCCGCGTGTCGCTGTCTGCCGAGCCCGAGGAGGAAGTGCGGGTCGGCTATCATATGCTGAAGGCACTCGGCGTTCGCAATCGCGGCGTGCGGGTGGTCAGCTGCCCCTCCTGCGCGCGGCAGGGCTTCGACGTTATCCGCACGGTCGAGAAGCTGGAGGAGCGGCTGCAGCATATCCGTACCCCCCTGAGTCTCAGCGTGCTGGGCTGCGTCGTCAATGGCCCCGGCGAGGCGCGCGAGACCGACATTGGCATCACCGGCGGCGGCAATGGCAAGCACATGGTCTATCTGTCGGGCGTCACCGACCACCATGTCCAGGATGAGAATATGATCGACCATATCGTTCGTCTGGTCGAGGACAAGGCGGCGGCGATCGAGGCCGAACGTGCCGCCAGCGAGGCCGCGCCAGCCGAGCCGGTGCTTGCTGCCGAATAGGAACGATTTTTTCACCAGAAGGCGCTTAATCCTTCTGCCATGTTGCGGATGGTGATCGGATTGATGATCGTCGCCACGGTGATCGGCGCGATGATGCCGGGCCGTTCGGGCGATTCGTCGGGCAATGAAGCGGCCTCTGCCGAGCCCTGGTTCGGCGACGATGGCTCGTCGATCAGCGTCGCCTCTTCCCCTTCGCTCCGCTCCCGCCGCAATGGCGATTCGGGCGCATCGGGCGGAGAAGTGCGCCTGACCCGCCACGAGAACGGCCATTTCTATGCCGACGTCGAGATAAACGGGACCGCGACCGAATTCATGATCGACACCGGCGCGACCGGCATCGCCATGACCGAAGCGGCGGCGCGGCGCGCCAACGTCACGCTCGATCCGAGCGAGGCGACTTACATCGGGGAAGGCGCGGGCGGTGCATTGACCGGCCAGCGCGTCACGCTCAACCGGGTCAGCCTGGGCGAGCGGTCAGTCAGCGGGATGGACGCGGTGGTGATCGACGGCGCCAGCACCAATTTGCTCGGCCAGGCCTTCCTCAGCAAATTCGCCGAAGTCACCGTCCGCGGCGACGTCATGACGCTGCGCTGATCTTTCCTCACCCTCTTCTGAAGGGAAGAGGGTCCACTCGCCCGCCGGGCGAACGGGGAGAGGGATTGGTGACGCTCTGGCTGCTCCCTCTTCCTTCCGCCGCTACGCAGCTCCCTCGCTTTCCTTTTCGGGAGAGAGATCAAAGGTCTTTCGCGAAATCGACCCGCCAGAAGGCGGTCTCCGCTTCCTCGATCCCGAAGTCATTGTCGTTGACCAGCAGCAGCGAGCGCGGACCCAGCAGCGTCAGCCCCTCGAGGTCGGCGCTGACCTGCGGGAAATGGTCGCTGTCGAACACCAGTTCCTTGTCGAGCACCGGGAAGTCGACCTCGCCTGTGGCGCTTTGCTGTTCGAAGGTCGGCCGGGTCGCGGGATCGCTCAAGGCGGCGGGCAGGCGGCATTCGGGGGCGAGCCTGACCCGGTAGACCTTGGTCGTCTCCGATCCGCGTTCCAGCATCAGCACGCGATCCTCGCCGAGCCAGGCCGATTCGGAGACCTTGATGTCGCCCCGTTCGAGCGGCTTCTTCGCGGCATCGCGGCGAAATTGCGCGGGCTCGTCGAGCGGATAGGCATATTCCTCGAGCAACGCGCCGGTTGCGGCATCGAGCGTCCACAGGCGGACATGGGAGGCGGCGGCATGGGCCTCGACGTCGGGATGGGCGAGCGGGCTCTGGAAGGCGAGGTGGAGGCGCGTGCCGTCGGCGCTGATCGCGATCGCCTCGAACCCGCGATTGACGTGGCGGGCGGCCGCAAGTGCGGGCAGGCAGGCGCTGGTCGGATAGGGCGCGTCCGCCACAGTCAATTGCTCGCCCTGCGGCACCCAGCGCATCAATACCCGGCCCTCGCCGTCGACCCGGAGCAGCGAGGGGCCATATTCGTCGCCGATCCAGAAGGTGCCGTCGGGGGCGGCGGCAATCCCTTCGCTGTCGACCCCGCCCGGATCGGGAGCCAGCGGCGCACCGGCCTCATCCAGCGCGGGCTCGCGGCGGCTGTTCTGGCTGCCGGGTGTGGGTAGTCCCGACAACGGTTGACCGTCGTCGCCGATCAGCGGAACGACCCGCACGACCTCGACCCGGTCGTCGACGATCCGAAGCTCGGCAAAGGCGGGACCGATGTCGAGCGCTGGCATCATCTTGGCCGAGGGTCGCGCCCTCTCCTTGAGGACCTCGAGACCATATTCCGTGACCGCCAGCTCGATCTTGAGATTCGGGCCGCGGTCGCCGACCGCCCACAGCCGTCCGTCGTGCGAATGGGTCAGGCCCGAGCCGAGTCCGCGGGTCAGCCGGAGCGTCTTCCTGGGGTAGTCGATGTCGCGCAGATGTTCGTCGACAAAGGCGAGGCGAGTGACCGTCGGCTTGGAATCGTGGGGCTGGTCCATCGCTTCGCAACCCGCCGCGGGCCCAAGGGTTGCGTGGGCGCGGGCATCGACTAGGCCCGCGTCCATGATCGCCGCCCGCCACAGACCCGCCATCGCCTTTGCGGTCGGAACGCTCGGCATCGCCCTGTTCTCGGGCATGGATGCGGTGATGAAGGGGCTGGTGCTGGCGATCGGCG
>JANPKL010000090.1:0-2281 GCA_031425975.1 Sphingomonas sp.
GCCCGCAAGAACGCCCTGCAAAAAGGCGGGATCGACCCGCTCAGCTATCTCGAGCAAGACGGACTCCGGTAAATTGCCAGCGCGCGGCCGGCGGGAAGAAGTTACGATAGGTGGCGCGCGAGTGGCCGCGCGGAGTGGCGCAGCTCGCGCCCCGGCAGACCATCTGACCGCTCATGAACTTGCCATTATACTCGCCGACCGTGCCGGAGTCGGGCGCGAAACCGGGATGCGGCAAATAGGCCGAGCCGGTCCAGCACCAGACATCGCCGAACATGGCGCCGCCGGGCTGCGGCAGCACCGCTCCGGCGCGGTCGAGCTGAGTGCCGAGGAAGGGATCGGCCGAGCTCGCCAGATCCTCCCATTCGGCTTCGGTCGGCAGCCGCGCCCCCGCCCAGCGGGCGAAGGCGTCGGCCTCGTAATGCGAGACATGAGCGACGGGTGCAGCGCGGTCGATCTCGCGGCGACCGGCGAGCGAGAATGCGCTGCCGTCATCATGCCAGTAAAGCGGCGCAGTGACGTTTTCGCGCTGTACCCAGGCCCAGCCGTCGCTCAGCCACAACGCCGGATTGCGATAGCCGCCGTCGGCGCTGAATAACTGCCATTCCCCGTTGCTGACCGGGCGGCTGGCGATCGCATGGCCGCGCAGCAATATTGCATGGCGCGGCCGCTCGCAGTCGAAGGCGAAGCCGGCTCCGTCGGCGCCGATCTCGACCAGGCCGCTGCGCCCCTTCAGCCAGGCGATCGGCTCGCTGGCATGGCAGCGCGCGGGCGGCAGCTCGCCATAAGCGGGCGCAAGCGGATTGGCGGCGAAGGTCGCGAGGATGTCGGTGAGGAACAGTTCCTGATGCTGCTGCTCGTGATGGATGCCGAGCTCGACCACCGCCAGCGCCTCCGGCGGTAATTCTGGCAGCGCCCGCTCCAGCGCTTCGTCGACATGCGCGCGATACGATCGGATTTCGTCGAGCGAGGGCCGGCTGAGCATGCCGCGCCGATCGCGCGCGATCCGCTCGCCTTCGCCCTCGTAATAGCTGTTGAAGACGAACGCCCAACGGTCGTCGAACGCGCGGTAGCCGGGCAGAAAATCACGCAGGACGAAGGTCTCGAAAAACCAGCTCGTATGGCCGAGATGCCATTTGGACGGCGAGGCGTCGGGCATGGGCTGCACCGTTGCATCGGCGTCGCTCAATGGCGCGGCCAGCGCCAGCGTCAGCGCGCGCGTTGCCGCAAGCCGCTGCTTCAGGCTTGCCCCCGCAATGTCCGTCGCCGCGTTCATCCTTCCTTGTCCACCCCCGGAAAACCCTGCTGCCGGAGCAATGTTGCAAGATGATGCGCGCTCGACGCCAGCATCGCCACCGTCTCGGACACCTTGTCGGGCACCTTGGGCAAATCCTTGAAGTCGATCTTGCCCATTGCCTCGCCGACCCAATAGGCCGCGCCGCCCGGCGGAATCGTCCATCCGACGTCGTTCAGCGCCTGAAACAAATCGGCGGAGACGCGGTGCGCGCCATCCTCGTTGCCGACGATGGCGGCGACCGCCAATTTGCCGGTACTCGGCGTGCGGCCCGCGTCGTCGGTCTCGGACAGGAAGGCGTCCATCCGCTCCAGCACGCGCTTGGCCGGGCTGGCCATCTGGCCGAGCCAGATCGGGGTACCGAACACCAATATGTCGGCCTCCAGGATGCGGCGACGAAGCGCGGGCCAGGCATCGCCTTCGCCCTCGTCCGATGTCACACCCGGCTTGATGTCATGCTCGGCAAGGCGGATCGTGCCAAGCCATTCGGTACCCCGCGCGACCAGGTCGTCGCGAATGAGGTCGATCATCACATCGGTCGAGGACGGATCGCCCGGCCTGGACTTGAGCGTGGCATTCAGTGCGATTGCCTTGATCATCCGACCTCCATCTCGTTCACTTGCTCCGGATGGCGCAACGGTCGGCCGCCAATCCGGTGCCTTCCCTCAGGTCCGGGTTGCGCCCGGCACCCACAGCACATCGCCGCCCCGATATCGCGCGACATGCCGCGCGGCGACGAACAAATGGTCGGACAGGCGGTTGAGATAGGCGAGCGCGTGCGGGTTGATCGCCTCTTCCCCCGCCAGCGCGACGCTCCAGCGCTCGGCCCGGCGCACGGTTGCGCGGGCCAGGTGCAGCGCCGCCTGCGCAGGCCCGCCGCTGGGCAGGATGAAGCTGGTGAGCGGCGACAAATCGGCATTCATTGCGTCGATTTCCTCCTCGAGCCGTTCGACCTGGCCGGGCAGGATTCGCAACGCCCCCTCGATCTCG
>JANPKL010000091.1:0-3990 GCA_031425975.1 Sphingomonas sp.
GGCAAGATCGTGGTGGCCTTGAGCGGCACGCCAAAGGGGCTGCGCAGCGACGTTTCCGCGCACATCGGCGGCGACAAGGCAAGGACAGCCGCGGCCAAGGGGGCGGCAGGCTTTATCGAGCTGTCGCAATCCGCGTCCGCCGCCAGCCGTTCCGACCGGCTCGCGGCCCGGCCGCTGGTGAGCTGGGCGGACAGCCGTGGAGGCAGCGGGCAGGGTGAGGCTGCTGGCCTCGTCCGGCTCGGGCTGGGAGCCGCGATGGCAGACCGGATTTTCGCCGGGGCGCCGCAGACGCTGGCGCAGGCCCGGGCCGAAGCCGCGGTCGGCCGTTCTCCGAAAGGCTTCCCCTTGCTCGGGCGGATCGCCGTGCGGGCGCAGAGCGAATGGCAGGACTTTTCCAGCCCACAGGTCGTCGGGTTGCTGCCAGGCATCGATCCCACGCTGCGCGCCGAACATGTCGTATTGATGGGGCATCTCGACCATATCGGCCTCAAGAAGGGCGCGAAGGCGGGCGAGGATGCGGTCAATAATGGCGCGCTCGACAATGCCAGCGGGATCGCGACCATGATCGAGACCGCGCGGGCGTTCGTGGAGGCGGGCCGACCGCCCCGCCGCAGCCTGATCTTCCTGGCGGTGACGGGCGAGGAGATCGGACTGCTCGGCGCCGATTATTTCGCGGTTCGGCCGACCGTGCCACTGGCGCAGATCGTCGGGCTGGTGAACCTCGACATGCCGTTGCTGCTTTACCCGTTTCGCGACGTGATCGCCTTCGGCGGCGAGCACAGCACCATCGCGGGCGCGGTCGAGCAGGCCGGGCGCGCCATGCAGGTCACTTCCTCGGCCGACCCGATGCCGGAACAGGGACTGTTCGTCCGGTCGGACCATTATCGCTTCGTCACCCGCGGCATCCCCAGCGTGTTCCTCATGACCGGTTATGCCAGCGGCGGGGAGGCGCAGTGGAAGAAATTCCTCGGCGGGGGTTGTTATCATGCGCCATGCGACGACGTGCACCAGGGCATCGACTGGGACGCGGCGGCGCGCTTTGGCGAGCTGAACTTCCGCATCGCACGCGCGCTTGCGGACTCGCCCGAGCGGCCACTTTGGTATGCCGACAGCTATTTCGGCCGGAGATTTGGCGCCGGCCAGCCGATGGCGAAGCGTTGAAGACGCCGGCTTTCCTTGACTCTGCGCGGTCGCTCCCATAGGGGCGCTGTCCGAAGCCCGTCATGGGCATCCGCTGACAATCAAACCTAAGAAAACGGGCAGCCCCGGTCATGAAGATTCGTAATTCGCTCAAGAGCCTCAAGGATCGGCACCGGGATTGCCGCGTGATCCGTCGTCGCGGGCGCACCTATGTGATCAACAAGACCAACCGTCGCTTCAAGGCCCGCCAGGGCTAAGCTGAACCGGGCCTAAACGGTTCGGATCACTTCATCGTGGATCGCTTTCGGCCTGTCGTCCATCGACGGTTCAGGTCGCTTCGCTTATTGAAGACGCTCCCGATGGAGCTGATTCGATGACCACGCCTATCCGCATCACATTCGTCGCCGGTCTGGCCGCGCTGAGCCTCGGGCTCGCCGCCTCGCCCGCCGATGCGCAGGCGCAGGCGGGTCAGGGCTGCGTTTCGCCGCCCGGCCTTAATTACATGATCTGTAACGGCCAGCGTGTGCCAAAGCCGGGCAATCGCGTGGTTGCCGCCGACGGCAGCTGGCGCGAGGAGACCCGCCAGGGCAATTGCATCGTCGTGCGCGAGAAGACCGTCACCGGCGAATATAAGGAAAGCCGCCGCTGCGATTGAGTGGCGGGAGGCTTAGCCCTGCTTGGCGATGCCGCGCGCGGTCCGACCGGTCGGATCAGCAACGATAGTACAGGTCGGCAGCTTGAACTTGACCATGTCGGTGCAGGGGCGGACCTGGGCGCTGCCGTCGGGGCCGACGAAAATGCCCCAGCTGCGCTGATCGTCGCAATCGGCCGACCACATCGACAATTTGTTATGCTCGGTGACATAGCCCGAGCGCGTGACCCGTTTGCAGCGCAGGCCGCTGGCGAGGATCGCGCGCTTGAGCGCGATATCGCGCATCGGGTCGTCGAGCTGATGGAGCTTGTCCTGCTCGGCGCTGCGGACCGTGATTTCGGTTATCTTGGTGGAGGCGGCTTGCTCGCCCGACCCGCAGGCGGCGACCAGCAGCCCGGTGGTGGTGGTGGCGAGAACCAGACGAAGATGCGTCATTCTTCCTCCTCATGGACGATGCGGATCGCCGCTGCGGCGTCCTTGGCGAGTGTGACTGCGGCGTCAATGTCGGTGGCACGCGAAAGTGCCACGCCCATTCGACGGCCCGGCAGAGTCTCGGGCTTGGCGAACAGGCGCAAGTCGATCGGCGCCTGCGGGGTCGAGAGCGCGAGGGCTTCCGCCAATCCCTCGAAGCGAAAGCGGCTGCTGGTGCGATCGGCGAGGATCACCGCCGATGCGCCTGGTCCGCTGGCCACGATCGGTGCGACCGGCAGTCCGAGGATAGCGCGCAGGTGCAGCTCGAACTGATTGGGGCTCTGCGAGACGAGCGTGACCATGCCCGTATCGTGCGGGCGGGGCGAAAGCTCGGAGAAGATGGCGCGGTCGCCGGCGATGAAAAACTCCACTCCGAACAGGCCGCGACCGCCGAGCGCCGCGACGATGCGCGCGGACTGCTCGCGGGCGCTGGCGAGCGCGGCGTCGGGCAGCGCGGCGGGCTGCCAGCTTTCGCGATAGTCGCCGCCTTCCTGGCGGTGGCCGACGGGCGCGCAAAAGTGGATGCCGTCAGCCGCAGAGACGGTGAGGAGGGTGATCTCGCTGTCGAAGCGGATATACTCCTCGACGATCACCAGCGGCCGGTCACCGCGCATCTTGTCGACGGCATGGGCGAAGGCGGCAGCGACTTCGGCAGCGGTGGTGGCAATGCTTTGACCCTTGCCCGATGAGGACATGACGGGCTTGATCACGCAAGGCAGACCGACAGAATCGGCGGCGGCCAGCGCCTCGGCCTCGCTGGCGGCGAAGCGGTAATGGCTGGTGGTAAGACCCAATTCCTCGGCGGCGAAGCGGCGGATGCCGTCGCGGTTCATGGTCAGTTGCGCGGCGCGGGCGGAGGGGACGACGTTCCAACCATCGTGCTCGAGCGCAACCAGCATGTCCGTGTCGATCGCCTCGATCTCCGGAACGATGAAATCGGGGCGATGCTGCTCGACCGCGGCGCGCAGGGCTTCGCCGTCGAGCATCGAGAAGACCTCGGACGCATCGGCGACCTGCATCGCGGGGGCATTGGGGTAACGATCGCAGGCGATCACCCGGCAGCCGAGGCGCTTGGAGGCGATGGCGAATTCGCGGCCGAGCTCTCCCGAGCCGAGCAGCATGAGCGTGGCGACGAACATGGATGGGGAACTACCGCAAGGCCGGGACACGCGATAGGGTGTGCCAATGAGCATCCTCCTCGCCCTTGCCGCGGCCCAGGCCGCAGCCCCGCCCAAGCCCCTCACCCCGTCGGAGATCGTCGCGCGCGCACCCGCCGCGGCGTGGCAGAAGGTCAGCCCTGAGGATCTGCTGGTGATCGACTATGCCGATGGCGCGCGCACCCTGGTGCAGCTCGCCCCGGCCTTTGCGCCGGTCCATGTCGCCAACATAAGGGCGCTGGCGCAGGCCAATTACTGGGCGGGGTCGAGCGTCTATCGCGTGCAGGAAAATTACGTCGCGCAATGGGGCGTGAACGAGGGCGGCCCGGCCATCCCCGCGTCGGTGATCAAGCAGCCCCCCGCCGAATATACCCGCGCGGTGCGCGGCCTGGCGATTCGCCCGCTGGG
Organism: Sphingomonas sp.; assembly: GCA_031425975.1. Taxonomy (GTDB): domain Bacteria; phylum Pseudomonadota; class Alphaproteobacteria; order Sphingomonadales; family Sphingomonadaceae; genus Sphingomicrobium. The sequence continues at coordinate 3,829 of JANPKL010000091.1, forward strand.
TTATCGGGACAGCTATGCGCCGCAGGTCGGCCATGCGCTGGGCTGGCCGGTGGCATGGAACCCGGCGACGGGCCGCGCCAATCTCGCCCATTGCTTCGGGATGGTTGGGGTCGGGCGGGACATGGCGCCCGATACGGGAATGGGCGGAGAGTTATACGCGGT
>JANPKL010000092.1:0-5034 GCA_031425975.1 Sphingomonas sp.
TGGCGCTCGCCGCCGGCCTCGCGCTGATCCGCGCGGTCGAGGCCGCCGCTCCGGCCACCGGGCTGATGCTCAAATGGCCCAACGACCTCCTGCTGGGCAAGGCCAAGCTTGCCGGCATCCTGCTCGAACGGCAGGAGGATCGCGTGGTCGCGGGCTTTGGCGTCAATCTCGCTTATGCTCCCGTGATCGAGGACCGCGACACCGCCGCGCTCGCCAGCGTCGCTTTGGTGAGCCCGGCCGGCTTCGCGCCCCTGCTCGCCGCCGCCTTCGCCCGCGAACTCGCCCGCTGGCGCGACGATCAGGCTGCTCAAGCCGCCTTGTGGCTCGAAAGCGCCCATCCGGTCGGCACGCCGCTGAGCGTCCATGTCGCGGAGGGCGACCGGCGCAGCGGCACCTTCGCCGGACTGGCCGAGGACGGCGCGCTCCGCCTTGCACTTGCCGATGGGCAGGAGCAGATCATCCGTGCCGCCGACGTGGCGCTGGGACAAGACTGATGCTGAGACTGGGCTGATGCTGCTCGCGATCGATGCCGGAAACACCAATGTCGTCTTCGCGCTGATCGCCGAGGACGGGCGCATCGCCGCGCGCTGGCGGATCGCGACCGATCCGCGCCGCACCGCCGACGAATATGCCGTCTGGCTGCATCAACTGCTCAGCCTCGAGGGTTTCGCGCGCGAAGACGTCACGGCGGTCATCGTCGGCACCGTGGTCCCGCGCGCGCTCCACAATCTGAAGGTCCTCAGCGTCAAATATTTCCGCACCGAGGCGCTGGTTGCGGGCGAAGGGGCCGTGCCCTGGGGCATCAGCCTCGACGTCGACGAACCGCATAATGTCGGCGCCGACCGGGCCTTGAACGCCATTGCCGCCCATGCCCGCCATGCCGGCGACCTGGTGGTGATCGACTTCGGCACCGCGACCACCTTCGACGTGGTCGATTATGACGGCGCCTACCAGGGCGGGATCATCGCGCCGGGGATCAACCTCAGCCTCGACGCGCTCGTCGCCGCCGCCGCCAAGCTGCCGCGCATCGCGATCGAAGCGCCCGGCGACAGCGCGGTCATCGGGCGTACCACGACCAGCCAGATGCTGTCGGGCATCTACTGGGGCTATGTCGCGATGATCGAGGGCTTGTTGACCCGGATCCGCGCGGAGATCGGGCGCCCGGTGACCGTCATCGCGACCGGCGGCCTTGCCACATTGTTCCAGCAACATACCTCCGCGTTCGACGTGATCGAACCCGATCTCACCATTCAGGGGTTGGCGCTCCTTTACCGGCGACGCGCCGCGGACTGACCGAAACTTGCGGGGCAAGCGAGGCAATCCAGCTCGCTTGCGCCCGAACCAAAGGCTGGATTGCTTGGTCGCTGCGCAGCCGCGCAGGGACGCTATGGACATGGAATTATGATGACCCCAGGCAACGAACTACTTTTCCTCGCGCTCGGAGGCTCGGGCGAGATCGGCATGAACGTCAATTTGTACGGCACCGCCGGCAAATGGCTGATGGTCGACCTCGGCATGACTTTTGGCGAACATGACTATCCCGGCATCGACCTCGTCCTGCCCGACCTCGAATTTATCGAGAAGCGCCGCAAGGACCTCGTCGGGCTAGTCCTGACCCACGGCCACGAGGATCATATCGGCGCGATCCCCTACCTCGCCAACGACCTCGGCGTACCGCTTTACGCCACGCCCTTCACGGCCGGGTTGATCGCCCACAAGCTCGAGGAAGAGGGGCTGACCGGCAAGGTCAAGGTGCGGCTGATTCATCCCGGCGACGTGCTCGACCTCGGCCCCTTCAAGGTCACTCCGATCCCGCTCGCCCACTCGATCCCCGAGGCCAATGGCCTGCTGATCGAGACCGCGCACGGTAAGATCTTCCACACCGGCGACTGGAAGCTCGACCCCAATCCGGTGGTCGGCAACCCGACCTCGCCCGAGGCGCTGAAGGCGATCGGCGACCAAGGCATCCTGGCGATGGTCTGCGATTCGACCAACGTCTTCACCGACAAGGTGTCGGGTTCGGAATCCGAATTGTTCGACGGGCTGATGGACGCGGTCGAGGATGCGCCCGGGCGCGTGCTCGTCACTACCTTCGCCTCCAACGCAGCGCGGCTGCACACCATTGGCGAAGTCGCGCAGGAAAGCGGCCGCCGGATCGCGGTCGCGGGGCGCTCGATCGAGCGCTATCTCAAAGTCGCCAAGGCCACCGGCTATCTCCGCGATTTCCCCGATACCGTCCGCTACGACGAGGCGATGCGGCTGCCCAAGAAGGAGCTGCTGGTGCTGGCCACCGGCGGGCAGGGCGAGGCCCGCGCGGCGCTGGGCCGGATCGCCTCGGGCCAGCATGAAATCCGCTTCACCGACGGCGACACGGTAATCTTCTCTTCGCGCCAAATCCCCGGCAACGAAAGCGCGGTCGGGCGGGTGATGAATCAATTGGCCCAGCTCGGCGTCCGCACGATCACCGAGCGCCAGGCCCATGTCCATGTATCGGGCCACCCCGGACGCCCGGAATTGCAGCAGATGTACGGCTGGATCCGCCCGCAATTGCTGCTACCGGTCCACGGCGAGCCGCGCCATCTGCTCGAACAGGCGCGCCTCGGCCTGTCCTGCGGCATTCCCAAGGCGCTGGTCCAGAATAATGGCGACGTCATCCGACTCGCGCCAGGCGATCCGCGCAAGATCGGCTCCGAGCGTGTCGGGCGACTGGTGCTCGACGGCGACGTGATCCTGCCGGCCGACGGCGCGACCATCAACGAGCGCCGCCGCCTCGCCCATCAGGGCGTCGTCGCGGTCAGTATCGTCCTGCGCAAGGACGGCAGCCTCGCCGCCACTCCGGTCGTTCGTCCGCTGGGCCTGCCGGTCGAGGCCGACCGGGACGATTTCCTTGCCGACGCCGCCGACAGCGCCGCCAAGGCGGTCGCGGGCGGCATCCGCGACGAGGAGAAACTGCGCGAAAGCGTGCGACTCGCCGTGCGCCGCTGCGCCGCCGCCTGGACCGGGAAGAAGCCCAGCGTGGAAGTGCTGGTCACGCGCCTGTGAACATCGCATCGGGCCTTGCGGTCTATTTCCTCTTCTTCGTCGGGATCGCTTTCCTGGCTCTGCCTTTCGGGGTTCGGACCGACGAGGAAGTGGGGGCGGAGAAAGTCGCGGGACAGGCCGATAGCGCCCCGCACCGCTTTGACCTCAAGCGCCATCTGCTGCGCTCGGCCGTCATCGCCGCGCTGTTCTACGCCTTGTTCGTCGCCAATGGAGTCTACGGCTGGCTCACCGCCGAGGACCTCGACTTCTACAATTAGTCGGAAGGGCTCAGCGCCGCCGCTCCACCACCTGTGCGAGCGCGGTATAAAGCCGCCCCATGTCGCTCGACAGCAACGTCACGGCCATCATGCCGCCCTCCTGCTCGGCCGACACGCGCCGCAGCATTGCCTCGAAGTCCTGGACGTAGCGCGTGACCGAATTGGCGAACTCCGGATCGCCCGAAAATTGCTGGTCGAGATTGCGCAGGTCGGCGTTGGTCAGCAGCCGCACCGCGCGGCGGGTGAAGACGCCCCGGTCGCCCTTGAGATAGGCCGCCCAGGCACGGTCGTCGACTTCGTCCGACAGGATCCGACCGACATCGATCGAGGCCGAGTGGAGGGCATCGATCAGCACCGCCGCGCGGCGCGCGAAGGCCTCACTGTCGGCGGCGCGCGTATCGGCATCGGTCCGCGCCATATGCTGCTCGAGCGCGGTCGCGGTCCGCCCAATGTTGAGCATCTGCTGCGACAGGCCTTCGGACGCGCTGCGCGCCGAAGCAAGCGCGCTTGCCGCGACCTGTTCGACCTTGCGCAATTCGGCCATCACGGTCTGCTCGACCGCCCGGGTCAGTGCCGCCCGAGTCTCGGCCGACAGTTTCTCGGCGGTGTCGGGGACGACCGCCGCAAGTGCTTCGCGTGCCCGGGCAGCGGCCTGCGCGGCGGCGCCCTGGATCTGGACCATCGCCGCGACCAGCGCCGGCCCGGTCTCGGCCTCAAGCCGTCCGGCATCGGCGGTGGTCGCCGCAATCGCCGCGCGCAATGCCTCGAGCTTCTGTTCCGTCCCAGCCGCGCCCGCGTCGAGCGATCCGAGCAGCGCGCTGCTTTCGGCCATGCGGCTGCTCGCCAGTTCGGCCGCACCCTGCATCCACTCGACATCGGGCCGCGCCGCCTGGACCGCGGCGAGCAGGCGCTCGGCACCGCCCTCGGCGGCGCCGAGCGATCCCGCCAGTTCCTCACTGCATTCGCGCTGCAATCCGCTGAGCGCGACGCGCAGATGCTCGGTCCGTGCCGCCAGCGCCTCCAGTGTCCCGCCGCTCTGGCTCTGTTGCGCGTCGAGCCCGTCCAGCTCGCGCCGCACCCGGTCGATCGCCGTCGCCACCGCTTGGGCCCTGAGGTCGCCCTCGGCGGCGAGATCGACGAAGCGCTGGTCCATTCCCGCCAGCTGGCGGTCGAGCTCCGCCATCATCGCCGACGTCGCGCGCTCCTGCTCGGCGATCCGCGTCGCCAGTCCGTCGAGTGCACCGCCGGCCGCGCCAAGTCGGCTGCCGAGCCGCTCGGCCGCATCCTGGCCCGCCTGGCCCATCCCGGCCGTGCTCTGCTCGACCAGCGCATTGACCGCCGCCGACTGCTCGTCGATCCCGCGCCGGACCTCGCCCAGCGCCGCCGCCGTCCGCGCCAGCAGCGCATCGACCTCGGCCGAGGCGCCGGTCCCCGCATCGACCACGCGGGTCGCCGCGGCGGCCCCGGCACTCTCGATCTGGGTGAGATGCGCGACCAGCCGTTGCGCCGCGCCGCCGACCACATCCTCGGCCTCGCGCGCCCGGCCGGTGATCGCCGCCAGCTGCGCCTCGAGGCTGGCCGCCTGGCCGCTCGCCTCGCGCCCGCTGAGGCGCAATTCCTCGGCCATCGCCCGGCTGCTCGCCTCGGCCCGCGGCAGATCGTCGAGCAGCACGCCAATGTCGTTGCGCGCGCTTTCGGCGGCGAGGTCGAGCGCGGCGGCATGGCGCGACAGGGC
>JANPKL010000093.1:0-1535 GCA_031425975.1 Sphingomonas sp.
GGGTCCCAGCCCCGAAGCCGCGCAATTGCTCCAGATCGGCGTCGGCAGCACCTACGCCAAATTCCTCGGGATTGTCGCCGAGGCGCGCCGCAAGAGCCCGCAGCAGATTGACGCCGTCGGCCAGGGCCGCGTCTTCACCGGTGGCCAGGCCCGCCAGCTCGGCCTGGTCGATCAATTTGGCGGCATGGACGCGGCGATCGCCAAGGCCGCCGAACTTGCCAAATTGCCCGAGGACGAGCGCGGCCTGACCTATCTCGATCGCAAGAAGAGCTGGACATCCGAGCTTGCCGGCCTGTTCAACGAAGAGGAATCCGCCGACGAGCAGGACCCGTTCGCATCGCTCCGCGCCCGTCCCGATGCGCTGCTGGCTGCCGCTACCGCCGAGCTCGACCTGCTTCTCTCCGGCCCCACCCTCCAGGCGCGCTGCCTCGCTTGCGGCCCGGCCAAGGGCGCACCTCCCGCTCGCGCCGCCGCGCCAGGCTTCATCGCTCGGCTGCTTGCCTTGCTCTCCTGAGCGGTTCGCGCTAAGGGCGCGCTCGTCTTTCGAGCGGATCTCCGCCCGAAGCGCCGTTCGTTTGAGCCTTTCGTCCTTCATGTGGGCAGCTCGGTCCGTCCGGCCTTCGGCTTTCCGCTTTCGGTGAGGCTCGCGTTTCCGGCACGGGGTCGGGGCGCGATCACTATCCACGCTTGCCAGGTCCGCCTGATGGTAAGCCGGCCCTTTTCGGTCCGGCTGGCGGCATACCGACCGAGCAATTCAAGGACGATTGTTTCTTTATGGCGACAGCCCCCAATCCCACCCGCGACGATTTCGCCGCGCTCCTGAACGAACAGCTCGGCGGCGAGAACGAGGCCTTCGAGGGCCGCGTCGTGATCGGCACCGTCACCGCGATCGAGAATGATCTCGCGGTGATCGACGTCGGCCTCAAGAGCGAAGGCCGCGTGCCGTTGCGCGAATTCGCAGCGCCGGGCCAGAAGGCTGAATTGAAGGTGGGCGACCAGGTCGAAGTCTATGTCGACCGCGTCGAGAATTCGCATGGCGAAGCGATGCTCAGCCGCGACCGTGCCCGCCGCGAAGCCGCCTGGGACAAACTGGAAGGCGAATTCGCCGCCGGCAATCGCGTCGAGGGTGTCATCTTCGGCCGCGTCAAGGGCGGCTTCACCGTCGACCTTGGCGGCGCCGTCGCCTTCCTTCCCGGCAGCCAGGTCGATATCCGCCCGGTGCGCGACGTGCAGCCGCTGATGGACCTGCCGCAGCCCTTCCAGGTGCTCAAGATGGATCGCCGCCGCGGCAACATCGTCGTGTCGCGCCGCGCCATCCTCGAGGAAACCCGCGCCGAGCAGCGTTCGGGCCTGATCTTGAGCCTTGCCGAAGGCCAGGTTATCGAGGGCGTGGTCAAGAACATCACCGATTATGGCGCGTTCGTCGACCTCGGCGGCATCGACGGCCTGCTCCACGTTACCGACATCAGCTACAAGCGCGTCAACCACCCCTCCGAGGTGCTGGAAATCGGCGCCACGGTGAAGGTGCAGATCAT
>JANPKL010000094.1:0-9516 GCA_031425975.1 Sphingomonas sp.
ATCCCCAAGGACAAGATCCGCGAAGTGATCGGCACCGGCGGCAAGGTAATCCGCGAAATCGTCGCCACCACCGGCGCCAAGGTCGACATCGACGACGAGGGCCTGATCAAGATTAGCTCGTCCGACGTCGCCCAGATCGAGGCTGCGCGCCAGTGGATCCAGGGCATCACGCAGGAGCCCGAGCCTGGCACCATCTACACCGGCAAGGTCGCCTCGATCGTCGATTTCGGCGCCTTCGTGACCTTCATGCCCGGCAAGGACGGGCTGGTCCATGTCTCGGAAATCAAGAACGAGCGGGTCGAGAATGTCCGCGACGTCCTGACCGAGGGCCAGGAGGTCAAGGTCAAGCTGCTCGAGGTCGACCAGCGCGGCAAGGTTCGGCTGTCGATGCGCGTGATCGACCAGGAGACCGGCGCCGAGCTCGAGGACACCCGTCCCCCGCGCGAACCGCGTGAAGGCGGCGATCGCGGCGACCGTGGTCCCCGCGGCGACCGGCCGCAGCGCGACGGCGACCGCCGCCGTGACGGCCGTGGCCCCCGCCGTGAAGGCGGCGGCGGCGGCGGCGGCGACCGTGGTCCTCGCCGTGAGGGCGGTGGCGGTGGCGGTGGCGGTGAGCCCCGCGGCGATCGTGGCCCGCGCCGCGAGCGCAGCGACCGCGACGACGGCCCGGCGCCCGAGTTCGCCCCCGCCTTCCTGACCGGCGGCAGCAGCAACAGCGACGACTGATCGATCAGCTCCGTTAACGGGCTGATTTCGATGAAGGCTCCGTGGCTCGACGCCGCGGAGCCTTTGTCGTTTTGGGAGCCAAGTCTTTCCTTTCACGCGCGAAACGCTAGAACGTAACTGTGCCGGTCGCTTCACCTTCCCGTGGTCGCTGGACCGAGCTCTACCCGCTGACCCGCCTGCCAGTGGCGGCCGACGTGGCCGTGGCCATTGCGGCCACGCTGTTTGCCGCCTGGGCGCGCTTTCTCATCGCCGACCAGCTTCCGCCAGGCTTTCCCTTCGTGACCTTTTTCCCGGTCGTGATCATCACCGCCTTCGTGCTCGGCACCCGCGCCGGAATTCTCACCGCCATCGCCTCCGGGGCAGCCTCCTGGTACTGGTTCCTGCCGCCGGTCGAAAGCTGGGCGCTCGATCGCAACGGCATGGTCGCCATGGCCTTCTACGGCTTCATCACTACGACCGAAGTCACCCTCGTCCACTGGATGCAGCGCTCGAATGGCCTTCTGGTGATCGAGCGCGAGGCCAATGGCCGTCTTGCCGAGACCCGCGAGCTGCTATTCCGCGAACTTCAGCACCGTGTCTCCAACAATCTCCAGATGGTCGCCGCCTTGCTCACCGTGCAGCGCCGCCAGTTAAGCGACGAAGGCGCCAAGGCCGCGCTCGACGAGGCCGCGCGGCGGCTCCAGACCATCGGCAAGGTCAGCCGCCAGCTCTACGACCCCGCCGGCAGCGGGCAAAAGCTCGACGTCTTCCTCGATCAGCTCGCTCGCGACGTCATCCAGAGTTCGACCGATCAGCAGATCCGTCACGAGGTAACCGGCGTGGCTGAAGCCGTCATTTCCGCCGAATCAGCGATTCCCCTCGCCTTGGTGGTCGCCGAGAGCATCGCCAACGCGATCGAACATGGCTTTGAGGCCGACCAGTCCGACTGCTTCCTGCAAATCCGCCTGCTGGCCTCGCCAGGCACTCAGTTCTCGGTCGAGATTGAGGATAATGGCACTGGCCTCCCCGCAAATTTCACGCTGCAGGGTAGCGACAGCCTGGGGCTCAAGATCGCATCGATGCTGGCGACGCAGCTCGGCGGCACCTACACCTTGAGCCCGGGGGCCGGCCGCGGCGCGCTCGCCCGGCTCGAGCTGCCGCTGGCGTCCTAATCGGCCCGGCGCAGCACCGCGCCGACTGCCGCGATCCGCTCCGCCCCCGCCTGCTCATAGGCCGGCTGCTCCAACTCTTCGCCGAAGATGTCGGGATCGATCTCCTCGTAGCGCAGACTGGCTTCGCGCTCCTCGGCTAATTCGGCCAGCGCGCCCAACAACCGGTCCTCGCCGCCGACGATCGGGCTTCCGGTATAGAGCAGCATCGTGCCGCCGGGCACCAGGCGCTCGAGCCCCTGCCGCGCCCAGTCGAGCGACGCGCCCGCGCCCAGCAATCCGCCCCCGTCGCGATACCCGCGACCCTGCGTATCGGCGATGAAGGGTGGGTTGGCGATGATCAGATCGATCTCGTCGGTCACGGCTTCAAGGCCGCCGTGAGACAGCGCCACATCGACCCCCGCTGCCAGCGCATTGGCCTTGGCCAGCAGCAGCGCCGTGGGATTGATGTCGGTCAGCGTCACCCGCTCTGGCTCGAGCAGCGACGAACCGAGGATCCCGCCCGGTCCCGCGCCCGCCCCCAGATCGACCAGGTGCCGGACCGATTCCAGTTCGCCCGCGACAGCCTCGACGAAGCGATTGAAGCGCATCGTGTCGGGCCCGAAGAAGACGCTGTCCGCGGCCTGCGTCGGATAGGCACTGTGGAGAAACAACCGCCCGGACAGCGACGCAACGCGAACCAGGCTGCTATAATGGTCGCCGTCCCGCGCCACTGCCCCGCCCTCCTCGAGCAGGTCGAACAGATCAGCCGGAAGCCCGTCCTTCTGGAACGCCATGCTCCACCCGAAGATGTCGCGCAGATCGCTGGCCAGCGCCCCCTGGCGCCGTGCCAGCACCCGCTGGTGGGTCAGCGGCGTGACGGTCGTGAAGGCATAGCCCTCCTCGTCCAATGCGGTCAGCAGGGCGGCAAGCGGTTCGGGGGCAAAGGTCATGGCCGAGCGGGTAGCAGGGGTGGGGCCGAGTGCAACCGGGGTCGCCTTTTCTTCGTCATCCCCGCGAAGGCGGGGGTGACGAAACCGACTGAGCGCCGCCTCAATCCACCCCAAGCATCTCAAGATAGCGCTTAAAGCAACGTTCGCCGCACTTCAGTCGCATCAGCGCACCCTCGGCCATCGCCGTCGCCCTTGTGGGGCCATGCTCCTCGTCCTCGACCAGCGGGCGGATCGCTTCCTTGTTCCACTCCTCGCTATGCTTGATGTCGAGCACCGCATGGAGATCAAAATACCGCCGCATCCTGGGTTCGAAACCGAGCCGCCGCATCGTGTTCGACACTGCCGCCGAGCGCGCCGGGGCGGTCAGCTCGATCACGCCCAGCGCGCCGACGCTGTGCCACGCATAATTGCGGTTGGCGGCCATGCCGGTCATCGCATTCGCGAGCGCGAGGCTCTCCCAGCAGGTGGTCTCGATCTGCGGATCGAGGTCGAGAACCTCGACCACATAGTGCAGCATCGGGCCATGCATGCCCTTCAGATTACCGCGCCCCATCTCGTCCCAGTAATTGCGCGCCAGCTCCAGCTTGGGCCGGTCGGGTAGACGCAGTTGCGTCAGCGCGACGAGGTCGTCGAACCCCGCCTCGCCTGCCGCTTCCTGCGTCAGGTAAAGGCGCAGATCGGCATGGCCCGCCTGCTCCTCCAGCCAGACGAACAGGCGATCATGCTGCCCCGGACCGACCTGCTCCAACGCTTCGAACCAGGCGATGAAGCCCTCCACGTCGGTCGGGGCGGCGGCGGCTTCGTCGCGTACGTCGGCGCGCAATTCTTCGAGAAAGGCAAGCTCGAGCCGCGCCATGCGCGCATCGAAGTCGATCCGCGCCGCTGCGTCCGCGCCCGGCAGGCCGGGCGCCAGCCGCTCGCGGTTCCAGCGGCTCAGCGACTGCTGGAAATGATCGGTATGGAATTGCGACCCCGTGAGGGTCGACCGGAAACGGGTGGCCATTTTACGCTCGCGATTTCAAAGGATTTGCGAGTCTAAACCCCGTTCGGGTCGAACCGGTTCCGGCCGGGCCTTCAGCCCGTGGCGATCATGTCGAACGTCGCGCGACCGGTGCGGCTGGTGGAGCTGAGGGGAATCGAACCCCTGACCTCTGCAGTGCGATTGCAGCGCTCTCCCATCTGAGCTACAGCCCCGCACCGGTTGCGAGTGGCTCCCTAGCCGCGCTTTCCCCTCCGCGCAACGCGCTTTTGTCGCGCTCACTTTCCGCCGTCGCAACGACCCGTCTCCGCCCGCCAACGACTGGCCTTGGGGCCGGAACGCGATGGCCCCGCGCTCGTTTCTCCCTCAGCATTCCCGTCACCCCCCTGGCGGATGCTCCAGACGGAGGAAATCACCAAATGGCGTATGACCGGTATGACAGCCGCGACCAGTATCGCGGCCCCCGTGACGAGCATGGGCGCGAGCAATCGCGCGGCGGCTCCGACAACAACCGCGGCTTCTTCGACCGCGCCCGCGACGAACTGACCAGCTGGTTCGGCGACGAAGAGGCCGAGCGCCGCCGCCACCGCGACGATCGCATGGGCCATGACGACAGCAGCCGCCGCTACGAGGCCCGCAGCGACAATCTGCGCCGTGGCTACGAGCCCCAGGCCTATGACCAGCCCGAGAGCATCCGCTCCGACCGCGACGGCGACCGTTCGGCCTTCTTCTCGGGCAGCCAGTCGTCTGGCTACGGCCGCGGCGACACCGACCGCCAGAACCGCCAGCAGCCCTCGTACGGCCGCGACCGTGACGAGGATCGCTCCTCGCGCGGCTATCAGTCGCAGGGCGGTGACAGCTATCGTCCGATGACCGGCGATTATGGTCGCGGTTCGGGCATGGGCGGCCAGGATTACGGGCAGCAGCAATATGGCAGCCAGGACCGCTTTCAGGACCAGGGCCGCGAAGCCGGGCGTTCGGTCTTCGCCGCTGGTGGCATCGGCAGCGCCAAGCGCCCGCACGACGAACATTACTCATCCTGGCGCCAGCGCCAGATCGAGGATCTCGATCGCGACTATGACGAATATTGCCGCGAGCATCAGAGCCGCTTCGAGAATGAATTCTCCGGCTTCCGCCAGCAGCGCCAGACCAAGCGTCAGATGCTGCAGTCGATCCGCGAGCATTTCGAGGTGGTCGACGAAAGCGGCCAGCATATCGGCACGGTCGACAAGGTACGCGGCGACACAATTATCCTGACCAAGAACGATCCCGAAGCGCGCGGCGTCCACCGCAGCTTCACCTGCACGCTGCTCGACCGGATCGAGGACAATAAGATCTACCTCACCGGTTCGAAGGACAGCATCCGCTCGCGCCTGACCGAAGAACGCGAAGAGCATCAGGGCGAGCGTTCGTCGAACGGCGGGATCCTCGGCTCGCTGTTCGGTTCGACCGACAACGACCGCCGCGACGAGCAGCGCCAGCCGCAGCAATCGACTAACCAGCCGATCGGCCAGTCGACCATGACCCCGACCAGCGGCACGGGCGTCTCGAGCGAGGGCCCCCACGTCCTGGACCAGAGCTTCTCGGGCACTTACGACGACGACGACAACAAGAGCACGCCCAAGCGCAAGTAAGCGCACACCGGCGCCCGCGCGCTGAAAGACATGGCCCGGCCTTCGCGAGGAGTGCCGGGCCATGTTGTTTCGTCACCCCGGGCTTGACCCGGGGTCCCGCTTCTTCTTCTGGTCAGCCAACCACAGGAGAAGATCAATGCCCTACGCCTGGCACCTCAAGAGCCGCCCCACCGGCCTCCCCACCGCCGACAATTTCGAACACCGCGAGATCACCCTCCCCGCGCTGGAGGAGGGCATGGTCCACGTCCGCAACCACTATCTCTCGGTCGATCCCTACATGCGCGGCCGGATGAACGACGTGAAAAGCTACGTCCCGCCCTTCCAGATCGGTGAGCCACTCGAAGGCGGCGCGGTCGGCGAAGTGATCGAGAGCCGCGCCGAGGGTTTCGCGCCCGGTGACCAGGTCCTCCACATGGCTGGCTGGCGCGACGAGGCAGTGGTGCCCGCCGCGGCGCTTAACAAGCTCCCGCAAATCCCCGGGGTCGAGCCGCAGGCCTTTCTCGGCAACCTCGGGCTGACCGGCGGCACCGCTTACTGGGGCCTGCTCGACGCGGCCCAGGCGCGCGCCGGCGACATTGTCTTCGTCTCGGCCGCAGCGGGCGCGGTCGGTTCGGCGGTCGTCCAGATCGCCAAGGCCAAGGGCATGACCGTGATCGGCTCGGCCGGCGGCGCGGACAAGGTCGATTTTGTTCGATCGCTCGGCGCCGACCATGTCATCGACTACAAGTCCGACGGCGCGCTGGTGAAGAAGCTGAGCGAAGTCGCGCCCAAGGGCATCGACGTCTATTTCGACAATGTCGGCGGCGAGCATCTCGACGCTGCGCTGGCACTCGCTCGCAAAGACGCGCGCTTCGCCATCTGCGGGATGATCGACAGCTATAACGGCGGCGACGCGGCCCCCTTGCGCTACCTGATGCGGGTAATCGCCATGCGCGTCAGCCTCAAGGGCTTCATCTACACCGACTATCTACCCCGCAATCCGGAATTCTATGCCGAAATGGGGCCTTGGGTCGCCACCGGCCAGGTCAAGGGCCGCGACACGGTGATGGAAGGCCTGGAGAAGACCCCCGAGGCGTTCCTCGGGCTGTTCTCGGGCGCGAACACGGGCAAGATGCTGGTTCGGCTCTGACTTCTATCCTCCCCGTTGCGCAGCAATGGGGAGGTGGCAGCGCCAAGCGCTGACGGAGGGGCCAGACACGGGCACTGCTGGCCCCTCCCCCTCCCCACCGCTGCGCGGCAGGGGGGATAAATCACGCCCGATTATACGTACACACCCGCGGGTCGCCGCTCGAAAGGCCCCGCTGAAGCGCCTCCATTCGCTGCGCGCTGGAACCGTGGGTGAAGTTCTTCTCGTTCACGCTCTGCCCTGCCTGGCCCATCAGCGCGTCGTCGCCAATCGCCCGGGCCACTTGCAAGCCCTCCTCGAGGTCGCCCGGCTCGATCGCCCGGGTGCCGTCACTGGCCTTGGCCCTCGCCGCCCACACGCCGGCATAGCAATCGGCCTGCAGCTCGACGCCTACCTGGACCGCATTGCCTTCCGTCTTGCTCATCCGCGCCTGAGCCGCGCTGGCCTTGTCGAGCGTTCCCTCGAGCTTCTGGACATGGTGCCCAACCTCATGCGCGATGACGTAGCGTGCGCCCATGTCGCCTTTCGCGCCGAACTTGCGCTCCATCTCGCTGAAAAACGCCGGGTCGATGTAGATGTTCTGGTCGCCCGGGCAGTAAAAGGGACCGAATGCGGCCTGGCCCTGCCCGCAGGCGGTTTGCGTCCCCTCCGTGAATGCGACCAGCCGCGGCTCGGTGTAGCGCTGGCCGGCGGCCTGGAACAACTCGCCCCACACCGCATCGGTATTGGTCAGCGTACCGCGCAGCATCGTGCGCTGCTCGGCCGTCAGGGTCGATACCCCAGCGGCCGACGACTGGCTGGTGGGCGCGCTGCCGCCAAGCAAACTCCCTCCCCCGCCAAGCCCGCCGAACGCGCACATTCCAAGCAGCAGGATCGCCACTCCGACGAAACCGAACTTGCTGAACACGAACGGCAGCAGCATTCCAAGCATGCCCCCGCCGCCGCCGCCGAAGCCCGACATGCCGCCGCCGCGTTGTCCGGTGCGGTCGATGAAATCGTCGTCGTTGCTGTCGCCGATGCGCATGGCCGTCTCCTCGTCCGCACAATGATCGTTACGCCGGCAAGTTGCACCGGTGCAAGGATGCACCTCTTCCCAAGTCCCCGTTACCTCTTCGTCCTCATGGTGGCCCCGGGCTTGACCGAAGGCCCTGCTTCTTCTTGGGTCAGCAGCGAACAGCAGCGGGATCCGGCTCAAGGCCGGCATGAAAAAGGAAGCAACATGATCCTCAAGGACAAGGTCGCGCTGGTCACCGGATCAACCTCGGGCATCGGCCTTGCCATCGCCCGCGCGCTCGCCGCTGAGGGTGCCCGGGTCATGCTCCACGGCTTCGGCGACGCCAAGGAAACCGCCACGCTCAGGGACGAACTGGCCGCGCTCAGTGGCGACCTGTCAGCCTATTCCGACGCCGACCTAGCCGACCCTGAAGCCATCGACGCGATGGTCGCCACCTGCACCGATGAACTCGGCAGTCCCTCGATCCTGGTCAACAATGCCGGCGTCCAGCATGTCGCCCCGGTCGACGATTTCCCCCCGGAAAAATGGGACTGGATCATGGCTGTCAACCTCTCCGCCGTCTTCCATACGACGCGCCTCGTGCTTCCCTCGATGCGTCAGCGCGGCTGGGGCCGGGTCGTCAACACCGCCAGCGCGCACAGCCTCGTCGCCTCGCCCAACAAGGCGCCCTACGTGGCGACCAAGCATGCCATCGCCGGCTTCACCAAGGCGGTCGCGCTCGAAGCCGCGCGCGACGGCATCACCGTCAATTGCATCTCGCCCGGCTATGTCTGGACCAGCCTCGTCGAGAACCAGATCCCCGACACGATGAAGGCCCGCGGCCTGACCCGCGAGCAGGTCATGAACGACGTCCTCCTCGCCGCCCAGCCGACCAAGCGCTTCGTCGAGCCGGTCGAGGTCGCCGCTTTATGCCTGTTCCTCTGTCGCCCCGAAGCGGGCAGCATCACCGGCGCCAACCTCAGCATCGACGGCGGCTGGACCGCGCAATGACTCGCGCCATCATTCTCGCCACCGCCCTCGCCCTCGGCGCCTGTAACGCCGTCGAGCGCCCGACCGCCGGCCCGGTCGCCACCGCCCGCGACTGGCAGAGCTTCGTCACCGGCAACGACCGCAAGCGGCTGCGCGAATGGCGCACTTCCTTTGCCCGCGGCCTCGCCGAGGCGCGTGCCGCCGGTCATGGCGACATGCTGGACCGCGATGGCGCACTCCTGCTACCGGATGCGGCGATTGGCGGCGGCATCACTCCCGGCGATTATCGCTGCCGCGCGATCAAGCTCGGCGCGCGCTCACCCGGCCTGCTGCCCTATATCGCCTATCCCGCTTTCGCCTGCCGCATCACCGCCGCTGGCCGCTTGCAGGATTTCGCCAAGCTGAGCGGCTCGCAGCGCCAGGTCGGGACCATCTATCCGCATGACGCCTTGCGCGGCGTGTTCCTCGGCACGCTCGTCTTGGGCGACGAGGCCCGCGCCTTGCCTTATGGCGCCGACACCGAGCGCGATCTGGCCGGCTGGGTCGAGCGGATCGGCGAGAAACGCTGGCGCCTCCTCCTCCCCGCCCCCCGCTTCGAAAGCCTGATCGACGTGGTCGAATTAGTCCCGGCCTGACCGTTCTACTGCGAACGCCGGAGCCCAGTGCCTTCTGTCTTCCTGCTTTCCTCCTTCCAACCCAATGAAAAGAAAACTGGTCTCCGGCTTTCGCCCAAGAACCATAAGGCTACACTCGTCCCATGCTGACCCTCCTCGCCGCCGCCGCGCTCGCCCAAGCTCCCGACCTGCGTCCTGCAGTCGCCGCCGACATGCCCGCGCTGATCGCCCTCTATCGCGAGCTCCACGCCGCCCCCGAACTGGCGCTGCGCGAAAGCAAGACCGCCGCCCGCCTCGCGCCCGAATTGCGCAAACTGGGCTACACCGTGACCGAAAAGGTCGGCGGCACCGGCGTCGTCGCGGTGCTTCGCAA
>JANPKL010000095.1:0-2496 GCA_031425975.1 Sphingomonas sp.
ATCTCGCCGCCATGCTCCTCGACGATCTTCTTGACGATGGCGAGGCCGAGGCCGGTTCCGCGCACCCGCGTCGTCATATAGGGTTCGGTCAGCCGGTCGCGTTCCTCGGGCAGGCCCGTGCCGGTGTCGAACAAGTCGAGCACAAGCTGCTGATCATTCTTGGCGAGCTTCAGTTCGACACGGTCGCCCGCCAGGCTGTGCTCGCCGCGATTGCGCCTTGCTTCAATCGCTTCCACTGCATTCTTGACGATGTTCGTCAGGGCCTGGGACAGCTGACGGCGGTCGCAGATCATGCGGATGTCGGCCTGCGGGGGATCGAGGAGGAAGCGGATCGCGGGATGCGCCACCTCGTGCAGGAACAGGCTGGTGCGCGCGATGTCGTGGACATTCTCCTCGCGGAACACGGGCTTGGGCATGCGCGCGAAATTGCTGAACTCGTCGACCATCCGCCGCAGGTCGCCGACCTGGCGGACGATGGTCTCGGTCAGCCGCCCGAAGGTCTCGGGATCGCTGGTGATCTCCTTGCCGTAGCGCCGCTGGAGCCGCTCGGCGGCGAGCTGGATCGGGGTCAGCGGGTTCTTGATTTCGTGCGCGATACGGCGCGCGATATCGGACCAGGCCGCGCGGCGCTGGTCGGCGAGCTGCTCGGTAATGTCGTCGAAGGTCAGGACGGTGCCGTCGGCATAGCGGACGCGCTTGACCGCCAGCGTGCGCTGTCCCCCCTCGGCCTGGACCAGCACGTCGGCCTCGTGGCGATCGCCGCACAGGAATTGCTCGAGTTCGCCGCTGACCTCGGCCAGCCCACGCTCCTCGATTCCCTCGGCGCCGTGCTGCAAGAGCGCTTCGGCCGAGCGGTTGGTGAGAAGGATGCGGCGATTGTTGTCGAGCGCGATCACGCCTGCGGTGACTGAGCCCAGCACGGCCTCGATGAACGCACGGCGAGTGTCGAGCTGGGTATTGGCGGCGCGCAGGGCCCCGGTCTGCTCCTCGAGCCGCCCGGTCATCCGGTTGAAGGCGGCGGCGAGCACGCCGATCTCGTCGTCGCTTCGCTCGATCGGGACCCGGGTGGAAAAGTCCCCCTCCTCGACCCGCCCCGCGGCCGACACCAGCCCGCCCAAGGGCCGCACGAGCCGGTCGGCAATCTTTAGCGCGAAGAAGATGGCGAGGCCGACGATGAGCAACGCGCCGATCAAAAGAGCGGCGTTGAAGCGCAGCTGATTGACCCGGGAACGTTCGATCAGCCCGCGATAGTCCGACCGAATGGTGTTCGCGCCCTTGATCTGGACCTCGATTGTAGGATCGACGAGACGCGCGGCGTAAAGATACGTGCCCTCCCCCACGGCCAGTGGGGACAGGACCGCTACCCGGTTGGGGGTCTTGGCATCGACGAAGGCGGTTTGGCGAAGGGCGCCCGCCGCGGCGCGAATACGCCCCGCATCGATCATGCCGTCATAGGCGTTGACCAAGGCCTCGGTGCGGACCTGACCATCGGCCCCGATAATCACGATGGCCGCCTCGTTGAGGCTGCGCCGGTACGTCTGGAAAGCGAGCCCTTCCGACAAACGATCGGCGGGAAGGTCGCGGATATAGCCCGAGACGTCGTCCGACATCGCTTCGGCCTCGTCGCCGACCCTGCTCAACTCGTAGAGGTAAACGTTGTTGGCGACCGCGGTCGTCCGCTCGAACATCGTCCGCGCTTTGTCTGAAAACCAGAATTCCAGACCCGACTGGAGCAGGAAGCTGGCAAAGATCGCGACGAGGACAGTCGGCACGGCGGCAATCGTCGAGAAAAGCGCGACAAGCCGGGTGTGGAGCAGCCCGGTGCCCAGCCCACCCTGCTCGGCCCGGCGGATCGCCAGCCGCCGGGTCAGCAGCACCATCAGCAGGATCGCGGGGATCAAGACCGAGACCAGTAAAAGCGCGATCAGCGGCGGGCTCAGCATCCGGCTCGGGTCGCCCCTGCTCAGCACCCCATAGCCGACCACGAGCATGATCAGCAGCGTTCCCGCCGCGACCAGTTCGGCGACACGATAGAAGCGGCCATTGGCGCGCTCCGCCTGCAGCCAGCGCTTCAGGCTGGGCGGTTGGTCAAGGGTCGAGGTTGCCGAGCGGGCGTCCATGCAGCCCCTGCCCTAGCATGGACTTGTGGCTTAAAGAACACAGTTTGTGGCGGGGTGCGTTAACTTTCTTCGCTCCCCTGCGAAGGCAGGGGCCCAGGGACTTTGGCCCAAGCAAGAAAGGCAGAAGCTACTGGGCTCCTGCCTTCGCAGGAAAACTCAGGCCGCCTGGCTCAGCCAGGGCGCGTAGAATTCGCGGAGCATCGCGACCACCACCTTGGGGTCATCCTGCGTGTTGACCCGCTGGCGGAAGCTGGCCGAGCCATCGAGCCCCTTGGTGTACCAGCCGATATGCTTGCGGGCGAGATTGACGCCGGTGACGGTGCCGTACATCGACTGCATGGCGTCATATTGCTCGAGGATCAGGGCGAGCTGCTCG
>JANPKL010000096.1:0-6357 GCA_031425975.1 Sphingomonas sp.
CCGGCGGGGGTCCGGGTCAACGCGATCGCGCCGGGGCTGGTGCGGACCGACTTCGCCAAGGCCTTGTGGGAGAATCCCGAGATATTGAAATCGGTGACCAAGGTCGCGGCGCTGAAGCGCATCGGCGAGCCGCGCGAGATCGCCGGCGCGGCGCTGTTTCTGGGATCGGAGGCGGGCAGCTTCGTCACCGGGCAGACCCTGGTGGTGGACGGCGGGAGCACGTTCGGGGCGGGGTTTTAGGCGATGAGCGTCGAGAACGAACGCCGCAACCATCCCCGCCTCGAGGGCAAGGTGATCGTCGTCACCGGCGCGGGCTCGGGAATCGGCAAGGCGACCACCTTATTGTTCCTGGAGCATGGCGCGACGGTCATCGCCGCCGACTTGAAGGGCGCGCAACACATTGCCGATGCCGGGCGCGAGGAGGATGTCGCACGGCTGGTGAGTATCGCGAAGGAGCAGCATGGTGCGCTGCACGGTTTCTTCGCC
This sequence comes from Sphingomonas sp., assembly GCA_031425975.1. GTDB lineage: Bacteria > Pseudomonadota > Alphaproteobacteria > Sphingomonadales > Sphingomonadaceae > Sphingomicrobium. The sequence goes on from JANPKL010000096.1 coordinate 487, forward strand.
AATGCCGGCGTGTCGGGCGGGCTTTCGAGCATCTTCGAGCAATCGGTCGCGGACTGGGAGGAGATACTGCGGATCAACCTGATCGGGCCGTTTCTGGCGATCAAGCATGCCGCGCCGGTGATCAAGGAACAGGGCGGCGGGTCGATCATCTGCACCGCCAGCGTCGCGGGGCTGCGCTCGGGGGCGGGCGGACCGGCTTACAGTGCGTCCAAGGCGGGCGTGATCAGCCTGGTGAAGACCGCCGCGCAGCAGCTTGCGGGCTCGAACGTGCGGGTCAATGCGATCTGCCCGGGGCTGATCGAGACCGGCATGACCGAATTCGTCTACGACCGCGCGCGGGCCAAGGGGGTCGAGGACAAGCTCGGCCATCTCAATCCCTTGCGGCGTGGCGGCGTGCCCGACGAGATCGCGCAGGCGGCCTTGTTCCTGGCGTCGGACGAATCGAGCTATGTGAATGGCCATGCACTGGTGGTCGACGGAGGGCTGTCGAGCTCGCACCCGTTTAACCGACAGGAATATGGGCGGACGGCGGTTTGATTCGTCATTCCGGGCTTGCTCCGGGGTAACGCACCTGAATTGTCCAAACGCAGGACGCGAGAAGTCTCTTTAGCTGGTCGGGCGCCCTCAAGGACAGAGCCAATGGCCCGCTTGCCCAAGCGCAAAGACTTCACCAGAAGCCCATCCAGTTGCGAAATTCCGATTCTGAAGGATGACCGAAATGACCTCGCCCATCACCACCGAAATCCACGGCCAAATCCTCATCATCCGCTCCAACAACCCGCCGGTGAACGCCCTCGGCCATGCCGTGCGCGAGGGGCTGGTGAAGGGGATCGAGGAGGCCGACGGCAATGAGGCGGTCAAGGCGGTGGTGATCATCGGCGAGGGCCAGACGTTCTTCGCGGGCGCCGACATCAGCGAGTTCGGGACGCCCAAGGCGTTCGCGCAGCCGATGCTGCCGCAGGTGGTCGACATCATCGAGAATTGCACGAAGCCGGTGGTCGCGGCGATCCACGGGACGGCGCTGGGCGGCGGGCTCGAGGTGGCGATCGCCTGCCATTATCGCTGCGCGGTCGCCTCGGCCAAGCTCGGCGTACCGGAGGTGAAGCTCGGCCTGCTGCCGGGCGCGGGCGGCACGCAGCGGCTGCCGCGCGTCGCCGGCGTGCAGAAGGCCCTCGAGATGACCACCGGCGGCAACCCGATCGGAGCGCAGGAAGCGTTCGAGATCGGGCTCGTCGACCGAATGGTCGAAGGCGACCTGCTCCAGCATGCGGTGGCCTATGCGACCGAGGTTGCCGAAGTGCGACCCCTGCCCAAATCGTCCGAGCGGCAGGACAAGATCGCCGAGGCCCCGGCGAGTGTGTTCGACGATTTCATCGCGGCCAATGCGCGCACCTTCAAGGGCTTCGAGGCGCCGCGGAAGAACCTCGAGGCGGTCCGCGCGGCGGTGACCATGCCCTATGCCGAAGGGGTGAACGTCGAACGGCAATTGTTCATGGAGTTGATGAGCGGCGCCCAAGCCAAGGCGCAACAATATTTTTTCTTCGCCGAGCGCAAGGCGGCCAAGATCGAAGGCGTCGCGGACGACGTGAAGCCGCGCGCCATCCGCAAGGTCGGGGTGATCGGCGCGGGCACGATGGGCGGCGGCATCTCGATGAACTTCCTCTCGGCGGGCATCCCGGTGACGATCGTCGAAACGACCCAGGAGGCGCTCGACCGAGGCACCGGCGTGGTGCTGAAAAACTATCAGGCGAGCGCCAAAAAGGGCCGCTTCTCCGACGAACAGGTAGGCCAGATGATGGGCCTGCTGACCCCGACGCTCGACTTCGACGCGCTGGCCGATTGCGACCTGGTGATCGAGGCGGTGTTCGAGCAGATGGAGATCAAGAAGGAGATCTTCGGTCGGCTCGACCAGGTGATGAAGCCGGGCGCGATCCTCGCGTCCAACACCAGCTATCTCGACGTCGACGAAATCGCCGCCGCCACTTCGCGGCCGCAGGATGTCGTGGGCCTTCACTTCTTCTCTCCCGCCAACATCATGAAATTGCTCGAGGTGGTGCGCGGCAAGGAGACCGCCGACGACGTGCTGGTGACGGCGATGGCGCTGGCTAAGAAGATCAGGAAGGTCGCGGTGGTGGCGGGGGTCTGCTACGGCTTCATCGGCAACCGCATGCTGATTCCGCGCCAGACCGAGGCGACCAAATTGCTGCTGGAAGGCGCGACCCCGGCGCAGATCGACAAGGTCCACACCGACTTCGGGATGCCGATGGGGCCGTTCCAGATGGCCGACCTGGCGGGCGTCGATATTGGCTGGCACCGCGACGTGAACCGGATCGAGAACATTCGCGACGCGCTCTGCTCGGCCGACCGCTGGGGCCAGAAGAAGAATGCGGGATTCTACGATTATGACGAGAAGCGCCGCCCTGCCCCCTCGCCCGCCGTGCAGGCGATCATCGAGGAATTCCGCGCCAAGGAAGGCGTCACCGCGCGTGAGATTTCCGACGAGGAGATCGCCCAGCGCACGCTCTACACCATGGTCAACGAGGGCGCGAAGATCCTCGAGGAAGGCATGGCGCAGCGTGCGTCCGACATCGATGTGGTGTGGATCTATGGCTATGGCTGGCCGGTCTATCGCGGCGGGCCGATGCACTGGGCCGATGGCGAGGGATTGCAAAAGATCGTCGACGGGTTGACGGCTGCTGCTCCCGCCATGGGACAGGATTTCTCCTTCTCGCAATTGTTGCTGGACAAGGCGGCAAAAGGAGAGAAATTTACGGGTCGATAGCCCTTGCTGGGGCGAAGGAACCAGTCTTGCTTGTCGACCAGCGTGTACGTGATGCCGAAATCGCCTTCCTCAATGCCCCGTTCAATGAGGAAGGCTGGCTGCAAGCCTTAAGGTTGATGGCCTTTGCCACCGGCGGGGAAGTCGCGCAATTATGCGGTGGCGGCCCCGGCCTGGCCCTGAGCTTCAATTATTTCAGCCAGGACCGCCACGATCCGCACGGGCATCTCATTAATCCGGCCATGTATGGCGAGGAAAATTGGCGGATCAATTGCTCGATCGGGGGTGCCCGGACCATCCAGGACGAGCGCCATTACGACGCCTATCGCGACGGGCGCCGGACGGCATATTACGACGATGCGGTCAGCGACCTCGATCTGCCCTTCGGCTGCCAAACCCCGCTGATGCTCGACAATGAAGGGCTGGTCGGGCTCGCCCTGCTGCGGTCGAGCCGTGACGGGCGCTGCACCCCCGATACGCTCGCGGCCTTCGCGCGGATCGCCCGCCAGGCGCATCGCGCGGTGCGGGTCCAGCTGGCGCTCGGCCAGGAAGGCGGCGAACAGATGCTGGCCGGGCTCCGCGACACCGGCGAGATGACGATCCTGCTCGATCGCCAGGGGCAGGTGGTGGCGATGACGCAGGCCGCCGAGACTTTGTTCGACTGCCCGACCGGCCTGCACCTCGACGGCCTTGCGGTGCGACTGGCCAATCAGGCGGAGGATCGCGCCTTCAGGGCCGCGCTCAAGCGATTGCTCGCCAGCGACGGACGCGATGGCCCGATCCTTCACGAAGCGGCTGCGGGCCGCTGCGAAAGCCAGCCGCAGGGCCATTGGCGCCTGCTCCTGACCCGCCTGCCGAGCAGCGCCGACTTGCTCGGCTTTGCGGCCCAGTTCGCGCTGACGCTGCGGCCGCTATCGTGAGCCGTTTGGCAGCTGAGCCGCCGGCTCACCGCGCCTTGTAGAGCACCTCGCCGCGGCGGCTGCTGAGGAGCAATTTGAAGCTGACGGGGTGGAAATAGGCTTCGACCCGGCGGCCCTGCGGGTCGGTGCCATAGACTTCGTAGCAGCCGCCATCGACCTTCGACTTGCGCACCTGCCAGCCGTCCTTCTTCAGCTTGGCCTCGAGCGTCGGCAAGCTTTTCCAGCTTTTGGCCGGCGCGTCGCAGCGCATCTTGCCGGTGGCGGAAGCGGGCTGGGCGGCGGCAAGGCTTAGGGCAGTCCCGGCGGCAGCGGCGAGCAACAGGATACGCATCAGGCAAGACTCCTTGGGGCGGTTCGAAATTGGCGGGCGAGCCGTGCGCCCTGAAGCAGGGCGAGCGGGACGAAATGAAGCAGGGCCGCGGCGAGCCCATCGTGGACCAGCGCCCAATGCACCAGGGTCAGGACGGCGGCGGGATAAGCGAGCCGCTGCAACCGCTTCCAGCCCGATCGCAGCGCGCGGACGGCGGCATCATTGCTGGTCAGGCCAAGCGGCAGCAGTAGCAGCAGCGCGGCCCAGCCGGTGAGGATGGCGGGCGCACTCCACTCGGCCAGCAGCGCGGCCATTGTCTCCATGTCGAGGACGTAGGCGATGGTATGGATGAGGGCGTAGAGGAAGCCTGCGACACCGAGCGCGCGGCGATGCCGGGCGAGGAAACGCACCGGCCTTGCCTGCGGCCAGAGCTGCCGCAACGGAGTCACCATCAAGGCCAGGATGATGAAGCGCGCCGACCATTCGCCGGTCGTTTGGAGCAGGTCGCCGGGCAAGGCATCGGGATTGCTTTCATAGCCAACCAGCGCCGCGAGGAGCGGCAGGGACAGCGATAGCCAGACGATGAATTTGCCCCGGGACACGGGCATGGAATAGAGGAGCTGCGAACGCTTCGCAATAGCATTTAACCTTCGATCACGACCTCGGTGCCCATCGCCGTCAGGCCATAGAGCTTCTTGGCGAATTCGAGCGGCAGGCGGACGCAGCCGCGGCTGGCCGGGTAACCGGGCAGCGCGCCGCCGTGGAAGGCGATGCCCATCTCGTCGTACATCTGCATGTAGGGCATCGGCGCATTGTCATATTTGCGGCTGAAGCCCTTCACCTGCTTGCGGAATATCTTCCAATAGCCGAGCGGCGTCTCCTTGCCCTTCTTGCCCGACGAGATGGTCGAAATACCCACCAACGTGTCGCCTTTGTAGACGAACATCCGTTGCTGCATCCGGTCGATCACGACGCGTGCCGGAGCCTCGGGAATGGCGGCGGCCCAGCGATAGTCGCCGGGACGCAGCGCGACGGTGCCGAACAGGGCCTTGGCCTCCTTCGTGGCCTTGGGCGCGTGCCCGTGGGTCCATTGATAAGGCAGTTGCGACTCGGCCACGGCGACCGGCGCGACCGGCGCCGGGCGCGGCGGGGTGGTCGCACAGGAAGCCAGCACCGCCGCAGCGAGGAGAATGAGTGAATGGCGCAGAATCATCGACATAGTCGCCGCTTGAACCCGTCCCGGGCGCTCAGGTCAATCCGTCGGTAAATGGTTAACCGCCGATGCCGGCGCCGTCGGCCGGGGGTGCGTTGACGTGGCTCCAGATCGCGCTGACCACTACGCTCCCCTCCCCGACCGAGCTCGCCACGCGCTTGACCGATCCCGAGCGGACATCGCCGACCGCGAAGATACCGGGGCAGGAGGTGGCGAAGCTGGAGGCTGCGCCGACCTCCGCGCCGGTGCGGACGAAGTCGTGGCGGTCGAGCTCGACCAGGCCAGACAGCCAGCCGGTATTGGGCGCGGCGCCGATCATGATGAACAAGGCGCGGCAGTCGATGGGCCGGCTGCCCTGCGGGGTGGTCACGGTGACCCGCTCGAGGTGATCCTTTCCGTCGAGCCGCTCCAACTGGCTGCCGGTGTGGATGGTGATGCGCGGATCGGCCTCCAGCCGGTCGCGCAGATAGGCGCTCATCGTCTCGGCCAGCCCGCTGCCGCGCACCAGCAGGTGGACGTGGGCGGCGACGCGGCTGAGGTACATGGCGGCCTGGCCAGCGCTGTTGCCGCCGCCGACGACCACCGCCTCGGTCTCGGCGCAAAAGCGCGCCTCCATCTCGGTCGCGGCATAATAGACGCCGGCGCCCTC
>JANPKL010000097.1:0-6679 GCA_031425975.1 Sphingomonas sp.
GTCGCCCATTTGGGCACGAGGTTGGAATTGGCGAGCAGGACGCGCGGGGCATCGGCATGGGTGCGGAAGACCCCGACGGGCTTGCCCGACTGGACCAGCAGGGTCTGGTCGTCCTCGAGCCGGTCGAGCGTCGCGATAATCCGATCGAAGCTTTGCCAGTCGCGCGCGGCGCGGCCGATACCGCCATAGACGACGAGGTCCTGTGGATCCTCGGCGACGTCCGCGTCGAGATTGTTCTGGAGCATCCGCACCGCGGCCTCGGTCTGCCAGCTGAGCGCGGTGCGCGTCGGTCCTCGGCGGGCGGTGATGCGGCGGGCATTGTCGCGGCGATCGGTCATTGGTCCTCCCCGGCGACGATCCGCCGCTCCGGCATCAGCCCGAGCCAATAGCCGAGCTCCTGCGGGTCGGCGATGCGCCAGGCGCAGAGATCGGCAGCCTTGCCGGGCTCGAGCGTTCCGATTTCGCCGCCGAGACCGAGCGCGGCGGCGGCGTGGACGGTCATGCCCGCGATCGCTTCCTCCGGGGTGAGGCCAAACAGGGTGCAGCCCATGGTCATGGTGAGCTGCGGGACGAGCAGCGGCGAGGTGCCCGGATTGCAATCGGTCGCAAGCGCGATCCTGACACCATGTCGGCGAAGCAAAGCGACCGGCGGCGGGCTGCTGTCCTGGAGCGTGAAATAGGCGCCGGGGAGGAGGACGGCGACGGTGCCGGCAGCGGCCATCGCGGCCGCTCCGGCTTCGTCGAGATGCTCGAGATGGTCGGCCGAGAGGGCGCGGTAGCGCGCGGCGAGCGCTGCGCCGCCGCTGTTGGACAATTGCTCGGCGTGGAGCCGGACGGGGAGGCCGTGCGCGACGACCGCTTCGAACAGGCGCTCGGTCTCCTCGTGCGTGAAGGCAATGGTCTCGCAAAAGGCATCGACGCTGGTAGCGAGGCCGAGCCGAGCAACGGTCGGGATAAGCTCGTCGACGACTTGCGCGACATAGGCCGCGCGGTCGGCGCCCGGCGGCAGGGCGTGCAGGGCGAGCAGGGTCGGCACGACCCGCACCGGCTCCGAGCGCGACAGTGTGCGGATGACGTTGAGGAGGCGCAGCTCGGATGCCGGATCGAGGCCATAGCCCGACTTGATCTCGACCGTGGTCACTCCGCCCGCGACGAGCGCGCGGAGGCGGCGGCGGGACTGCTCGAGCAATTCGGTCACGCTGGCGGCGGCGGTCGCGGCGACGGTCGAGGCGATCCCCCCGCCCGAGGCTGCGATCTCGGCATAGGTCGCGCCGGCGCGGCGGCGGGCATGCTCGTCGGCGCGCGTGCCCCCGAAGACGAGGTGCGTGTGACAGTCGATCAGCCCGGGGCTCAGCCATGCCCCGCCCATCGGCGTGACCATGCGAGCCTGCGTTCCTGCCAGATCGGTGCGGCGGGCGACCCGGACGATCCGCCCCTCGTGGATGCCGACCGCCGCGTTGCGGACGATCCCGAGCGGATCGCCGGGACGCGCGACCAGCGTCATCACATGGCAGTCGGTCAGCAGGCGGTCCCACATTTGCACGGCTGTAGGGCGCTGCTAGGCTTGGTGGCAATGACGGCGCACTGGCCCAATCTGTCCGATTTGCTCGTGCCGCCGGGCGAAGGCGCGCCGGTCGGCTGGGTCGGGGCGCCGCTGGCCGCCGGATCGGTCACGCCGGGACACTGCGACCTCGCGCCCGCCGCACTGCGGGCGGTGTTGCGGCGGATCGGGCGCTACGACCTCGATAATCGGCACGAGCTTAGCGCGCATATCGCCGATCGGGGCGATGTTGCGATTTCGGGCCTGACGATCGAGGAAGCGACCGCGCCGATCCGCTCGGCGGTCGCTGGCAGTGTCGCCGACCATCGTTTGACCCTGCTGATCGGCGGCAACAACGCGGTGACCCGGCCGGGGCTGCTGGGCATGGCCGATGCGCTCGGGCTGCCGCTGGCGCGCTGCGGGCTGGTCACGCTCGACGCGCATTTCGACATGCGCGATCTTGAGGACGGGCTGAGCAACGGCAATCCGGTGCGCGCGCTGCGCAAGGACGGGCTACCCGGCCGCAACGTGGTGCAGATCGGGCTGGCGCCCTTCGCCAATTCCCGCGGGATGCACGAGGAGGCGGTGGCCGGGGGTCATCTGGTGATCAGCCTGCGCAACACTCTGGTCCGCGGTCTGTCCGAGTCGATCGAGCGCGCGCGGGCCCAGCTTGGGCATTGCGCGGCGATCCTGGTCGACTGTGACATTGACGTCGTCGACCGCAGCCAGTTTCCGGGAGCACCGGGGGGGCGGGCCGGCGGCATGATGGTCGAGGAGTTCCTGGCCGCCGCGCGCCAGCTCGCGATATGGCCGACGGTGCGCGTGATCGACCTCACCGAATGGGATCCGCCGCTCGATCCGACCGATCTCAGCGCGCTGACCGCCGGGCGGTGGATGGCCGAAGTGCTGGCGGGTGTCGAACAGCGCCTCGGCGCGGCCTAGTCGAGCAGCGCCTCGATCGCGCCGAACAGGTCCCCCGCGCCGACCGGCTTCTTGAGCACTTGGGCCCGGCCCGCCACCGCGCGATCGATCGCTTCGCTGTCGGCATAGCCGGTAACGAACACCAGCTTGAGGTCGGGCCGCAGGGCCAGCGCCTCGGCCGCGAGCTCCGCCCCGTTCATGCCAGGCATCGCGAAATCGAGCAGCATCAGTTCGATCGGTGTGCGCTCCAGTTCGAGCAAGGCGTGCGAACCGTTCGAGGCCTCGGTCACGCGATGCCCGCGCGCGCGGAGCATGTCCGCCAGCGCCGCGCGAACCTCAGGATCGTCGTCGACCAGCAGGATGTCGGCGGCACGGGCGGGGGCCGCAGCCAAGGCCAGAGGTGCCACGGCCGCAACCTCTACTTCATCGTCGATGCTGGGCAGGAAGAGGGTGACAATCGTCCCCTCGCCGACGCGGCTGTCGATCTTGAGGTCGCCTCCCGCCGAGACGGCGACGCCATAGGCCATCGACAAGCCGAGGCCCGTTCCGCGCCCGGGGCCCTTGGTGGTAAAGAAGGGGTCGAGCGCGCGCGCGGCGACGTCTTCCGGCATGCCGACGCCGGTGTCGATGATGTCGATCGCGACCTGGCCGGTGTCGTGGCGGCGGGCGACGACCCGGATCACGCCGCCCCCGGGCATGGCGTCGCGGCCGTTGATCGCCAGATTAAGGATCGCAAGCTCGAGCTGAGTCGGGTCGGAACAGACCGCGCCGAGGTCGGCGGCGGTCTCGACCTTGAGGTCGATGGTCGGGCCGACCGAATTGCGCAGCAGCTCGGTCATGCCGTCAAGCAAGGCGGCCACCGGGATCGGCCGCGCCTCGAGCCGCTGGTGGCGGGAAAAGGTCAGCAGCTGGCCGGTCAGCTTGGTCCCGCGCTCGGCCGCCTGCGTGGCATTGGCCGCCCAGCGCGCGACCTTGTCCGACTGTTGGGGAGCAAGCGCGATGAGCTCAAGATTGCCCGAAATCGCCTGCAGCAGATTGTTGAAGTCGTGGGCGATGCCACCGGTCAGCTGCCCGACGGCCTCCATCTTGTTGGCCTGGACCAAAGCCGCCTCGGCGCGCTCGCGCTGCTCGGCGGCGTGGCGGACTTCCTCAAGCAGCCGGTCGCGCTCGGCGAGGGCCTCGGCCAGCTCGTCATTCTTGCGCTGGAGCATCGACGGGCTGGGGATGGCCAGCATCTTGGGCAGTAACGGCCACAGCAGAATGGCGGTCGGCACGCTGGCCGCGGCGGTGATCGCCTTGATCGTCGCCTCGGCGGCATAATCGCCATTGTAGAGGTTCCAGATGCCCATGACGTGGGTCAGGCCGCAGGACAGGATGAACAGCGCGAACAGCCAGAACATCTTGCCGAACTCGACGTCCGGCCGACGCCGCACGAAGGTGACGAGCGCGATGGGAATGGAAAAATAGGCCGCGGCGATCAGCGCGTCGGAAATGATATGGGTCCAGACCAGTGCCGGATCCCACAGCAGGCAATAGCCATGCGGGGCATAATCGCCGGCAAAGAAGGCGCGGAATCGGTCAAGCATGGAAGGTCATTCCTCGCAAATCATGTGCAGCTCCCGGAAAAGCGTGTAAGTTGAAGGGGCGCGCTTGCCAATTGCGCGGCGGATACATCGGCGCTTTACCGATGCAGGCCGCGCCCCCATGACACTTGCATGGATCAATCACACCCTTTGCAGTGGTGAGAAACGGGCAAGACAGTGGCCGACGAGGATCCCGAATCGCGGTTGCGCGCGAATGCCTGTTGCGTGACGAGCATGGCGAAGATCATCCCGCGCATCTGCTCGATGTCTCCCGCAGCGGCTTCCGTCTGCGTTGCGCCGAGCCTTTCGAGCCGGGCGACCTCATCCGCATGGCGGTCGATGGGCATGATTTTCGCTGTCAGGTCCGCTGGGTGAAACAGGGGGAGATTGGCGGCGTTTTCCTCGACTTGGCCGAAGTGGACGCCGCCGCTTCCTGACCGATTCCGACCGCTTGCCGCATCGCCGACAGACTGCGTGAACATCTCGCGTGGCAGTGGCGGCACCAAACGCCCTAGCGTCCCGCAAAAGAGCCTAGGAGGGCGCGGGGCATGGTGATGGAAAGCGGTGATGTGGCATGGGTGCTGGTGGCGACCGCGCTGGTCTGGCTGATGCTGCTGCCGGGTCTGGCCCTGTTCTACGGCGGGCTGGTACGATCGAAGAACGTGCTCAGCGTCCTCGCGCAGGTTCTCGGGATCGCCGCGATTACCGCTTTGGCCTGGGTCGGCTGGGGCTATGGACTGGCTTTTGGCGAGGGCAATGCGCTGATCGGTGACCTGTCCAAGGCGGGCCTGATCGGGATCGGACCCGACAGCGCCTGGCCGCTTGCAACGGCGGGACAAGCCCTGCCCGAACTACTGTTCATCGCCTTCCAGATGACCTTCGCCTGCATCACCGCCGCGCTGGTGGTCGGCGCGCTGGTCGAGCGCGTGCGCTTCGGGGCAATGCTCGCCTTTGCGGTCGCCTTCATGACCATCGTTTATGCCCCAATCGCGCACATGGTCTGGTCTCCCACCGGGTTGCTGTTCGCACTCGGTGCGATCGATTTCGCCGGGGGGACGGTGGTCCACATCAATGCCGGCATCGCCGGGCTGGTCGGGGTGGCACTCGCCGGGCCGCGGATCGGACACCTCAAGGAGCCGATGCCGCCGCATGATCTGGCGCTGGTGATGATCGGCACCGGGCTGTTGTGGGTGGGGTGGATCGGCTTCAATGCCGGATCTGCACTGGAGGCCAATGGCCTGGCCGCCCTCGCCCTGCTCAACACGCTGGTCGCGCCGGCGGCGGGCGTGTTGGCGTGGATGGGGATCGAGCGGCTGCGCTCGGGCAAGCCGTCGATGCTCGGCGGTGCGTCGGGGGCAGTGGCGGGACTGGTCGCGATCACGCCCGCCGCCGGCGTGAGCGGGCCCCTGGGCGCGATCCTGCTCGGCGTCGCCGCCAGCCTCGCCTGCTATGGCTTCGTCGCGCTGGTCAAGAACCGGCTGCGCTGGGACGACAGCCTCGATGTATTCGGGATTCATGGCCTCGGCGGGATCGTCGGGTCGCTCGGCACGGCGATGGTCGCGGCGCCCGCGCTCGGCGGCTTCGGCGTGGAGGGCTATGCGGTCGGCGCGCAGCTCGGCAAGCAGGCTGCCGCGGTCGGGATCGCGATCCTGTGGTCGGCCGGTGGCTCGGCGATCGCTTTCGGCCTCGTCAAGTTGATCATGCCGTTGCGCCCGTCCGAGGATGCCGAGCGCGAGGGGCTCGACCTCAGCGATCACGGCGAACGCGCCTACGGCTAGAGCCGACGGCGGGCGGCGGTGGTCCGCTGCTGTTGGCTGGCCTTGCTCCGCGCGGGCCAGGCCGACTCGCAGCGGTTGCGGGGTCCGCCTCGACGGTGGAATTGTCTCCCTTGCTTGGCTCCGGACGGCAGAGGCACGCCGGTCAGCGCATAAAGCGGGGTACAGCGACTAGGACCTCGTCGTCCCTGCCCGAGGCCGAATTGTGATGCGTTGAAGCAGGCGCGCCGATGGCCGGCTCGGCGGCCTCGGCGGGCTGCAGCAGAACGGCCGCTAGCAGCCCATCACGTGCTTGACCCGAGCCAAGACAAGTATCTGGCTTTCTTCCCGAGGGCGCACGCCGCGGTGCTGGGCCACACCCCACTTCGTGCCGCACCGTGCCTTACCGGTGAGCCCACAAGGCTCAGGCATCCAGACACAAAAAAGCCGCCCCTAAGGACGGCCTTGATGTGGTTGCGGGGGTAGGATTTGAACCTACGACCTTCAGGTTATGAGCCTGACGAGCTACCGGGCTGCTCCACCCCGCGACACTGCTGTTTGGCCTCAGACGCCGGCGCAGGCATGCGCCTGCTTGGCACTCCTCCCGCCAGCGGCGGTCCGGGCGGCCGGTCGGCCTTGCGAAGCCTGCGGCTTCGGTCGGCGTCTCCGGAAGACAAGAACGCCGCCGCTGCCCCGTGAGGGACGAGCGACGGCGTATTCGACAATGCAAATGGGATTTCCTCATGCCCGCCGGCTACAAAGCCTGGCGACGACCTACTCTTCCGCAGCTTAAGCTGAAGTACCATCGGCGCAGTCTGGTTTCACGGCCGAGTTCGGGATGGGATCGGGTGGGTCACAGACGCTATGGTCACCAAGCTATG
>JANPKL010000098.1:0-2353 GCA_031425975.1 Sphingomonas sp.
ATGCACCAGGCGACCACCGCCGAGCGGATCGCCATCGCCCGGCGATGCGCGGCCGCGGCGCCCTTGGTCAGCCCAGCGAAGATCGGCGCGCAACCGGGCGGATCGATGATCACCGCCAAGGTGAGAAAAGCCGAGGTAAACAGCTCGATCATGCGGCGGGCACGGTCTCGTCGAGCACGATCTCGAACCGGCGACCGGTCCACAGCTGCGCACGCATGCGCCGCGTCCCGTCGGCAGCCACGGTCCAGTTGAACAGCAAAGTGCCGTCGGCCGAGCGGCCATAACCGCTGTCGCCGGGCGCCGCCGTGCGGTTGAGCGGGAGGGCGTAAGCGGCTTCGACCCGCGCCGCGCGAAGTTTGGAGTTGCCGCAGGACGCGCGGCGGGCGATCGTTCGCGTCGGAATGGCGAAGCGCCCGCGCGGCGCAAGCTGGCCATCGACCGTCCAGCGCCAGTCGCCCGACGCCTGCCGCATCCACAAGGTGTTGAAGCGACCCGTCTCCTTGCCGGCCTGCCACGGACCGACATTGACCGCGGTGCGCCGGTCGCAGCTCGACCAGCTGTGCGAGGGCCACCAGCGCACCGCGCTGGCCGGCTCCTTGCGGTCCTTCAGCCAATCCTGCGCCCACACCGCTTGCGGCGTGAACATCACCGCGGTCGGGTCGGCCCATTTGCGAAAGCTCGCCCACTGGCCGATCTTCTGCGCATCGACGGCGAAGGCGCGCTCGGCCTCGATCGCGGTGGCGGGATTGGCGGCGGCAGGGGCAGCAGCGACGGCAAGCGCAAGCGCGATGATCATAAGTCCTCCGGTAGGATGAGGTGCGCGCGGCGATGGGCCGCGACCAAAGTATTGCGAAGCAGCATGGCGATGGTCATCGGGCCGACCCCGCCCGGCACCGGAGTGATAGCTCCCGCCACGCCTTGCGCCTCGGCATAAGCGACGTCGCCGACCAGCCGGCTCTTGCCCGCCGCTTCGCCAACGACGCGATTAATGCCAACGTCGATCACCAGCGCGCCGGGCTTGATCCAGTCACCGCGCACCATTTCCGGGCGGCCGACCGCGGCGACGAGGATATCGGCGCTGCGGCAGAGGGCGGGGAGATCGCGCGTGCGACTGTGGGCGATGGTCACGGTGCAGCTTTCGCCCAGCAATAGCATCGCCATCGGCTTGCCCACGATGTTGGAACGTCCGATCACCACCGCGTGGAGGCCGGACAGCGAGCCAAGCGCCGCTTTGGCGAGGTGAAGGCAGCCGAGCGGGGTGCAGGGCACCAAAGCCGCCGGGTCGCCGACCGCAAGCCGTCCGGCGTTTACCACATGAAAACCGTCGACGTCCTTGTCGGGGTCGATTGCCGCGATCACCCGCGCGGCATCGATATGCGCGGGAAGCGGCAATTGGACTAGGATGCCATCGATCGCCGGGTCGGCGTTGAGCTGCGCGACCATCGCCAAAACTTCAGCTTCGCCGGTGTCGGCAGCAAGCGCATGATGGACGCTCGCCATGCCCGCTTCTGCGGTGGCCGCGCGCTTCGAGCGGACGTAGACCGCGCTTGCCGGGTCCTCGCCCACCAGCACGGTCGCAAGCCCGGCCTTGCGCTCCGCCTGTCGTTCGAAATGCGAGGCAACCACAGCCAGCCGCTGGCGAAGCGCGAGCGCAGTCGCCTTGCCGTCGATCACCTGCGCAACCACGGGGCTCAAGCCCCGGGGGGCGGCAGCGAGGCGAGCGCGTTCGAAATCACCGGGTTAATCAATATGCCGATCAGCAGCAGCACCAGGATGGGCGAGAGGTCGATGCCGCCGAAATCGGGGAGGATCTTGCGAAAGGGCCGGAACAAAGGTTCGGTCAGCCGGTCGAGTGCCGACAGGAAGCGACGCATCCCCTGGCCCGAGGTGTTGAGGACGTTGAACGCCACCAGCCAGCTCAGGATCACCTGCAGGATGATCAGCCACCAGACGGCATTGAGGAGAATGGCGGCAATCTCGAGAAGCGTGCGCAGGATTATCATGTTGGCTCTTTAGACGAGCGGGCCGCAGTCGGGCAACTTACCCCTCAGGGCGCGGTCCGAACAGGCTCGGCCCTAGCCATCACGAGCGCGAAATCCCCCGCCGGATCGGTCCATTCGGCCTGCGGCGTCCAGCCCCCGGCAAACAGCAGCAGCCGACCTGAATCGGCGGTATATTTGTGGCTGTTCTCGGTGTGGATGCTGGCCCCCTCGGCCAATGCAAAATCACGTCCGGCGATGGTGAAGCGCACGTCCCGCATCGCCACCAGGTGCATCTCGATCCGCGCCAGCCGCGCATTCCAGCGCGCCTCATGGGCGAAGGCCGCGACCGGCACATTGCCTTCCAATTCGCG
>JANPKL010000099.1:0-2508 GCA_031425975.1 Sphingomonas sp.
AGCGCGCCGAGCGCCTGGCGGCCCATCACCACCGCGCTGTCGAACAATTCGCGCTGGACCCAGGGCACGCCCAGCCCCTCGAGCGCCAGCGCCTGGCGCCGGTCGAATACGCGGACCATCACCCTGGCCCGGGGAAAGGCCTGGAGAATAGGCTCCAGCCGCTCGGGCCCGAAATCGGGGTCGTCGATACAGAAGAATATTCCCTCCGCTTCTTCCGCCCCGGCGGTACGCAGCAGGTCGATGCGGGTGCCGTCGCCATAGTAAACCTTGGTGTCGAACCCGGCGGCGCGTTCGATCTGCTCGGCCTTGCTGTCGATCAGGGTGACGGGAATGCGTTTGGCCATCAGCATCTGCGCGACGGTCTGGCCGAAGCGGCCGTAACCGACCACGATGGCATTGGTCTCGGGACTGAATTCGGGCCCTTCGAGGTCGACGCAGGCCTCGGGCGCCCGGTCCTGCAGCCAGCCGATCGCACGCATCAGGAACGGCGTGGCGACCATCGAGGTGGTCACCACCGCGCCGAGCAGGCTCGCATGGCCCGCGCTGATCACTCCGCCCGCGGCGCCCGCGGTGAACAGGATGAAGCCAAATTCGCCCGCCTGGCTGAGCAGCAGCGCAAGGCTCGCCGCGCGCCCCTGCCGCATCCGGAAGCCGCGCGCGATGGGGTAGAGAAGCGCCGCCTTCACCGCGATCACCGCCGCCGCCAGCCCGATCACCGTCAGCGGCTGCGCGGCGACCACCCGCAGGTCAAGCAGCATGCCCACCGACATGAAGAACAGCCCGAGCAGGATCGAGCGGAATGGCTCGACATCGCTTTCCAGCTCGTGCCGATAAGGGCTCTCGGCCAGCATCACGCCCGCGACGAACGCCCCCAAAGCGACCGACAGGTGCAGCGCATGCATCAGCGCGGCGGCGCCGAGCACGGTGAACAGCCCCGCGACGACGAACAACTCGCGCTCGCCCAATCGCCCGATCAACTTGTAGAGCGGCGCGACGACGTAGCGTCCGGCAAGGACCAATCCGACCACCGCCGCGATCGTCAGCCCGGCCATCGCCCAGCCGGTCAGCGCGTCGGGGTCGGGCCGCAGGCTCAGCGCGCCGAACAGGGTGATCAGCGGGATCAGCGCGAGGTCCTGCAGCAGCAGGATCGAAAAGGCTTTTTCGCCATAAGGCGAATTGAGCTCGCCCGTGGACTTGAGCATCGGCAGCACCTGCGCGGTCGACGACAGCGCCAGCGCCAGCCCGATCGCCGCCGCCACCGCGGGCGACAGGCCGAGTGCGAAATGCACCAGCACCGCCAGCACCGCGCCCGCGCTGAGCAATTGCGCGAGCCCGAGCCCGAAGATCTCGCGTTTCAGTCGCCACAGCCGTGACGGCTGCAGTTCAAGCCCGACCAGGAACAGCAGCAAGGCGATCCCGATCTCGCTGACCCGGTTGATCGCGGCGGCATCGCCGACCAGCCCAAGCACGAACGGCCCGACCACGATCCCGCCGACGATATAGCCCAGCGTCGCCCCGAGCCCCAGCTTGCGGAACAGCCCGACGAACAGCAAGGCCACACCGAGCATCACCGCAGCGGATGTCAGCCAGTCGGTCATTCCACTTCCCTCAGCGCGGCCAGCAACGCATCGAACGGCAGCAGCACCGCGCCATGCCGCCCCGGCCGCCCGGCCACTGGAGCGAGTGCCCGCCACGCCTCTGGCAGGTCGCCGCGCTCCTCGAGCCACGCCCGGAGCGCCGCCCGCATCACAATCACCTCGGCCTTGAGGCGCCCCTGCGTCCAGCCCTGCAGGATCGCCGCGCTGGCCTGGCCGTAGGCGCAAGCCGTGACCTTCTGCCCGATCTGCGCGATCCGGCCCTGGTTGAGCACCACCTCGCAGGCGATCACCGACCCGCACGCCACCGAGCGCGCCGTGCCGACGCCATCGGGCGCCGCAAGGGCGCTCTCGACCGGCAAGGAAGCCGCCAGCCTGAGGATATCGAGCGTATAAGGCGGCTCGAGCTTCACTCCCTGAGCCAGCTCGTGCCGAATGGTCCATCCTCTAGCCGAATGCCGAGATTCTCGAGCTCGAGCCGGATGCGGTCGGCCGTACCAAAGTCGCGCGCCCTCTTCGCCTTTGAGCGCTGCTCAACTAACGCGCTAATCCTGTCTTTCTCTGCAATCGGCATGTCGAAGAAGAAGTACGCCCGGCGCTCATTTGCAGAGAAAAGGCCGAGGATTTGTCCGGTAGCGGTCAGCGCTATTGGATCGCGGATTGCCTGCAAACGACTGAGGGCTAGCGGAGTGTTCAAGTCATCAGAAAGCGCCTCGATCACGCTCTCGTCGACATCTTGGTGTGTCAGATCGGCTTCTTCGAGGTCGCGGTGCTCCTTCAGACGACCGTAAAGCCGCTGGAGTACGCTTTGGCTCTGCGCAACCAGGGCCTCGGTCCACGGCAGCGGTGAGCGGTAGTGGGCGCTAAGCAAGGCCAGCCGGAGCACTTCACCGCCGACACCTTGCGCCAGCAA
>JANPKL010000100.1:0-12555 GCA_031425975.1 Sphingomonas sp.
ACGTAGCGCAAGGTGTTGACGATGTTCGCCCATTCCTCGGCCGGCGGGACCTCGAACGGTTCCGCGCCGCAACGCCGCCAGTCGCTGGCGGTGCGCAGCAGTTGCCAGGTGGGGGCGACCCCGGCGACCTCGGCGGCGGTCAGATAGCGATGAAAGGCCTGGACGAAGCCCGCGCGCCACGGTTGGCGCAGCAGCCATGAGCGGTAGCCGGGCTCATCCTGGCCGGGCTCGATATAATCGGCGGTCGGGTTCCACGCGAACGGCGCGGTCTGGTAGGGGATCGGCGCCCTCGGCAAGGGGGCGGGAGGCGGGGTCGTGGTCCATTGTGCGCCGGAAGGCGCGGCGCTCAGCGCAAGGATCACAAGGGCGTGGAGGGGCCTCATTACGGTCAGCTTAACCCCATCGCGCTTGAAAAGACACTGAACGGCACTCACTTCGCCGCGCATGAGCACACAACCCATCCACGTCGACCTGCCCCACAAGCTTGGCCGGAGCGAAGCCCGCCGCCGGATCGGCGACAATGTCCACAAGCTCGCCGGCTTCATCCCGGGCGGGGGAAACGTCAGTCACGAATGGCAGGGCGACCGTTTGGATCTCAAGATCGAGGCGATGGGCCAGAGCGTCGATGCGCGGATCGAGGTGGAGGAATCGCTGGTGCGGTTGCACGTGCTGCTGCCGGGACTGCTGGGTATGATGGCCAAGCCGATCGAGGCGGCGTTGCGGGCCAAGGGCGAGATGCTGCTGCTGGAGGATCGCAAGAAGTAGCGTTGAACGGGGACAGTTACCACTGCCCAAGTTCTGAAGCTTAATCTGTGAATTAGGGCTTGGGGCAGTATTAACTACCCCAACTCACCCACCAAAAAGAAAGGGGCGGCCCGCAAGGACCGCCCCTTCTTTTCGTGGCCGAAGCCGAGCGAAGTTTAGAACTTCACCCGGACCGCCGCCGAGTAGCTGCGACCCAAAGGATCGTAGGTCGACGGGAAGGTGTTGCCGCTGTTGGCCGAGGTGCTTCCTGCGCCCGGCGAGCCGACGATCGGCGGCGCCTTGTTGAACAGGTTCTGGACACCCAGGGTCAGCTGCATGCGACGCTCGATGTCGAACTGCGCATTGAGGTCGAAATAGTCATAGGCCGGGATCTTGTTGAAATCGAACTGCTGGCCAGCCAGCGCCGAGTTCACTCCACCCAGGTTGCGGACGGTGCCGGCGAACAGGTAGCGGTTGGTGGCGAGGAAGCCGCGGGCGAGGAAGTCGTCCGCAGTGCCCTCATACTTGACCGCACCGATGTGGCGCCACAGCAGCGACAGGGTTGCCGCACCAAAGCCGAGGCTGGTCCGTTGGGTCCAGCTGAACTCCGGCTGGATCTGACCGAGGGTCGGACCGCAGTTGACGCTGTAGTAACCGACGCACTCACGGTTCACGGCGGTCGGCGACGCTTTGAATTTGAGACTGCGCGTCCAGTTGCCGGCGAAGTTCAGTCCAAGGCGAACCGGACCAAGATCACGGTCGTAGTTCGCAGTCAGGTCGAAGCCGTTGGTGGCGAGGCGACCGCGATTGGTCTCCTCGAGGAGCAGGCCTTTGGTCGACGCCGTCGGACCGCTGAGACGGCCGTTGGTCGGATTACGACGGATCTGCGTGCAGGCAATGCTGGAGGCCGAAGTCGCCGTGATCGAACCGAAGCACGACTGGATGGCATCGCCCGGAGTTTCGAAGGTGATCGCGTCGTTGACGATGATCTTGTAGTAATCAAGCGACGCGCTGAAGCCCGGCAACAGGCGGCGCGGAGTGAAGACCGCACCGACCGTGAAGGTATCGGCTTTCTCCGGCAAAATCCCGGTATCGTAGACGAAGGTGCCGTTTGCCTGGCCAGCAGCCGGATCCAGGATCGAGCCGATCGACGCACCGGGAGCACCCTGTGCCACGCAGATCGCAGCCAGGTTGGCATTGGTGGTCGGAGCCGTACCCGAGCAGGGATCAACCTGCAGGTTAGTCAGGCCGGTCGAAGTCGGGCTGAACAATTCGGCGATGTTCGGTGCGCGAACGGCGCGCTGGTAGTTGCCGCGGATGCGCAGGGCATCGACCGGCTCCCAGGTGGCACCGAACTTGTAGGTGGTGGCGTCGAAGGTCGGCTCGGAGGGAGCATTGACCTTATAGTCCGAGTAACGGACGCCGGCTTCGATCGTAAGTTCGTTAAAGAACGGACGATCCGAGACCAGCGGAGCGATCAGTTCGGCAAAGCCTTCACGAACGTTGTAGCCACCGCTGAAGGGAAGGATCGCTCCGCCCGAACCGCCGAGTTCCGACGGATCCTGCGCACGCGCATCGGGGACGCGATCGTAGGTGTAGCGACGATACTCCGTACCAAGCGCGAAGGAGACCGGGTTGGTCGCCCACGGCGCCGAGAAGCCAAGGTCACCCGAATAGATCGCGCGGGCCTGGGTCAATTGCGTGTCGATCGCGATTGTCGAGGAGCCCTCGAGGAAGGCGACCTGATTGGCGGCGATGCTGCCCGGAATTCCGAACAGGTTGAGCGGTACGCAGCTGCCGGTGGTCGTGCGGCAGGTCGTGGTGTTGTCGGCCAGCAATGCCTGCTGGACGCGGCTGTTGAGCACGTAACCCGAGTTGGTCTGGATCTGCTCCGACTTGCCGTAGGACAGCGACACATCGAGGGTAGTGGCGCTGGTCACGTCGAGACGGACGCCCGCGCGGGCGTCATAGACGTTATTCTGGTAGTTGCCGATGCGCGGCCCGAGCTCGACCAGGCGACGGTAGACGCCCGCCAGGCCAAGGCCGGTACCGAGCGTGCCCGGGTTGGTGAGCGTGCCGGGAGTGGTGGCATTGCCGCCTGTGAAGGTCGGGTTGGTCGATTGGGTTCCACCGATCTGCAGGGCGCAATTGCCAGGCGCATAGCGAGCGGCGTCGGCGGTCAGGAAGGCCGCGAGCACCGGGTTCGGAGCAACTGACGCGCTGCCCGCAAGTGCGGAGGCGGCAGCGGCGGTCTGGACCGAAAAGTTGTTCGAGCAGATCTGCGAGCGAATACCGGTCGTCAGGAACGGGTTGTTGGCATTGATCGCGAACGGATTGCCGAAGATACCCGAAGGGGCAATGATTGAGCTGATCTCGTTCTGCGAGAAGAGGCCGCGGCTGTAAAACTCAATCCCGTCGGCGATGTCGTAGGTGACCGCGCCGTAAGCGCTCTTCCGCTCCAGCGGGGTCTGAAAGATGTTGTAAGGGTTGAAGTTGAAGCCTGCATAGGCCGGAACCAGCGAGCTCGCGGTCGGGTCGAGCTGGAGGTTCGTGGCACCGAACACGAACGTGCTCGGAGCCGAGGTCGGCGACGAACCCGAAGCCGCGCCGCACTGCCCCGCATTGACCGTGCAGTTGACGGGGTTGACGCCGAACTCTGCGAACGGACGGGTCTGATAAACCGGCGACACGTTGGTGTAGCCCAGCGACAGGACCGCATTGCCGCGATCGTCGGCGAAGTTGCCACCCAGCGTGAGGTCGACGCGATAGGCCATGCCATCGCCTTCCTCGGTGAGCTTGTACGACGCACGGGCGTCGACGCCCGAGAAGTCGCGGCGGGTGATGAAGTTGACCACGCCCGACACAGCGTCGGCGCCGTAGGTGGTCGAGGCGCCGCCGGTCAGGACGTCGACGCGGCTGACCAGCGCGATCGGGATGACGTTGAGATCGGTCGCGCCATTGGCGAGCGAGGGAACAAGGCGGTTGCCGTCGAGCAGCACGATGTTGCGCTGCAGGCCGAGGCCGCGAAGATCGACCTGGTTGGTGCCGTTCGAGCCGTTGTTGACCTGCGAACCGATGCCGGGGCTGACGCCCGGAATGCGGCGGATCAGTTCCTCGGCATTGTTGGGCGCCCGGAGCGTGATTTCGCTCTCGTTGACGACGTTGACCGGCGAGGAGGAAACGAGGTTCGGGTTGCGGATCAGGGTGCCGGTGACGACGACCTCATTCTCCGCATTGCCTTCGGCCTGGTCTTCCTGGACCTGGGGATCGGCCTGGGTGGTGACGGCCGGCAGGTTCTGTTGGTCGCCGCTGGGCTGAGTGGCCTGCGCAAACGCAGGAGTGGCCAGCATGCTGGTGCCGACGAGCAGGCTCGTTGTCAGCAGCTTGTTCTTGAAGCGCATTGGTATCTCCCCTTCGGTATTCTCGAGGCGCGTCGAGCGCCAAGCTTGAAACCTTTAAGCGGGGGACGCGTAGCTTTCCGGAACAGTCCACGGCAATCCACAAGGGCCGATCGCGTGAAGAACGTTACAGCCCTGTTGCAATCGCACCACAATGGAAATCAGGCCCGCGCGTGCTCATCGGCGGCCAGGCTGGCGGCTGCATCGGCATAGGGTTCCTGCCGCGCGACGCTCCAATAACGCAGACTTTCCAACGGGATGGCGACACCGGTCAACGCGCAGCGGACATGGTCGCCGTCGCTCAGCAAGCGAAAAGTCCCGGCCATATAGTGGATCTTGGCCTCGCGGCCGCTGCCCTGCATCAGCATGGTCGTCGGTGAACCTCTAATCGAACAAATTGGGCTGCGGAGCGCCATAGGGGCGCTTTGGGGTGCGCTCAACCTTGGGTTTGGTGCTGGCGGATTCGCTGGCCATGGCCGCGACTTCGCCGTCACCGAAGCGCAGCAGCAGCGCGCCGGCTGCGCGGGCATCGGCGGCGCGGGTGAGGGTGCGTCCGTCGCTTGTCGCCAACACCCGAACGAAACCGCGGCCGAGCGGGCGGTCGGGGTGGACCAAAGGCAGGGTCCGGGCGACGCCGTCGAGTTTCTCGCCGAGGCGGGCAAGCTTGTCGTGCAGCAGTCGCGGCTGGAGCCGGGCGGCGGTCAGGTTCATCAAGGCCTCGGCCTTGCCCGCGCGGGCAGCGAGCGCACGCGGCAGGCGGTCGGATTGCTCGTCGAGGCGCTGGCGGCGAGGACCGAGCAGGGCTTCGGGCTCGGGCCAGCGACCGGTGGTGAGCGCGAGGCGCTCGCGGGCGAGGTCGGCACGGCGCACCAAGCAGCGGCGGCCGCGGCTCCCCAGCTCGTCAAGCAGGCCCAGCAGTTCGGCGCGGACCGGCACCGCCAGTTCGGCGGCGGCGGTGGGGGTGGGCGCGCGCACGTCGGACGCGTGGTCGATCAGCGTGGTATCGGTCTCGTGCCCGACCGCGCTGATCAGCGGGATCGGCGAGGCGGCGGCGGCGCGCACGACCTCTTCCTCGTTGAACGCCCACAGATCCTCGGTCGACCCGCCGCCGCGCGCGACGATGACGAGGTCGGGGCGCGGATCGAGCGCGGCCATGCCGCGAATGGCGGCGGCGATCTTGCCCGCCGCGCCCTCGCCCTGGACCGGGACCGGCCAGACGATGACGTGGGTCGGGCAGCGATCGGCGAGGCGGTGGAGGATGTCGCGGATGACCGCGCCGGTCGGCGAGGTGATCACGCCGATGGTCCGCGGCAGAAAGGGCAAGGCGCGCTTGCGGGCGGGATCGAACAAACCCTCGGCGGCGAGCGCGCGGCGGCGGCGGTCGAGCAGCGCCATCAGCGCGCCCTCGCCGGCCAGTTCAAGCCGGTCGATCACCAGCTGATATTTGGAGCGGCCCGGGTAAGTGGTCATTTTCGCGGTGGCGATGACCTCGGCGCCGTCCTCGGGGCGGAAGGCGAGGTGGCCGGCATTGGTGCGCCAGATGACCGCGTCGATGCAGGCCCCGTCGTCCTTCAAAGTGAAGTAGCAATGGCCCGAGCTGTGGCGCTTCCAGCCCGAGATTTCGCCGCGCACGCGGACCCGGCCGAAGGCGCCCTCGACCGTCCGCTTGATCGCTCCGGCCAGCTCGCTGACACTTTGCGGCGGCGAATTGTCCCCGGCCCTGGCCTCGGCTAGGAGGCTGCCGGTGGTGTCGACTTCGTCCATGAACATCCTGCTGTTGGGCTCGGGCGGGCGCGAGGATGCGCTGGCCTGGGGCCTGAGGCAATCGCCGAGCTGCGGCGTGCTTGTCGCCGTTCCCGGCAACCCGGGGATTGCGCGCCGGGCGGAATGCGTCGCGCTCGATCCCACCGATCCCGACAAAATGGTCGCGCTGGCGGCCGAACGCAACATCGGACTGGTGGTGATCGGTCCCGAGGCGCCGCTGGTGGCGGGGGTCGCCGATGCCTGCAGGGCGGCGGGGATCGCCGTATTCGGGCCGTCGGCCGCGGCGGCGATGCTGGAGGGAAGCAAGCGCTTCACCAAGGATCTGTGCATGGCGCAGGGCATTCCGACCGCGCGCTTCGTGGCGGTCGCGGAGACGGCGGCGGCGCTGGCCGCGCTCGACGATTTCGGGCTGCCGGTAGTGGTCAAGGCCGACGGGCTGGCAGCGGGCAAGGGAGTGACGGTCGCCTTCACGCGCGAAGAGGCCGAGGAGGCGATACGCGCCGAGAACGGCGGACCGCTGGTGATCGAGGAATTTCTCGAAGGCGAGGAGGCCAGCCTGTTCGCCCTGGTCGACGGCGACCGAGCGGTGGCGCTGGCCTCGGCGCAGGATCACAAGCGCGTCGGCGAACGCGATACCGGCCCCAATACCGGCGGGATGGGGGCCTATTCGCCCGCCCCGGTGCTGACCGCCGCGCTCGAGGAGCGGGCGATGGCCGAGATCGTGCGCCCCACCGCGCGTGCGATGGCCGCTGCCGGGACACCCTTCAACGGCGTGCTCTACGCGGGGCTGATGCTGACCGCGCAAGGGCCCAAGCTGATCGAGTATAACGTCCGCTTCGGCGATCCCGAATGCGAGGCGATCGTGCCGCGAATGGAGGGTGACCTGGCGCAATTGCTGCTGGCGGTGGCGCAAGGGCGGATGGACGAGGTCCGACCGACGCTGTCCGACGCGCACTCGATGACCGTGATGGTGTGTGCGTCCGGCTATCCGGGCACCCCGCAAAAGGGCGGGCCGATCGACGGGATCGAGGCGGCGGAGCGGATCCCGGGCGTGACCGTGTTTCACGCCGGGACCGCGCGGCATGGCTCGGGCGCGCTGCTGGGTGCCGGCGGCCGCGTGCTGGCGGTGACCGCGACCGGGCCGAACCTCGCCGAAGCCAGGGCGCGCGCCTATCAGGCGGTCGATGCGATCGACTATGCCGACGGCTTCCACCGCCGCGACATCGGCTGGCGCGAACTGGAGCGGTCGGCATGAGCCGGCGCAACGGCATCCTGCTTGGGCTGGCCGCGACCATCATGTGGGCCGAGCTTTATCATGGCCTGCTCGGCGGCGCCGATCGGTTCGAGACTGCGGTCGAGGGGCGCACGCGGCGCATCCTCGATGCCTATGAGCTACCGGTCATCCAGGCCCGGCTGGACGAAAAGCCACTGCAGCGACGCCTGATCCTCAACGGTCCCGCCGATGATTTCCAGCGCCGCGCGCTGGTCGACGTGCTCGGCCGCACGCCGGGCGTGAACGAGGTGCGCTGGGACAGGCGCAGCCCCGTGGTCGACCATTTCGCCGCCCGGAGAGCCCGCTAGATGCCGACCCTGCCATTGTTCATCGAGGCCGCGCTGCTCGGGCTCGGCGGCTTCATGCTCGGCCTGGGCATCGCATATCTCGCCGAGCTTCACCGCCGGCGCCAATCGAGGGGATGGAATGACTGAATTGTGGAACGCTTACTGGCCGATGATCCTGGTCGCGGTGGCGATCGGGCTGGTCACCGGCCTGATCGTCTTTCGCCGGCCGCGGCAGAAGGTGACGCTGAGCAAGGCCGAAAGTCCGGTCCGTCCGCACATGGCGGTGGCATCCGAAAAGGCGGTGCCCGAAGCCCGCGACTCCGCCGAGGGCAATGGCGTGGGCGACGAGATGGCGGCGGCGGTCAGCGACGTGGTCGGCGCGGTGATCGGGGCCGGGGTGCACGAGGAACTGCCGGGCGCGGCGGGCAGCGGAGCCGACGATCTGCAGCGGATGAAGGGGGTCGGCCCCAAGCTCGCCAGCCTCTTGGTGGCCAAGGGCCTGACCAGGTTCGAGCAGATCGCCGCGCTCGACGCGAACGAGCTCGAACGGCTCGATGCCGACATGGGTGCGTTCAATGGCCGGCTGGCGCGCGACCGCGTGGTCGAGCAGGCCGGCTATCTCGCGAGGGGCGACCAGGCGGGATATGAGGCGGCATTCGGCAGGCTCTGAAGCCTGACAGGCTCACCTGCGTATCGGGAGAGAGAGGATGGACAGACGGCATTTTCTGGGTGGAATGACGGCCGCTAGCGTGGTCGCTTCGATCGGCATTCCTGCTCGCGCGGCCCAGCCCGCGATGGTCGCCAGCAGGGTCGCCCTGCTCGGCCCGCGGGTGGTGGTCGGAGTGAAGATCGGCACTGCCGCGCCCGAGATGTTCATGATCGACACCGGCGCGGCGTTCAGCCTGATCGACCGCGACTATGCCAAGGAACTCAAGCTCGACCTGCGCCAGACCAGCCGGATCTGGGGCATCGGCGGCATGGTCGAGGCCCCCATCTACCTCGCCCGCGACGTCAGCATCGGCAGCGGCGTCCGGCAGGGCGATGTGATCTTCGCCGGGATCGAGGGTCGCGGCTTCGGCCCCGACATCCGCGGAACGCTCGGTGCCGGCATGCTGACCGCGCTCGACAGCGACCTTGACCTGGAAGCGGGCGAGTGGCGGGTATATCCCGATGGTCGCCCAGAGCGGCGCGGCCTCGTTGCGATGGATAATGCCATCGTGCAGGCCCGCGAGATCGCACCGCGCCTCTATGTCGATGCTGTGGTCAACGGCCGCAAGCTGCGCTTTCTGGTCGATACCGGGGCGCCGGGCGCGCTGTCGCTCGGGCCGAAGGCCGGAAAGGCGCTGGGGCTGTGGAACGACGACCGCCCTTATGCGCCGCAGATGACGCGCGGGATCGGCGGGCCGGGCGGCATCGGCCGGCTGGTTCGGGGCGAGCGGATCACGCTGGCCGGGATCGTCTTCGACCAGCCGATCCTGCTGCTGCGCCCGGAGCGCGAGCGGCCCGATGCCGACGGGATCATCGGCCTCGACCTCCTGCGCAACTTCAATTTGTCGACGGAGGTCAAGGCCAAGCGCCTGTGGCTGCAGCGGCATCGCCAGCCATCGGGACTGGCGAACGACTATGGCCGTTCGGGCCTGTGGCTCGGAGCCGACGGCAGAATCGCGGCGGTCGGCACCGGCAGCCCGGCGGCGCGCGCGGGGGTGAAGGTCGGCGAACGGGTGGTCGGCGAGCCGGTGCCGAGGCTGGTCGGGCGACTAGGCGGCGAAGCGGGGACGACGGTGGTTTTGCGCGTGGCCAATGGCAGTGCGGAGCGCCCGGTGGAGCTGGTGCTGGCCGACTATCTGTAAAGCGAAGGTTCCGAAGGTTCCGTTGAGGGGGTGTTTGGCGACATTCGTCCTGCCGGGGCCGGAAAATTTCGTCAAAGGTTGAAAAGAGCCTGGGCAACGAACCGTTCCGGCACGTAAACAGATCAATTCCTACATGGCAAGGCGTTAAAGCAGGGACGCCTGCTTACCCTCGTCGCCCAGAGCAGCGGCAGCCTTGACCGCATCGGCGCGGGCCATCGGCAGGTCCATGCGGCGGCCGGGCTGGCCGGGGCCGTCGAACAGTTCGGCGACGGTGACCACCTGCAGCCGGTCGTCCTCGCGGTTGAGCATAGGGTGCTTGTACTTGCCCGCCGCCGCAATTTCGTCGCGCATCGGTATGGTCGGCACGTTGGTGCAGATGAGGAATCGTCGCGAATTGGCCGGAAGCGGACGGTCTGCTATCGAGAGAGCTTGTCCGGTAAACGGACCTCGCCCTTCAGTGCCACGATCGCTCCGTGCTGACGCTCATTGCCTTGGCACAGTCCCCATGATCGCGAGCGCGTTGCCGTCCGGATCGGTGAACTGTTGAAGCATCAGGCTCCCAGTCGATGTGCGCTGCACCGTCTCCACTGGCCCGTTCAGAGCCACCCCCGCCGCGACCAAATAGTCGTGCGATTTCTTGAATTCGGGCGCGTCGAAGTAAAGGATCGATGTGGGCCGCCCGGAAGGCCGCTTCGCATCAAGAGCGATCATCAATCTCATGCCTGCGACATTGAAGAAGGCCATGCCGTTCGTCTCGAACAGGAGCGGCAGGCCAAGCTTGTCACGGTAGAAGGTCATCGCCCGTGGCAAGTCGGTCGTGGTCAAGGCGACTTGTTGCAGCCGGTGACCGCCTAAGCCTGCAGTCGCCAACGGCGTGGAGGACGCTCCAGCCGGTAGGGGCGTAGCCGCCAAGTAAAAGGCGCCCACGATGCTCAAGACCGACAAAGCTCGATTACTGCGGATGAATCTTAGCATGATCATTCCACCTCCCGATGAGACGAGGAAGGCGACGGCCTCACCTGTGACATGAGAACGAGCGGCCGACCCTGGTTGTCATTGAAGAATGCCATCCACTCCTCCGTGCCGTCTTCGTGGCAATGGATCAGGTGTGGAGCAGCGATGAACTCGACCCCTTTTCCGCCCAGCATGGCGTGAGCGGCGCGGATGTCCGCCACTCGAAAATAGATGATGGCGACATCCTCACCGTCGCTCTCCGACAGAAAAAGTCGCGTTCCCCCACAGTCGAAGAACGCCATCTTGCCGAAGGTGTAAAGGTGCCGGAGGCCAAGGACATTCCGATGCCAACGCTCGGCTTCCTCGATATCCAGGACGCTTCGTGCGATCTGCCCAATCGCTCCCAAGGCGCCTTGGGCCATGTCGAGCCTGTCGCTTTTCGCCAGACTGCTATCCGCCCGCACACCGGTCCAGCGCCGCAACTCACTCCGCCGCGTCAGCCCCAGCTTGGCGAGCACGCTCGCAACGTGGAATTTGACGGCATCGGCGCTGACTCCCTGCAGCTCGGCGATCGCTCGATTGGTCAATCCATGACGCACGAATTCGGCGATGCGCCATTCGCCAGGCGTCAGGACATCTGGATGCGGTGGCCGACCGCGAGGGCGTGCTTCACTCATAGGTGCAGTCTAGCTTCCGAACGCGCGAATTTCCCTACCCATTGAGAGGGATCAAACCGGTCGGAATGACACCAATAAGCTGGTCTCAGTTTTCAACCGGCTCGCAATCGACACATAGCCGCATCACAATGTCCACTTTTCAGATCGTTAAGTCAGCACTTCTCTGACTGTCTTAAGCGCTAAGCGGTCGCAGAGTTAGCATCCGAGAAGGGAGAAGCTACTCACCTCGCGCAGCCGCGGACAAAAGCCCCGCCGATCGCTCCGGCGGGGCTTTTTCTTGGCCCTAAATGCGTGACCGTCAGCCCCCATGCCCCGCCAGCGCCGCCAGCAGCAGCAAAGCGACGATATTGGTGATCTTGATCATCGGGTTGACCGCCGGGCCGGCGGTGTCCTTGTAGGGGTCGCCGACGGTGTCGCCGGTGACCGCGGCCTTGTGGGCCTCGCTGCCCTTGCCGCCGTAATTGCCGTCCTCGATATACTTTTTCGCATTATCCCAGGCGCCGCCGCCGCTGGTCATCGAGATGGCGACGAACAGGCCGGAGACGATGACGCCCAGCAGCAGGGCGCCCAAGGCGGCGAAGCCCTGTTCCTTGCCGGCGACCCAGGCGATCAGGAAGTAGACCACGATGGGCGCGAGCACCGGCAGCAGCGAGGGCACGATCATCTCCTTGATCGCGGCCTTGGTGACGAGGTCGACGGTGCGGGCGTAATCGGGGCGGCTGGTGCCGTCCATGATGCCCGGGTTGGTGCGGAACTGCTCGCGCACGTCGAGCACCACGTCGCCCGCGGCGCGGCCGACCGCGGTCATGCCCATCGCTCCGAACAGGTAAGGCAGGAGCGCGCCGAGCAGCAGCCCGACGACCACATAGGGGTTGGACAGGCTGAAATCGACCGAGCCCTTGGCGATGCCGAGGTCGGCCGAGAACTCGTTGAGGTCGGTGGTATAGGCGCCGAACAGGACGAGTGCGGCCAAAGCGGCGGAGCCGATGGCATAGCCCTTGGTCACTGCCTTGGTGGTGTTGCCGACCGCGTCGAGGGCGTCGGTGCGGACGCGGACCTCATCCTCCATCCCGGCCATTTCGGCGATGCCGCCGGCATTGTCGGTGACCGGGCCATAAGCGTCGAGGGCGACGACCATCCCGGCCAGCGCAAGCATTGCGGTGGCGGCAAAGGCGATGCCGATCAGCCCTGCGAGCAAATAGGAGGAGATGATCGCGACGCAGATCACGATCGTCGGCATGGCGGTCGATTCAAGGCTGATCGCGAGGCCCTGGATGACGTTGGTGCCGTGACCGGTCTCGCTCGCCTTGGCGATCGACTTGACCGGGCGATAGTTGGTGCCGGTGTAATATTCGGTGATCCAGACCAGGAGGCCCGTGACGCCGAGGCCGATCAGCATGCACCAGAAGAGGTCCATGCCGGTGAAGCCGCCGGTCTGTTCGGCAGTGGCGCCGGCAATGTCGGTACCGGCCGCCTCGGGCCCGCCGATAACCGCGTTCATGTCGCCCAGCGCGTAGGCGGTAGCGATGTAGATCAGCGGGATCGACAGGATCGCGGTGGTCCAGAAGCCCTTGTAGAGCGCGCCCATGATCGACTGGCCCTTGCCCA
>JANPKL010000101.1:0-7466 GCA_031425975.1 Sphingomonas sp.
TTGACCATGCCAGCCATGCCGAGACGGTGATGATCGACGGGATCCAGCAGCCGCTCGAGACGCGGCAGACCAAGCTTCGCGACCGCTATCGGACCCTCGAGCGCGGTGCGCTTCCCGAGGCGTATCGGCGGTGAGCGCGACCGCGCTGGTGGCGGCGTTCGGAGCGGCGTTCATCGGCACGCACCTGGCCATGTCGCACCCGCTGCGCCGGCCGCTTGCGCATAAACTCGGCAATGCCGGGTTCCAGGCGCTCTATTCCGTCATCGCACTCGTCACGTTCGGCGGGATGATCTGGGCCCGCAAAGGCGCGGGGGCCGAAGACTGGCTGTGGCAGCCGCCGGCCTGGGCTTGGATCGTCGCCAGCGTCATCACCTGGCTTGCCGCGGTGCTGCTGGTCGGCTCCTTCCGGCGTAACCCGGCGATGGTCACCTTCGGCCCCGGCAGCGAGGTCAAGATCGGCGAGCCCGGCGGCGTGTTCCGCATCACCCGCCACCCGATGATGTGGAGCTTCGCTCTCTGGGCGCTGAGCCACATGGCGATCCACCCCGAACCCTCGTCACTCGTGCTGGCCGGGGTCGTGCTGGTCATGGCGCTGGCGGGATCGGCCGGTCAGGACGTCAAGAAGCGCGCGCATTTGGGCGAGGCATGGGTCGGCTGGGTGGCGCGAACCAGCTTCGTCCCTTTTGGTCGCGGATTTGCGCTGCCGGGGCTGTTCGCCACCGTCGGCGGCACCTTGCTGTGGCTCGGAGCGACCTGGGCGCACCCGCTGCCGGTCGGGATCTGGGGGCTATAGTTTTCCTGCGAAGGGAGGAGCCCAGTGCCTTCTTTCCCAAGGCCGTAAAGTAAACCGGGCTCCTGCTTGCGCAGGAGAGCAGCTTCTCGCTAGGCATCGGACATGAAACGTAAATTCTTCGGCACCGACGGCATCCGCGGGCTGACCAATCAGGCGCCGATGACCGCCGAGGTCGCGCTCAAGGTCGGGCAGGCCGCCGGCGCGCACTTCCTGCGCGGGGATCATCGCCACCGGGTGGTGATCGGCAAGGACACGCGCCTGTCGGGCTATATGATGGAAAGCGCGCTGGTTGCGGGCTTCACCAGCGTCGGCATGGACGTGGTGCTGGTGGGGCCGATGCCGACCCCGGCGGTGGCGATGCTGACCCGCTCGATGCGCGCCGATCTCGGCGTGATGATCTCGGCCAGCCACAATCCCTTTCACGACAACGGGATCAAGCTGTTCGGCCCCGACGGCTACAAATTGTCCGACGCCGACGAGGCAGCGATCGAGACGTTGCTCGATGCGCCCGCCAATCTGGTCGAACCCGGCAAGATCGGTCGCGCCAAGCGGATCGAGGATGCGCGCGGGCGCTATGTCCACTTTGCCAAGTCGACCTTTCCCGACACGCTTCGCCTCGACGGGCTCAAGATCGTGATCGATTGCGCGCATGGCGCTGCCTATCACGTCGCGCCCGATGCTCTGTGGGAATTGGGGGCCGAGGTCATCGCATTGGGCGTGGCGCCCAATGGCACCAACATCAACGACGACTGCGGATCGACTCACCCGCAGACGCTGCAGGAGACGGTGGTCGCCAGCGGGGCCGACATCGGTCTGGCGCTCGACGGCGATGCCGACCGGCTGATCGTGGTCGACGAGACCGGGACCGTCATAGATGGCGACCAGCTGATGGCACTGATCGCGATCGACCAGCAGCGATTGGGCCTGCTCAAGGGCGATGGGGTGGTCGCCACGGTGATGAGCAATTTGGGCCTCGAGCGGCGGCTGGCCGAAGTCGGGCTCAAGCTCCACCGCACGCAGGTCGGCGATCGCTACGTGCTCGAGACGATGCGCAAGCTCGGCTGCAATGTCGGTGGCGAGCAATCGGGGCATCTCATCCTGACCGACCATGCCACCACCGGCGACGGGCTGGTGGCGGGGCTGCAGATCCTCGCCGCGATGATCGGGCAGGGCAAACCCGCGAGCCAATTGCTGCGCCAGTTCGAGCCGGTACCGCAGCTGCTGCGCAACGTTCGCTTCAAGGGCGGCGCGCCGCTGGAAGCGGAAGCGGTAAAGGCGTGCATCGCCGCTGCGGAAGCGCAGCTCGAGGGGCGCGGCCGGCTTGTGATCCGCAAGTCGGGCACCGAGCCGCTAATCCGGGTCATGGCCGAGGGCGACGACGCGGCCGAGGTCGAGGCGCTGGTCGCGCGCATCTGCGCCGTAGTCGCGCAGGCGGCCGCCTGATGCTGACGATGAAGCCCGCCTGCGAGCGCTGCGAGGAGCCGTTGCCCGCACACCTGCCCGGCGCGTTCATCTGCTCGTTCGAATGCACTTATTGCAGCTCATGCGCGGAGGAACTCGACGAGCGCTGTCCCAAGTGCAAGGGCGAACTAACCGACCGCCCGACGCGCAGCAAAGCGGCAGCATCCAAGTCGAAATCTTAAGAGCGGCAAGGGCAGGCACACAGGCATGACTTCCGCGACCCCCCGCATCCTGATCATCGCCGGTTCCGACAGTGGCGGCGGCGCCGGCATCCAGGCGGATTTGAAGACCGTCACCATGCTCGGCGGCCATGCCATGACCGCGATTACCGCGGTGACCGCACAGAACAGCCTGGGCGTCGATGCGGTGCATGCGGTGCCGGCGGAAATCGTGCTGGCGCAGATCGATGCGGTGCTCAGCGACTTCGGCTGCGACGCGATCAAGATCGGAATGATCGGATCGGCCTTCACCGCCCGGATGGTGGCCGAACGGCTCACCGCCATCATCCCGCGCGTGCCTCTGGTGTTCGATCCGGTCATGATCGCCACGAGCGGCGCGGCGCTGGCCGACGATGCGACCATTGCCGCCTTCGGCCAATTGATGGACCTCGCCACTGTCACCACGCCCAATCTGCCCGAACTGGTCCGGCTGACCGGCAAGGAGGATCCGGTCGAAGGGGCGCTGGGCCTCGTCAGCCGCCATCGCTGCGCGGTGCTGGTCAAGGGCGGTCACGAAGAAGGCGAAGCGGTCGCCGACGCGCTGATCGAGGAAGATAATCTCACCAGCTGGCAAGGCACGAGGATCGAGACGCCGCACAGCCACGGCACCGGCTGCACGCTGGCGAGCGCGATCGCAGTGGGATTGGCGCAGGGCAGGAGGCTGGCCGATGCGGTCGCCCAGGCGCGTGCTTTCGTACGGCTGGCATTGCTCGAGGCACCGGGGCTGGGGCAGGGCCACGGGCCGATGGGGCATGGCCAAGTCCGGCTCGACGTCGGCGGCGGACCGCGGCTGAACCAGGTGACGGTGACCGGCCGGGATTATCGCGCTGAGGTCGATTTCTACTCCCGGCTTGGGCTCAGGCAGATCGTCGACAGCCCGGAGAACGGCTACGCGCGCTTCGAATGCTGGGGGGGCACGAGTTTCTCGGTCCAGATCGATCCCGACGAACAGGTGTCGCCGACCACCGCCATCTATTTCGAATGCGACGACCTCGACAGCCGGGTCGAGACGCTGGCGCGCGCCGGGATGATCTTCGAACATGGCCCCCGCGACCAGCCCTGGCTGTGGCGCGAGGCGCGGCTGCGCGATCCGGCGGGCAACATCGTGTTCCTTTACCGCGCGGGCGAATCGCGGCGCTTCCCGCCGTGGCGGCTGAAGGACGACGTTACCTAGGCCGCTGGCCACTCCTCGCCCAGGATCGAGAAGACGACGGTATCGCGGACGTGGCCGGTCCAGGTGACGCGATCGGCGCGCAGTAGCCCTTCGCGAACGGCGCCGAGTTTCGCGACCGCAGCCTGGCTGCGCTGATTGCGCGCATCGACCCGGAACTCGACCCGCCGCAAGCCAAGTTCGAACGCGCGGGCCAGCATCATGTCCTTGATGCGTCGATTGAGGCCTGTCCCGCGCATTGCAGGGCGGAGATAGGTGCCGCCGATTTCGAGCGCCCCGCGCGCTTCGTCGATGGCGAGGAAGCTCGACATGCCGGCCATATGGTCGCCATCGAACAGCACGAAGGTCATCATGTCGGGTCGCGCGAGAAAGCCATCGAGGCTTTCGTCGAAATGCTCGGGGCCGAAGCTCATCGGATACAGCGCCCAGATGTCGCTATCTTCGGCGCAGGCGGCCCCGAGTTCGGCGCGATGTGGCTCGGCGAAGGGCAAGGCGCTGCACCCGTCGCCGAACATCGGCGCGCCGAGCGCGCTCATTCCCCGGTCGTGTTGTCGAGGTCGGTCAGGTCCTGCTTGACGTGCGGGGTGCGCAAAATCGTATCGATCTTGCCGCCTTCATCGAAGCTCTCGTCGATCAGGAACTTGAGCTTGGCGGCATATTTGGAGTTCACATTCTTGGCGACCTCGCCCTGGAAATAGGCGGTGTTGGTGCGCAGCGCCTTGAGGACGATCGCCTCGGCCTTGCCCAGCAGCGGCTTCACGAAGACGGTCGCGTGGCGCAGGTCGGGGCTCATGCGGACTTCGGTCACGCTGACCAGATGCTTCTGTAGCGTTTCGTCATGGACATCACCGCGGGCGAGCACCTCACTCAGCACATGGCGGACCTGCTCGCCGACGCGGAGCAGGCGGACCGAGCGTCCCTCGGTGGTTTCGTTGGTGGGCATTCGATATTTCCCTCCCGCTTGCGGGAGGGGCCGGGGGTGGGACCGGCTCACCTCACAAGACTAGCAGGCCCACCCCTAACCCCTTCCGCAAGCGGAGGGGAAATGACTTACAGCGTCCGTGCGCGTTCCTCGACCTCGAACACCTCAAGGTTGTCGCCGGCCTTGATGTCGTTGGTGTCGGCAAGCAGCACGCCGCATTCGAGGCCGGCGATGACTTGCGCCACATCGTCCTTGAACCGCCGGAGCGAGCTGATCGTCGTCTTGGAGACGATGACGTCCTCGCGGGTGAGGCGGGCGTGGAGGCCCTTGCGGATGACGCCCTCGAGGACGAGCAGGCCCGCGGCCTTGTCGCGCTTGCCGGCCGGGAAGACCTCCTGCACGCGGGCGCGGCCGACCACGGTCTCGATGATCTCGGGACCCAGGTTGCCGGCCATGGCTTCCTTGGCCCAGTCGGTGAGGTGGTAGATGACGTCGTAATAGCGGAGTTCGGTCCGGTTGCGGGTCGCGACCTCGCGCGCCTTGGCGTTAGGGCGGACGTTGAAGCCGATGATCGGGGCGCCGGTCGCCGAAGCGAGCGTGACGTCGCTCTCGGTGATCGCGCCGACGCCCGAACTCAGGATGCGGACCTTGATCTCGTCGGTCGAGATACGGTTCAGGGCGTTGACGATCGCCTCGGCCGAGCCTTGCACGTCGGCCTTGATCACCAGCGGGAATTCAATGACGGTCGAGGCGCGGTTGGCGAACATGTTCTCGAGGCTGATCGGCGCCGAAGTCGTGCGCTTGGTGTCGAGCAGGCCCTGGCGATAGGTGGCGACCTCGCGGGCGCGCGCCTCATTCTCGACCACGGTCATCGGATCGCCCGCCGAGGGGACCGAGCCCATGCCGAGGATCTCGACCGGCATCGAGGGGCCGGCTTCCTTGACCTGCTTGCCCGCGGCATCGGTCATCGCCCGGACCTTGCCCGAAGCGGCGCCGACCACGAACACGTCGCCGACCCTGAGCGTCCCGCGCTGGACCAGCACGGTCGCAAGCGGGCCGCGGCCCTTGTCGAGCCTGGCCTCGATCACGGTGCCTTCGGCGCCGCGTTCCGGATTGGCCTTGAGCTCAAGGATTTCGGCCTGGAGCGCGATGGCGTCGAGCAGCCCGTCGAGATTGGTGCCCTTCAATGCCGACACTTCGACATCCTGAACGTCGCCGCCCAGTTGCTCGACCACGATCTCATGCTGGAGCAGTTCCTCGCGGACCCGCTGCGCCTTGGCATCGGGCTTGTCGATCTTGTTGATCGCCACGATCATCGGCACGCCCGCCGCCTTGGTGTGGTTGATCGCCTCGATCGTCTGCGGCTTCAAACCATCGTCGGCGGCGACGACCAGCACCACGATGTCGGTGACATTGGCACCGCGCTGGCGCATCTCGCTGAAAGCTTCGTGGCCCGGCGTGTCGAGAAAGGTGACGAGATCGCCGCTGGCGACCTTCACCTGATAGGCGCCGATGTGCTGGGTGATGCCGCCGGCCTCGCCCGAGACGACGCTGGCGCCGCGGATCGCGTCGAGCAACGAGGTCTTGCCGTGGTCGACGTGGCCCATGATGGTGACCACCGGCGGACGCGGCTGCAGCGTCTCGTCCGCATCGACGTCGAGCGCCGTGTCGATGTCGACATCGCTGTCGCTGACGCGTTTGATATTGTGGCCGAATTCGGTGACCAGCAGCTCGGCCGTATCCTGGTCGATGACCTGGTTGACGGTGACCGGGGTGCCCATCTTGAACAGCGACTTGACCAGGTCGGCGGCCTTTTCTGCCATGCGGTTGGCAAGCTCGCCGACGGTGATCGAGTCGGGCACGACGACGTCGCGGACTTGCTTCTCGCGCGGGCCCGACTGGGCGTAAGCGCGCTTTTCCTTCTCTCGGCTACGGCGCAGCGCGGCGAGGCTGCGCGAACGATCGTCGTCGCCGGCGAGCGCACGGGTGACGGTCAGCTTGCCCGAGTGACGGCGATCGTCGCCGCGCGGCGCGCCGGGACGGGCCGGGCGCGTGGGCTCGGGGCGGCCGGGGCGCGACGGCGCGCCGCTCGGGCCGTTGTTCGCGGCCTGCTGCTGCTGCCCTTGCGCGGGCTGCTGCTCCTCGGGTGCCGCGGCCTCGGGCTGGACCGGACGCGGCGGCGGGGGTGGGCGGCGAACCGGCTGGAACTGCTGGCCGGGCCGTCCGGCGACGGCGCGCGGGCTGGCCGGGGCCGCTTCAGGCTCGGCGGCGGGTTCGGGATTGGCCTGCGCGGCGGCTTCGGTGGCGGCATCGGCCTCGTCGGCGGCGCGTGCTTCGTCCTCGATCCGGCGCTTGGCATCCTGCTCGGCCTGGCGGGCGGCCTCTTCTTCGGCCTTGCGATTGTCCTCGGCGCGCTTCTTGTCGTCCTCGGTCGCATTGACCTTGGCCTGCTCCTCGCGGCGGCGAGCATCCTCGAGCGCAGTCATGCGCGCTTCTTCGGCCTCGCGCATCTGGCGCTGGACCATCTCCTTGCGGGCGGTAATGTCCTCGGCAGCCGAGCGGCGCGGGGCCGGCGGCGGCATGGGAGCGGGGGCGACCGGAGCCGGCGCGGGGGCCTGGGCCTCGGGCTCGGGCGCGGCGACGGGCGCCTCGCCCGGACGGCCGAGGATACGCCGCTTCTTGACTTCCACGACCACCGTGTTCGAGCGGCCGTGGCTGAAGCTCTGCTTCACCTTGCCGGTCTCGACCGTGCGCTTGATGCCCAGCGATGGCCGGGTACCCAGCTTCGGCTTGTCGGTCTGATCGTTCATAAATTCCTGTCTCTACTCGTCGTCAACAGCGCTAGAGCCGACGGCGTCGTCGCCGCGGCCTAGCCCAGCAGTTCCTACAATGAAAGCACGC
>JANPKL010000102.1:0-3981 GCA_031425975.1 Sphingomonas sp.
CCGCGTCCGACCTCGAGGCTGACCCCGTCGAGAGCGCGCTTGCCGCCCGCATAGGTCTTGCCGAGGCCATTGATTCGGATCGCTGGGGGGAGATCGCTCATACCGATTCGCTTAACGGCCCGCCCACCATGACGAAAGGGCACAAGGTAAATCGTGCATTTACCTTACTTGGCAGGGTGTATTTGACGTTAACCCTTTAGCCCGCTGGCTGTGCACCGCATCCTGACCTCCCTCCTCTCCGTCATGTTGCTGAGTGCGGCCCCGGCCAGCGCCCAGCAGGTCGCGCCGCGCTCTGCGATCCCGCGGGCGCAGACCGGGGCCGCGCTCATCTATCCGCTGACCGTCGTCACAAAGAACGACATGGACTTCGGTGCGATCGGCGTTGCCGGTGCAGGCACCGCGATCATCAATCCCGTCACCAATGTCCTCACTGTCACCGGCGGTGTCTCGCGCCTCGGTGGAAGCCCGCGCGCGGCGACGTTCCTCGGGGCTTCGCGGAGCGCGGCGGTGGTCATCCTCAAGGTGCCCAACCAGCCGATCACGCTTACACGCATCGGCGGCGGCGAAACCATGCAGGTGCGCGATTTCATCCTCCAAGGGCTGGACAAGCGCACCCTCGCCCGGCTCGAGAGTTTCGAGTTCAACGTCGGCGCGACCCTGATCGTGTCGGCCGGCCAGGTCGAGGGCATCTACAGCGGCACCTTCGACGTCCAGGTGCAATATCCCTGAGCCCCCACGGCGGTCGTAAAAGATGGCCGAAGAGGGTTAATCCTCCATTGTGGTTCAATCTTGAACCGCCGTTGAGACGCCGCGCCCCACAAATATGGTCGTTCAAACAATGTGGGGAACCCAAGAACATGCGTTACAAATTTGCACTCGCGGCGCTCGCCGCCACTACCGCTTTCGCCACTCCCGCCGCCGCGCAGTTCGTGCCCGACAGCACCGCCTCGATCGAGGCGCGCGCCCTGCTGATCCAGCCGGCCACGCTGCAGCGGGTCGACGACCTCAATTTCGGCACCATCGTCGCGACGCCGACCGCCAGCGGCGTCGTCAGCATCAATCCGGTCACCGGGCTGCGCTCGGTCGGACCGACGCTGACCGGGTCGAGCACCGATGTCGGCGGCCGCGGCCGCTTCATCGGCAACGGCCTGCCCGGCAACGTCGTCAACCTGCGGACGACCTTCCCGACGTTCCTCAACAATGTCCAGGATCCGACTCAGACGGTCGCGTTCGCGGCCCAGCTCGATCCGGCCAGCGCCACGCTCAGCCGCACGATCGGCCTGACCGGCGTGTTCTACGTCGACGTGGGCGGTTCGATCACCATCGCCGTGAATCAGATGCCCGGACAATATACCGGCACGCTCACGGTGGATGCCGACTTTCAATAAGCACCCCACAGCTTATTGATGCGACGGGAGGCGGTTGCTACCTCAAGGGGATGCAACCGCCTCCCGAAGTCGTTAAGGTCACCTCGAACGTCGTCCATTGCGACGGCAGCGGCGAGGTCAGCCCCGCGCTGGGCCACCCCCGCGTTTTCCTGCGCATCGACGACAAGGGGTTCGTCGAATGTGGCTATTGCGACCGGCGGTTCGTGCTCGTCGGCGGTGCAGCCGACAAACCGGGCGACTCCCGCGGTGCAGCCGACAAACCGGGCGACTCTGGCGGTGCAGCTGACCGGGACGCCGCCTGATGGACGCGCTCGATCCTCGCAGCTTCCTCTACGCCGGCGCGCTCGACCCCGACGAAGCGCGCCGTCTCGCCGCCCGGCACCTGTCCATGCACGACGATGGCGAGCTCTATCTCCAATATCGGCGGAGCGAGGCTTTCGGTTTCGATGACGGTCGGCTGAAGACCGCCGATTATCACGTGGGCCAGGGCTTCGGCCTGCGCGGTGTCAGCGGTGAGGCGACCGCTTTCGCCCATGCCAATGAACTGTCCGCCGCGGCGATCGATCGCGCCGCCGAGACCTTGCGACTGCTGACCCCCGGTCACGCGCCCGCGCCGTCGCCGCCACGCACCAATCGCGCGCAATATGGCAGCGAGGATCCGCTCGGAGCGCTGCCTTTCGCCGACAAGGTCGCCCTGTGCCAGACGATCGACGCCGCCGCGCGTGCCCGCGATCCCAAGGTGGTGCAGGTCAGCGTCGGCCTGCAAGCGAGCTGGTCGGTGGTCGAGATCGTCCGCGCCGACGGCTTCGTCGTGACCGACGTCCGCCCCCTCGTTCGTCTCAACATCCAGATCGTCGCCGAGAAGGAAGGTCGCCGCGAGACCGGCTTTCACGGGCTCGGCGGGCGTTACGACATGCACCGCCTGTTCGACGAGGCGACCTGGCAGCGCGGCATCGACATCGCCCTGGCGCAGGCGCTGGTCAATCTCGATTCCGTCGCGGCGCCCGCGGGAGAGATGACGGTCGTCTGCGGTCCCGGCTGGCCCGGTGTCCTGCTCCATGAGGCGGTCGGCCACACTTTGGAGGGCGATTTCAACCGCAAGGGCACCAGCGCTTTCTCGGGCCGGATGGGCACGATGGTCGCGGCGCCCGGGGTGACCGTGGTCGACGACGGCGCGATGCACGAACGACGCGGCAGCCTGACCATCGACGATGAAGGGACGCCGACCGGACGCACCACGTTGATCGAGGACGGCAAGTTGGTCGGCCTGTTGCAGGACCGCTTGAACGCCCGGCTGATGGGGGTCGCGCCGACCGGCAACGGCCGCCGCGAAAGCTTCGCCCATGCGCCGATGCCGCGGATGACCAACACCTTCATGCTCGGCGGCAAGGACGATCCGGCCGAGCTGCTGTCGCGGGTCAAGGACGGCATCTACGCCAAATCATTCGGCGGCGGCCAGGTCGACATCACCAGCGGCAAGTTCGTCTTCTCCTGCACCGAAGCCTATCGCATCCGCGACGGAAAGCTCGGCGAGCCGCTGAAGGGCGCGACCCTGATCGGCGACGGCCCGACCGTGCTGACCCGGGTCAAGGGCATTGGCAACGACCTCGAACTCGACGAAGGCGTCGGCATCTGCGGCAAGGGCGGGCAGAGCGTCCCAGCGGGCGTGGGACAGCCGACCCTGCTGATCGACGGGATTACGGTGGGGGGCACGGGCTAGGCGCGCCCGTCGTCCCGGCGACTCTAGAGGAGATGATCGACCGCGTTCAAACTGAACCCGGCTTCGCCCGCCCGCCGCTCGACTTCCTCGCGCGACACGCCGTTTTCACGGCAGGCCACCGCCCAGGCGAGGGTCGAGCGCATCCCCGAGCGGCAGAAGGCGAGCATTTTGCCCTGCTCGCCGAGCTCGCTCATCGCCGAGTGCATTTCCTCGATCTGCGCCGGGCCCATGCCCCGTGCGATCGGGATGTGGCGATAGTCGAGCCCCGCCGCCTCGGCCGCGGCCTGGAGCTCGTCGCTGCTCGGCTGGCCCTCGTCCTCATTGTCCGGACGGTTGTTGACCACCATCGTGACGCCACGCCGCCGCGCCTCGGCGAGGTCCGCGACGTGGATCTGCCCGGCGATCAGCGTGCGCTCGTCAAGCGGCTTGAACTCGGTCATGCTCTTCTCCCTCGCCGTTCTTTTGCCACTTCGCGCGGATCATGTCGCTGGTTTCGCGGCTGCGATCATGGCTCCACCCCGGCTCGCGCAACAGATAGCCGAACTTCGCAACCCACGGCGCCGCCCGCACGTCGCGAAGAATCCCGATCCACTCATGCAGCGCCGCCCACAGCGGATTGAACGAGCGTAGCGGCGTTACCAGCCCGTAGACCGGGCGATCGTGGGCCCGCTCGGGCTCGAACGAGCCGAACAATCGGTCCCAGACGATGAATACCCCGGCATAATTGCGGTCGAGATAGCGCGGGTTGGTCGCATGGTGCACGCGGTGGTGCGACGGCGTGTTCATTACCGCCTCGAACCAGCGCGGCATCCGCTCCACCGCCTCGGTGTGAATCCAATATTGGTAGACCAGGTTGAGCCCGGCGCAGAAGAA
>JANPKL010000103.1:0-2057 GCA_031425975.1 Sphingomonas sp.
CGCGCCCGGTAAAGCCCATGCGTTCGGTGGTGGTGGCCTTGATGCTGACGCGGTCCGCAGGCAGCGCGAGGATTTGCGCAACACGGTCCTGGATCGCCGCCCGGTGGGGCCCGACCTTGGGCGCCTCGCAGATCACCGTGCAATCGACATGGTCGATGATCCCGCCCCTGGCCCGGATCAGGTCGGCGGCATGGACCAGGAAGCGGTCGCTGGCCGCCCCCTTCCATTGCGGGTCGGACGGCGGGAAATGCATCCCGATATCCCCCATCGCCGCCGCGCCGAGCAAGGCGTCGGTGATCGCGTGGAGGACGACGTCGGCGTCGCTGTGTCCGGCAAGGCCCTGGGGATGATCGATCGTGATCCCGCCCATGACCAGCGGCCCCGGCCCCTCGAACGCATGGACATCGAAGCCCGTACCCGAGCGGCTGGTCATGTGTGAAGCGAGCATCATTTCCGCACGTTCCCAATCTCTTGCCGTGGTCAGCTTATGCAGGCTCTCATCCCCGGCAACGGCCGCCACCTTGAGCCCGGCAAGCTGCATTACGGTCGATTCGTCGGTCGGCGGCGCGCCGCTGCCCGCTTCCTTGTAGGCGAACAACAAGTCGTCGCGATGAAAGGCCTGCGGGGTCTGGACGCGCAGATATTGCGTGCGGTTGACCGTGCCGCGCAGCTCGCGGTCGCCCTTGGCCAGCGTATCGGCCACCGGCAGCACGGGCACCGCTCCGTCGGCAGACTCCAGCGCTTCGAGCAGTCGGTCGATGACGTCGGGCGGGCAAAAGGGGCGGGCGGCGTCGTGGACCACCACAATGCTCTCCTCCGGCAGCGCCTCGAGCCCCGCGCGGACGCTGTCGGCGCGCTCCTTGCCGCCGGGGATCAGCGAGCCGACATCGAGACCGGCCAGCGCTTCGCGCGCATAGGCCTCCTGGCCCGCGCCGATCACCACGCGCACATCGTCGATGCGGGGGTGCCCGATCAGCGCCTCGACCGCGTGGCGGAGCAGCGGCTTGCCCCCGAGGCGACAATATTGCTTGGGCTTGTCCCCGCCCATGCGGATGCCCGCTCCGGCGGCGACGATGAGGGCGATGACGGTCACCGGCGGCGCCTTGCCCGCAAGGGGCGGCTCCTGTAAAGGCGCGCCTTCCAATGAGCATCACGCAACCCCTCAAGATCGGCCCGGTCCGGATCGACGCGCCGGTCATCCTCGCGCCGATGACGGGGGTGACCGATTTGCCGTTCCGCAAGGCCGTCAAGCGCTATGGCTGCGGGCTGACGGTGAGCGAAATGATCGCCAGCCAGGCCGCGATCCGCGAGACCCGGCAAAGCCTGCAAAAGGCATTGTGGGACCCGAGTGAGGAGCCGGTCAGCCTTCAGTTAGCGGGTTGCTCGCCGGTCGAAATGGCGGAGGCGGCACGGCTGAACGAGCAGCGCGGCGCGGCGATCATCGACATCAACATGGGCTGCCCGGTCAAGAAGGTGGTCAATGGCGACGCCGGATCGGCGCTGATGCGCGACCTGCCGCTCGCCGCGAGCATCATCGAAGCGACGGTAAAGGCGGTGCGCGTGCCTGTCACGGTCAAGATGCGGATGGGCTGGTGCCACGACAGCCTGAATGCGCCCGAGCTGGCGCGGATCGCGCAGGACCTCGGCGCGCAGATGATCACGGTCCACGGCCGCACCCGCAACCAGATGTACAAGGGCAGCGCCGACTGGAGCTTCGTGCGCCGGGTCAAGGAGGCGGTGACGCTGCCGGTGATCGTCAATGGCGACATCTGCACCCGCGAGGATGCGCGCGAGGCGCTGGCCCAGTCGGGCGCCGACGGCGTGATGATCGGGCGCGGCGCCTATGGCCGGCCGTGGCTGCTCGGCCAGGTCATGGCCGACCTTGCCGGCGGCGAGCGGCCAGATCCTTCGATCGGCGAGCAGCTCGCCCTGATCCTCGAGCAATATGACGCCATGCAGTCGATGTACGGCACCGTCACCGGCGTCAATCTCGCCCGCAAGCATATCGGCTGGTACACCAAGGGGCTCGATGGCTCGGCCAGCTTCCGCCAGCGGGT
>JANPKL010000104.1:0-10084 GCA_031425975.1 Sphingomonas sp.
GCGCAGCGCAGTTTCTCGATGATCGTCAAGAATTTGAATGGCGATCTTGCGGCTGTGGGTGAAGCGGCCGACGACCTCGCCTTGTTGGCCAGGGTGACCGAGGCTGAGGTAGAAGCAACCGCCCGTTTCGAGGCCTATGACTTTTCCGCCGGGCTGGAAGCGTGGATGGCCGCGGTGTTCGCTGCGAATGCCTATGTCGACGCGCAGGCGCCCTGGGCGTTGCGCAAGACCGACCCGGCGCGGATGGCCGAGGTGCTGGGCACGCTGGCGGCGGTGGTGGAGCGGCTCGGTGCGGTTGTCCGGCCAGTGGTGCCCGCATCCATCGCACGGCTCGACGCCTACCTGGCCGAAGGCCGCGCGGCGGGCCGACTGTCGCCCCCGCAGCCGATCTTTCCCCGGCTGGAGCTGATCGAGCAATGCTGATCGACAGTCATTGCCACCTCAATTATCCCGGCCTGGTCGAGGACGAGGCGGGCGTGCTGGACCGCGCCAGGGCGCGGGGGGTGAGCGGTTTCCTCAACATCTCCACCCGCCAGCGCGAGTGGCCCGCGGTGGTCGCCGCGGCCGAGCGACACCCCGACGTCTGGGCCTCGATTGGGGTCCACCCGCATGAGGCCGACGCCCATCCCGATCTGGGAACAACGGCGTTGGTCGCGGCGGCGGCACACCCCAGGGTGGTGGCGATCGGCGAATGCGGGCTCGACTATCACTACGACAAATCCGACCACGACAATCAGAAGGCACGTTTCCGAGCGCAGATTGCCGCGGCGCGCGAGACCGGGCTACCGCTGATCATCCATACTCGCGAGGCGGAGGAGGATACCGCCGCGATCCTGGCCGAGGAAGTGGGGAAGGGGGGCGTCACGGGCGTGCTCCACTGCTTCACCGGCACGCAGTGGCTGGCGGATCGCGGACTCGAAATCGGCTTCTCCATCTCGCTGTCTGGCATCGTGACCTTCAAAAATGCCAAGGACTTGCAGGAAGTCGCAAAGACAATTCCTACGGATCGCCTGCTGGTCGAGACCGACTCTCCCTTCCTCGCGCCCGTGCCCCATCGTGGCAAATCGTGCGAGCCGGCCTTCGTCGCCGATACAGCGGCCTTTCTCGCCGAGCTGCGCGGGGAGTCGATCGACGCGCTGCACGCCGCCACCAGCGCCAATTTCTTCCGCCTGTTCAACAAGGCCAGGGCGTCGGCGTGAAACTGAGGATCCTCGGGTCGGGCACCAGTTCGGGAGTGCCGCGGATCGGCAACGACTGGGGCAGCGTCGACCCGCTCGAACCGAAGAATCGCCGCCTGCGCGCGTCCGCCCTGGCGACGATCGGCGACATCCGGCTGCTGATCGACGCCGGCCCGGACCTACGCGAGCAGCTGAACGCGGCGGGTGTGGGGGAGGTCGACCATGTGCTGATCACCCACGATCATGCCGATCATATCCACGGCCTCGACGATCTGCGGCAGGTCGCGCACAACCGCGGCGAGCAGGTGCCGCTGCACGGCCGCGGCGACA
This sequence comes from Sphingomonas sp., assembly GCA_031425975.1. Lineage (GTDB taxonomy): Bacteria > Pseudomonadota > Alphaproteobacteria > Sphingomonadales > Sphingomonadaceae > Sphingomicrobium. Next base: position 1,509 of record JANPKL010000104.1, read on the forward strand.
TGCTCGACCGGATGGTGCCGCGCTTTCGCTATCTGTTCGAGGGCAATGCGCTGTATCCGGCGGTGATCCGCGCCGAGCCGATTGGCGAAGAATGGATGCTCGGCGAAGTCCGGTTGCGCTTCGTCGATCAGCCGCATGGCCGGATCACCAGCGTCGGCATCCGCTTTGACGAGGGTGCGCGAAGCCTCGTCTACGCGATCGACTTTGCCGAACTGACCGACGCCATGGCGTCACTATATGCCGGGACCGACATCTGGATCGCCGACTGCCTGCGCCGCCGCCCGCATCCGACCCACGCCCATCTCGACGCGCTGCTGGGCTGGGCGCGCGAGCTCAAGGTCGGGCACTTGCTGCTGACCCACCTCGACAACAGCATGGATCATGCCCAACTTGTTGCCGAGCTTCCCGACTGGGCCGCACCGGCCTTCGACGGGCTCGAGGTCGAGATCTGAATTTTGAGCGACGACACCATTCCGCGGGCGCTGATCCTGCTCTTGCTATTGCTGGTCTTCGTCGGAAGCCTGGCGGGGATGGGGGCGAGCCGCAGCAAATTGGCGAAGTTGGCGCTTGCCTGGACCGCGATCTTTGTCGGCGCTTTCGCACTTGTCTCGTTCCGCGACGACTTCGGCACGCTGGGCGCGAAGCTCAAGGCCGAGCTGGTCGGCGCGCCTGAACCACTGGTCGCCGGCGATACCTTACGGGTGCGGATGCGCGAGGACGGTCATTTCTGGGTCGCCGGGCGGATCAACGGTGTCGCAGTCGATTTCCTGGTTGATAGCGGGGCGACGACTACCAGCATCGGCGCGGATGTCGCGGCCGCTGCCGGGCTCGAACCGGGCCTGCGCCGCGACTGGATCGAGACCGCCAATGGCACGATCGTCATGCCGCGGGTCACCGCCGAGCGCTTCGAGGTCGGCGGGTTGGCGCGAGACGACTTGTCGGTCAGCATCAACCCCAACAATGGCGTCAACGTGCTCGGCATGAACTTCCTGTCGGGACTGTCGCGCTGGAGCGTCGAGGGGCGGGAATTGGTCCTCGTTCCATGACCAATGATCTGCAGCTTGGCAGCCTATACGTACTGATGGCGGTGATGCTGCTGGCCGGTGCACTCATCGGGCGGCGCGCGCCATTCGCCAAGGGGGTCACGTCGGTGCTGGCCTTTGTGGTCATCTTCGCCGCCGGCTTCATCGTGCTGAGTTTCCGCGACGACCTTCATTATGTGGCGCAGCGGCTCGAAGCCGAGGCGACCGGGCGACCGGTGGAAATGGCCGGCGGGACGATCCGCGTGCCACTGTCGATCGACGGGCACTTCTGGCTTCAGGCGCGGGTCAACGACGTGCCGGTCGATTTCCTGGTCGACAGCGGCGCGACCATGACCACCATCGGCCGCAAAACCGCCGCGCTGACCGGGGTCGAAGTCGGACGCCAGCGCAATCAGCTGGTCCGTACTGGTAACGGTACGATCCGGGTGGCGGTTGCCGAGGCGAAGACCTTCGAGGTGGGTGAGATCGAGCGGCGCGACGTCCGGATGTTCGTCGCCGACGGGGACGAGCTGAACGTCCTGGGGATGAATTATCTGACCAGCCTCAAGCGATGGAGCGTCGAGGGGCGCTGGCTGGTGCTCGAAGGCTAAGATCTCGACCTACCCCCATTGAGTTTGCGTTGACGATTTACATAATACATATTATCATACTTTCAGACGAGGCCGCATGAACCCTCTTTCCAGCCTGGCTGCCGCCGAATCTCGTGGTGTCGCCCAGCCCGATGCTGCCCCCGCGCTTGCCCGATTGATGGCAGTGATGGCTCGGCTACGGGATCCGGTGCGCGGCTGCGACTGGGACACGGTCCAGACCTTCGTGACGATCGCGCCCTATACGATCGAGGAGGCCTATGAAGTGGCCGACGCGATCCAGCGCGGCGATCCGGCGGACCTGCGCGACGAGCTTGGCGATCTTGCGCTGCAGATCGTCTTCCATGCCCAGATGGCGGCCGAAGCCGGGCATTTCGATCTGGTGGAGGTGCTCGACGGCATCAGCGACAAGATGGAGCGCCGCCATCCGCATATCTTCGGCGATGCGACCAGCGGTGGTCACCATCGATGGGAGGAGATCAAGGCCGCCGAGCGCGCTGAAAAGCCTGGTGATGACAGTGTGCTGGCCGGGGTCGCCCTCGCCCTCCCCGCCCTCGAGCGCGCGGCGAAGTTGCAGAAGCGCGCCGCTCGCACCGGCTTCGACTGGCCCGACGTCGAAGGCCCCCGCGCCAAGGTGCTGGAAGAGCTGAGCGAGATCGCCGCCGCGGAGACCGACGCTGAGCGCGAAGAGGAAGTGGGCGACCTCCTGTTTGCCGTCGTCAACCTCGCACGCTTTCTCAAGACCAATCCCGAAGAGGCGCTGCGCAAAGCCAATAGTAAGTTCGAGCGCCGCTTTCGCGCGATCGAGACCGCGCCTGGTTTCGCCGCACTCGACCTCGATCGGAAGGAGGCCTTGTGGCAGGCGGTCAAGGAGCGTCATCCCGGTCCCTGACGACCTGCGAGCGAAGCTCGCCTCAGAAGTTGTCCGGACAAATTGCTTGCCAACCCGTTACCGATTTGCAACCCTTGGCTAGGGGAAGCGGCGACGGGGGAAGATCGATGAAATTGCGGCAATTTGCTTGGCTCATGGCCGGCTGCTGCCTGCCTGCGGGTGTCGCTCAAGCCCAGGAAGGGCAAGCGGCAACGATCGCCGTCGCAGAGCAGCAGAAGGCCGCCGAGCCCTCGCCGGATCCCGACGACATCATTGTCACGGCTCGCAAGCGCGCCGAATCAGTCAATGACGTGCCATTGTCGATCACCGTCCTGACCCAGGATTTCCTGGACCGGGCCAACGTCAACAGCGTAGCCGATCTCGCCCTTCAGACGCCGGGATTTTCCTTTCGCGAAGCCTTTGGCCGGACCGGTGGCGGGCGCCCCGCAATTCGCGGCATGGCCAATATCCTGGGCGGCGCCAATGCGGCCTTTTTCGTCGACGGCATCTATGTGTCAGGCAATATCACCAGCTACCAGCTCGACAATCTGGAGCGCGTCGAGGTCATCAAGGGCCCGCAATCGGCGCTGTTCGGCCGTAGCACCTTCGCCGGGGCGATCAATTTCATCACCCGCCGGCCGACCAACAGCCTGCAGGGACGGGCCAAGCTCGGCCTGGCGCAATATGGCCAGCGCGAGGCCGCGGGCTATCTGAGCGGGCCGATTGTCCGCGACAAATTGCTGTTCGAAGTGGATGCCCGAACGTTCGAATTCGGCGGCGATTATCGCAACGCGGACAACGGACGGCGCGATATCGGTGCCCAGCTCAGCCGTCATGTCGGCGGACGGATCCTCCTTGCTCCGAGCAGCAATTTCGAGGCCGACCTCAGACTCGGCTACGCCACCGATACCGACAAGGGCTATGGCTATGCCTTCCTCGGCAGCAACAATCTCAACTGCTACCCACCGACGGTCATCCGCCTGATTGGCACCACGCCAGTGAGTTCGAGCCGCGCCCGCGGCTATTATTGCGGTGAGATTCGCACCCCCGAGCGCTTCGCCTACAACAACGCCGAGCTTGAGGCACTCGGCTATGACGGTCTGAGACGATCCTATTTTCGCTCGTCGCTGACGCTAACCGCGAGGACCGACAGCGGCTGGGCGCTCACTTCCATTTCCGCCCTGAATCGGACGGCGAGCATCGTCGGGCAGGACAACACACTTCGGCCCTCGCTCGTCCCGAGCCTTACCATCAGCCGCAATGCACTGAAGGACCGCAGCCAGGAAATTCGCGTCCAATCCCCGCAGGAGAACCCGTTGCGCGCGCTGGGCGGGGCCTACTTCTATAACGAGGACACGCGGACCGGTTTCAACTTCGATATTCCAAGCCGGACCAAGCGACGCTTCGGGAGCGGCGACGCGGTGCGCAATCGGGCGCTGTTCGCAATGCTGGAATGGGATGCGAGCAATCGCCTGACCCTGTCCGCCGAAGGGCGTTATCAGTGGGAGACTATCAAGGACACACAGGAGACCGCAGGCGCGGCATCGGGCCTTCCCTCGATCCCGATCAACGCGCGCAAATCCAAATATGACAGCTTCCTGCCGCGGGTGACCGCGCGCTTCGAACTGACGCCGCAGGTGAACATTTACGCCTCGGCAGCGCTTGGCAACAAGCCGGGCGGCTTCAACAGCTTCCCCAGCGATGCCGTTCCGGCCGACATCGAGAGCTTCCGTGCGCGCGGCTTTGGCACTTATGACGAGGAAGAGGCGTGGAGCTACGAGCTCGGTTCGCGCGGACGCATCGGCCGCATGAATTTCGGCGTGGCCGGCTTTCTGATCGACTGGAGCGGGCAGCAATTAACCCGGTCGGAGCCCTATACGCGGCTCAACAACACCCTTAATTCGACGCCTTTCCTGATCAACGCGGGCAAGACCCGCATCAAGGGCATCGAGGCCGAGATTGCCGGCAGTCCCCTGTCCTGGCTTTACCTACGGATGGGCTATTCCTACACCGACGCCCGCTTCCGCCGCTTCTACGACGAGACGACCGAGGAGATTTTCGACACCGACGGACGTCCTGCGCGGCTGCCCAGCGGTCAGCCCAACCCGGCCAATACCGACGGGGACAGCGGCGACGTCGCGGGCAATCGCGTGCCGCAGACCCCGGCGCACAAGATCAACCTGTCGATCGAGGCTTCGCAGCCCGTTTCGCCCGCGCTTGAGCTCTTCGCACGAGCCGATCTGGGGTATGAATCCAAACGCTACGTCCAGGTCGACAATCTCGCCTGGGCGGGGGATTCGACCAATCTCAACCTCAGCACGGGGGTCGAAGGCAAGAAGTGGCGCCTGTCCTTCTGGCTCGAAAATGCGCTGGACGACGAGACCCCGGCGGTGGTGACTCGCCTGGTCGACTTCAGCCGTGCGCTATTCGTCCCCAATACGCTGGCGGCGGGCAACCGGCTGACCTTCTTCCGGGACTTCACCATCTCGGCACCGCGCCGACGCCAGGTCGGCGTCACCCTGACCCATCGCCTCTGAGGGAGCAGCACATGGCACTCGCCAATAGCGACACCCAGTGGGGCGCGGTCTCCAAGACCCTGCACTGGACGATCGCGGCGCTGATCATCGGCTCGTCCATCTATGTGCTGCACATCAACGACAGCACATGGTGGTTCAAATCCTCGCCCCTGACATTCATCATGGGGATCAACTGGCACAAGTTGATGGGGATTGCGGCGCTGATCCTGATCCTCGTGCGGATTGCGTGGCGGCGGCGCGGGCCGGTTCCGAGCGTGGCGGCGCTAACCCCCTTCGAGGAGCGGGCCAGCCACCTGACCCACCGGGCGCTTTATGTACTGATGGTGCTGGTGCCCCTGTTCGGCTGGCTCTCCTCCTCCGCTTTCGGCAGCCCGGTCAAGGTCCCCGGTCTTGGTCCCTTACCCTTAATCTGGCCCAAGGACCGGACCTTCCTGGCCTTTTTCTACTGGACGCATTTCGTGCTGGCCTGGACCCTGCTGGTCATGGTCGCGCTGCATGCGGGCGCGGCGCTGTTCCATCATTTCGTGCGCAAGGACACGGTCTTGCGGGGGATGCTGCCCGGTAGGCCCGCTCCCGAGCTGGTGGATGGAATAGCCATTCCAACTGCCGAGGCCCGCGACTAGGGACGCCTCACAGCGCCTGCCAGCGTTGCCAGTTTTCGGGGCTGAGCCGCACCGCGACGAACATCTCATTGCCCTCGTTGCGGCTGTCGAGCACTTCGCCGCGACTGTGGAGCCAGGCGAGCTTGCTGCCCTCCGAGGCCGCGAGGCGCAGATGGTGGACGCTTGCCCCCTTTCGCAGCGCCTGGCCGACACGGGCGAGGAGCGCGTCGAGCCCCTCCCCGCGCAGTGCCGAAATGCTGACGACGTCCTCGCGCCGGGCCGCTTCGTTGAGCAATGCCTCGCGGTCGTCGCCCGCCAGCAGGTCGAGCTTGTTCCACACTTCCAGCCGCGGCGGCGAGGCCTCGCCCTCATTGAGGCCGAGGTCGCCGAGCACCGTTTCGACATCGTCCTTCTGGGCATCGCTGTCGGGATGGTGGATGTCGCGGACGTGGAGGATGAGATCGGCGCTGGCGACTTCTTCCAGCGTCGCGCGAAAGGCAGCGACGAGCTCGGTCGGCAGGTTGGAGACGAAGCCGACCGTGTCCGACAAGATCGCCTTGTCGAAGCCGGGCACGGCGATTTCGCGCATGGTTGGGTCGAGCGTCGCGAACAACAGATCCTCGGCCAGCACGGTGGCGCGGGTCAGTTTGTTGAACAGGGTCGACTTGCCGGCATTGGTGTATCCGACCAGGGCGACGATCGGCCACGGCGCCTTCTTGCGGCGATCGCGGTGGAGCGTGCGGGTGCGCTTGACCTGGTCGAGTTCCTTGCGGATGCGCGCCATGCGGTCGCGGATCAGGCGGCGATCGGCCTCGATCTGGGTTTCGCCGGGACCGCCGAGGAAGCCGAAGCCGCCGCGCTGGCGTTCGAGGTGGGTCCAGCTGCGCACCAGCCGCCCGGCCTGATAGTCGAGATGCGCGAGTTCGACCTGCAACCGGCCTTCGGCACTGGCGGCACGTTCGCCGAAGATCTCGAGGATCAGGCCGGTACGGTCGATCACCTTGGCCTTGGTGCCGGTTTCGAGATTCTTCTGCTGGACGGGGGACAGGGCGGCATCGACGACCAGCACCTTGGCGTCGATTTCGGCCACTTTCGCCGCGATTTCCTCCATCTGTCCTTTGCCGAACAGGGTCGCGGGACGGGCTGCGCGGATGCGATAGGACAGACGTCCGTCGATTTCGAGCCCGATCGCGGCGGCAAGGCCGGCGGCTTCGTCGAGCCGGGCCTCGACCGTGCGGGCATTGGTTTCGCGCGCAGCGTCGGGGAGCACGACCAATGCACTTTCGCCGCGGCGCAGGCCGTCGCCGTCCTCGCGTCCGAAGCCGCTCATGCGTCCCCTTCCCGTCCGTTGCCGTCTTCGGGCTCGCCACTCAGCGCGTCACCCAATTGCAGCGGCCCGGCGGGCTGCATGGTCGAGACCGCATGTTTGTAGACGAGCTGCACCTGGTCGCCGCGGCCGAGCAGCATTGAGAAGCGGTTGAAGGCGACAACCTCGCCCTGCAGCATGACGCCGTTGACGAGGAACACGGTCATCGCCTCGCGCTGGCGGATGGCGGCGGCGAGGAAGCGGTCCTGGAGCGTGGCGCGGCGCTCGTCGAGCTGCTCGCCGGTGAATTGCTGGAGCTCGAGGTCGGGCGGCGTTTCGGCGGGAAGGATGGTCGACATCGCATGCTTGTAGATGAGCTGTCCCACGCCATCTCGCCGCAGCAGCAGCGAGAAAGCGTCGAACCAGGTGATGACCCCGGTGAGCTTCACTCCCTTGACCAGGAAAATGGTCACCGGAGTGCGGGTCCGGCGCAGGCTGTTCAGGAAATGATCTTGGAGACTCAAGGTCTTGGACGGCATTGTTTGCTGTTCTTCTTATTATCGTTCGGGTCCGTGAAGCGTTAACGCTCCTCCTCGCCATTCTGTCCCTTGTCGCCCAGCCCCAGCGCCTTCAGCTTGCGGTGCAGCGCCGAGCGCTCCATCCCGATGAAGCTGGCGGTGCGGCTGATATTGCCCGAGAAGCGGCGGATCTGGACGCGCAGATATTCGCGCTCAAAGCTTTCGCGAGCCTCACGCAACGGGGAGCCCATGATCGACAGGGTCGCACTGGAAAGGCCGCCCGAGCCGCCGGTGTCGAGCACTTCGCTAGGCAAGAGGTCGACGTCGATCCGCCCGAGGCGGTCGGTCGGGGCCATGATCACCGTCCGCTCGATGATGTTGCGCAATTGGCGGACGTTGCCCGGCCAGTCATGCGCCTGCAACGCGGCAAGCGCCTCGTCCGACAGTGAAGGCGCGGGCATCCGCCGCTCTGCCGCGAAGCGTGCGAGATAGGCGATGGCGAGCTCGGGGATATCCTCGCGCCGTTCGCGCAGCGGGGGAATCCGGACGGGCACCACGTTAAGGCGATAATAGAGGTCCTCGCGGAAGCGCCCGGCGGCGATCTCGTCCGACAGGCTGCGCGAGGTGGCGGAGAGCACGCGCACATCGACCTTGACCGGGCGCTGGCCGCCGACCCGGGTGAAGCTCTGGTCGGTCAGGACGCGCAGGATCTTGCCCTGCGTGGTCAGCGGCATGTCGGCGATCTCGTCGAGGAACAGGGTCCCGCCATGTGCCTGTTCGAGGAAGCCCGGGCGCGCCAGGCCGCCCTCTTCGGAGCCGAATAATTCGTCCTCGACCCGCTCGGGCTCCATCCGCGCCGCGGCGACGGTGATGAAGGGCCCGCCCGCGCGCGGGCTCCAATTGTGGATGGTGCGCGCGGCGATTTCCTTGCCGACGCCCGCGGGGCCGGTGATCAGCACCCGGCTGCCGGTCGGCGCGACCCGCTTCACCGGCGCGCGGACCTTGTTGATGGCGACCGACGAGCCATTCAATTGGTCGTCGGTCCCGACGCGCTCTTTCAGATCGGCATTTTCGCGGCGCAACCGGTCGGTCTCGGTGGCGCGTCCGACGAG
>JANPKL010000105.1:0-5112 GCA_031425975.1 Sphingomonas sp.
AAGGCCGCGAGCAATCGCACCGACTTTTTCGCGCCACAACCGGAATCGATTGCAGCGACAAAGATTGCCTTCATCGGAACCGGTGCCTCGGCCTCGGCAAGCGAATTGGTAATGAATGCGGTGCTCCCCTATCTGGGCGCAAACGCTGCACTCATTGGTGCCAACACCTTTGGCAAGCCCGTCGGCCAGATCGCAATCGACCGTGCGCAATGCGATGATCGGCTCCGGATCCTGGCATTCGCAACGCAGAACGCGAACCGGCAGGGTGATTATTACAATGGCCTTGCGGGCAATTTCCAGTCGACCTGTCGCGCGGCCGACGACCTGACCAATCAGCTTGGCAACGCGCAGGAAACCTCGATCAAGACGGCGCTCGACTTCCTGGCGGGTCGCTCGTGCACGCCGATCGGCGCGAGCGTCGGCACGCAAAGTCAGACCGAGGTGCGCAGCCGCAATGAGTTGCTGCGTTCGGGAGCGCCGAAGAATACCATCGAGCGCGATTTGCCCGGTGCCTACTGATCCACCTCGACCGCATCTTGCTGCCGAGCGGTGAGGGCCATGCTGTGTCTCGACTATTCTGTATTGCAGGGATGATCCTGATCCTGAGCGGGTGCTCCGAGACAGGCTCGCCGGGTCTGTCGTCTCCGGCTGCACCTGAAAAGGGAAGCGAGCAGAAGGTGTCGAATGCAAAGCGGAGACCGCTCGCAGGTTGGGGCGCGTTCAAGTTCGGGATGACATTCGACGCGGCCTTGGGCGCGCAACCCCGAGCCATATGGAGTCGCGATTCGCTTCGACAGTGCCGCGAGGAAATGTCCAGCAACAATTGCATCCTGACCGCTTCCGAACAGTCGGAAACGTCGATGATCTCCGGGGTCGCACTGCTTCCTGCCCTGGTCTTCAACCGGGACGGCAAGCTGGCGGCAATTCGTCTGGCCAAGTTCCTGCGAGGGGACATCGAGCAGGGTCGGTGCGAGGGCGTCTACGCCATCCTCTACGACCACCTCCACAATGCGTGGGGCGCTCCGGCCGAAAGGCCGAGGGATCGGCTTCAAAGAATAATCAGGAGGACACCCGGGGGCCGGGTCTACACGCTCGGCACCTCGTCAGGCGCCACGATCGGTGCGGAAACATTCGGCGTTTCCGGGGATGGCCGCAGGATCGATCTCAACTACGATGTCATTGGCGCGGCCACGCCAGCGACCGCCGTGTGCCACCTGAGCATCACCTATCGCGGGCCGACAAACCTGCAGCCGCCCCCGCATGAGCGCCCACACCCATTGAAGAACTGGCAATGAGGATCGCGGCCCGCACCTTGCGGCTTGCAATGTAGGATTTCATCTGACCTGGTGAAGCAACACAGTCGTCGCTTCGCTCTTTCTAGCTTTGTTATCCCCACCACCTCCGGCACCGCGCGCCGAAGTTGCTGCGCCGCAGCGTCGGCAAGGTCACTTCGTCGCCGCGAATGACCCGCCACCGGTGACATTCGAGACCTTGTTCATCTTCGCGGCCCCGAAAGGCGCACCGGAAAGATGTCGCAAATCACGGCTCGGGCGGAACTTTCGGAACCTTCGCTCCCCCGAAACGGCAACGGCCCGGGGCATCGCTGCCCCGGGCCGTCCCTGATTTACAGTAGAATCCCGTTGCTTACCGCGACGGGATCACCTCGACCGGGATGCCCAGCTTGTCGAGCTGCGGCTTGACCTTGGCCGCGTCGCCCACGACCAGCCAGGTGAACCTGCCCGGGTTCACCGCGGCCCGCAGGGCCGGGGCGAGCGCGGCTTGGCTCAGCGCACCATAACGCTGCGCCAGCGTCTCCTGATAGGTGTCCGGGCGACCGAGCAGCCGGTTGGAAATCAGTGCCGAGAGGATCGCGGCGCCGGTCTCATATTGCCCCGGCAGCGACTTGGCGTTGCTGCTGACCAGCCGGCCCAATTCCTCGTCGGTGACCGGCTTGTCGCCGTAGAGGGAGGCAATCTGGGCGTTGATCGCCGCGATCGTCTCGCCCGTCTTGTCGGCCTGGACCGGGGCGACGATCGAATAGGGGACCAGCCGCTCGTTAAGCTGCAACCCGCTGCCGACGCCGTAGCTCCAGCCCTTGGTCTCGCGCAGGTCGGAATTCAGCCGCGACAGGAAGTTGCCGCCGAGCACTTCCGACCCGGCCTCGACCGCGAGCAAATCGGCGCTCGACTGGAGCGGCGTGATCTGCGCCGCGCGGACCACCGACTGGGGCGAGCCCGGACGGTCGACGAGGTAGATCTTCGAGCCCGTCGGCATCGGCGGGGTCGCGGTGAACGCCTTGACGCCCCTGGCGACACCGGCCGGCACCGCCCAGCTGCCGAAGCGACGCTCCAGCTGCGGAGTGATCGCCGACAGCGGCAGGTTCGAGACCACGAAGATCTCGACATTGTCGGGCCGCAGCCACTGCTGCTGGAAGGCGACGACATCGGCGCGGGTGAAGCGCTTCATGGCCTCGGGATCGCCGCCGCCGACCGTGGCGTAGGGGTGATTGGCGCCGAACAGCAGGGTCGGCAGGGTCCGCTGGGCGATCCCGTTGGGATCCTTCTGGGCCTGGCTGATGCCGGTCAGCAACTGGTTGCGCAGCCGATCGAAATCACCCTGGCTGAAGCTCGGACGCTCGACGATCGTCTCGAGCAGCTCGAGCGAGGGGGCGAGGTTGGCCGACAGCATCGAGCTGACCACGGTCGAGCGGTCGAGACTGCCCGACACGTCGTAGCTCATGCCGAGCTCCTCGCGCCGCTCGGCGATCGCCTGGGCGGTAAGGTCACCGGCGCCCTCGTCGAGCAGGCCGGTGGCCAGCGACTGAAGCCCTCGCGTGGTCGCGCTGTCCGATGCGCTGCCGGCATCGAACGACAATGCCATCTGGGTCAGCGGCACGGCTGTCCGCTGCGCGAAGGTGACCTTGATCCCGTTGCTCAATGTCGCCCGCTCGACCGTCGGGAAGTCCAGCGCCGGGAAGCTGCCCAGCCCGGGCACTTCGCGCTTGGTCGTCACAGGCAGCGCCGCGGCCGCCTGCGTGACCTTGGCGGGGCCCTTGGCCTCGTCGGTGGCCGGACGCTCACCCGGCTCGAGCCGCAGCTTGAGCGGCGCCCGCGTCACCCATTGCTGCATCGCCGAGCGCACCTGCGCCGGGGTCACCGTGGCATAGCGCTGCAGCTCCTTGCGATAGTAATTGGGATCATTGGCATAAAGCGCGCCCTCGGCCAGCGCGGCAGCCTTGCCGCCGCCGCCGCCGACCTGCTCCAGCCCGCGGATCTGCCCGGCGACGATCGCCGTGCCCGCGCGCCGCAACTCGGCCGTGCTCGGGCCCTTGGCGATATAGTCGGCGACCAGTTCGTCGAGACGCTTCTCAACCAGCGCCGGATCGACCCCCGGCCGAACCGTGGCCGAAACCGAGAAGGTGCCGACGCGCTGGCTCGCGCCCGCGCCCGCCGAAGCGCTCACCGCCAGCTTCTCGTCACGTACCAGCACCGCGCTCAGCCGCGAGGATGTCAGGCCGCCAAGCACCACGCCGCCCATCTCGAGCGCCGCCGTATTGCGGTCGAGCATGCCGGGGATCGCCCAGTAGCGCGACACCGTGGTCGCCGCGACCTTGTCCTTGAGCACGATGCTACGCGCCACCGCCGGCGGCACCGACGCCTGGGCCGGAACATTCACCGGCCCGCGCTTGATGCTGCCGAAATAGCGCTCGACCATCGGCCGCGCCTGAGCCGGGCTGATGTCGCCGGCCAGCACCAGCACGGCATTGTTGGGCCCGTAATTCTCGCGGAACCAGCTTTGCGCATCGGCCAGGCTCGCCGCGTCGAGGTCGGCCATCGAGCCGATCGGCAAGTGATGATAGGGGTGGCCCGCCGGGAACAGGTTGCGGTAGATTTCGAGCCCGACCATTCCGCCCGGCTGGTTGTCGTAGCGCTGGCGCTTCTCGTTCTGGACGACCCCGCGCTGGTTATCGAGCTTCTCCTGGCTCAAGGCGCCAAGGAAATAGCCCATCCGGTCGCTCTCGAGGAACAGCGCCCGCTCCAATGCCGCCCGCGGGACGGTCTGGAAATAGTTGGTCCGATCGAAGCTGGTAGTGCCGTTCTCGTCGGTGGCACCCATCTCCTGCAGCCACTTGAACGTGTCGCCCGGCATGTTCTCCGAGCCGTTGAACATCAGATGCTCGAACAGATGCGCGAAGCCGGTCTTGCTTTTGGGCTCGTCCTTCGAGCCGACATTATACCAGGTCGAGACCGCGACGATCGGCGCCTTGCGGTCTTCGTGGACGACGACGGTCAGGCCATTGGCGAGCTTGAAGCTGGTGTTGGGAATGCGGACTTCGCTGACTAGCGAGGATAAGGGCGCGGCGACGGTTCCCTGCGCGGCGACGGGGAAAGCGGGCAGTGCCGCTCCGGCAAGCAACAGGCCAAGGCTCGAAATTGCGCGCATCTTTTTGAGGCTCCACAGGAAATTGATCAGAACCCGGCTGGCCGGGAGTCGGTCCGCGCCCCAATCCTTATCGACCAACGACAACTGGGCTTCGACCAATGGCCAGTGCCCCCGCCGCGGATGACAGCGCCTCTGCCCTCTGCTAGCGGCTCCGCCGACATGACCGACCGCAGCCGCATCCGCAATTTCTCCATCATCGCTCACATCGATCACGGGAAGTCGACGCTCGCCGACCGCCTGATCCTCAGGTGCGGGGGGATGACCGAACGGGAGATGACCCACGGCCAAGTCCTTGATAACATGGAGATTGAGCAGGAACGGGGGATCACCATCAAAGCCCAGACCGTGCGTCTGCGCTACCGTGCCCGCGACGGCGAGGACTATGTCCTGAACCTGATGGACACCCCCGGCCACGTCGACTTCGCCTATGAGGTGAGCCGCAGCCTCGCCGCCTGCGAGGGCGCGCTGCTTGTGGTCGACGCGGCGCAGGGGGTCGAGGCGCAGACGCTGGCCAACGTCTACCAGTCGATCGAGCACGACCACGAAATCGTCCCCGTCATCAACAAGATCGACCTCCCCGCCGCCGACCCCGACAAGGTCAAGGCCGAGATCGAGGAGGTGATCGGGCTCGACGCATCCGAGGCGGTGCTGACCAGCGCCAAGGCCGGG
>JANPKL010000106.1:0-4162 GCA_031425975.1 Sphingomonas sp.
CTTGGCCTGCTCGAACTTCTCGAAGATGCGGACGCGGTCGGCAGGCGCCACGCCGGACCCTGAATCGCTGACCGTCACCACGGCCTGCGGCCCGCTTTCAAGGTTGATCGCGACGCTTGCGCCGGTCGGTGAGAAGCGCACCGCATTGCCGATCAGGTTGACCAAAATTTGGGTCACCGCCCGGCCCTGCCCGCGGGCCGCGAGCCGCCCTTCGCCGCCGATATCCAGCACGACGCCGCGCGCGCTCGCCTGCGCCTGAACGAGGCCGGCGGCATCGAGCACCAGTTCGGCCAGGTCGAGCGTCTCGCCGACCGCCTCGCCCTCGACCCCGGACTGTCCCGGGCTGATGCTGGCGAGAAGGTCGAGCAGATGGCGCGCGGCGGCGGCGATGTCGGTGCCGTAGCCGGCATAATCGCTGCGCAGCGGCCCGGTGCTGCGTCCGGCGATCTCCTCGGCCTGATCGATGATCGCCGCCAGCGGCTCCTTTAGCAAATGATCGAGCGGGAGCGAGAACAGGCGTTCGGGCGCGGCGCCTGGCGCACGGACGCGAATGGCGTAGCCGACGAAGCGCCCGTCCTCGATCCGCGGGTCGCCGTCGAGCATCACGCTTTCCTCGGTCCCGCGCATGGTGGCAGGCTGGCCCGTGAAGGCGGCACGGCCCGAGACGGCGGTGAGCAGCGGAAGATTGCCCTCCTCGTCCTCGGTCGGGCGCAGCAGCCGGGCCAGCGGCTTGCCGATCGCGGCGGCGGCGGCGGGTCCGATGCGGCGGGCGAGACCGGGCGAGATGAGCAGGAGGTTGAGGTCGGGGTCGGTCAGCAGGTCCTCGGCCGCGGCGGGCGCTGCGGCGGGAGCATTGTCGCCCGCCCCGGCCCAGCGCGACGGCAACGGCGGTCGGGCGGTCCAGCGCTCGATGGTCAGGGTCACGCCGTCCGCGTCGGGCTCGGCGCGGACCCACAGGTCGAGATCCTCATCGTCCGAGGCGGCCAGCACCGGTCGCTCGATGGTCACGCCGAGCCGCGCGGCGAGGCGCGCGACCGCGGCCAGTTGGGGAATGGCCAGCGGTGCGTCGATGCGTGCACCGGCCTGCTCCTGCAAGGCGAGCAGGGGCGGATCGGCCGCAACCAGCCGGCCCGCCCGGTCGACCCGCGCCGCAATCGGGGGCGAAAGCGCGTGGCTAGCCATGACGGTCGAGCAATTTACGCGCCTGGCGATAGGCGGTGGGGAGGCTCAGTTCGAGCCGGGCAGCGGCGACCTGCGCCTCGACCAGCGCGTCGAACCGCTCGATCCCCTTGACCGGGTCGCCGATCCCGAGCG
The DNA here is from genome assembly GCA_031425975.1 of Sphingomonas sp. Classification (GTDB taxonomy): domain Bacteria; phylum Pseudomonadota; class Alphaproteobacteria; order Sphingomonadales; family Sphingomonadaceae; genus Sphingomicrobium. The sequence goes on from JANPKL010000106.1 coordinate 1,315, forward strand.
CGGGGCCGGCGTGCGCGAGCAAGGCGGCAGCCTCGGATCGGGCGAGGCCGGCAAGGCGCAGCAGCAAGGCGATCTGCTCGCCGCCGCCGAGCAGGCAGCGCCACGCTTCACCGGGCAGGATGTCGGCTTCGGCAGCGAGGATGGCGGCCAGCACGCCTGCATCGCCGTCGCTGGCGAGGGCCACCGCCAGGCCGGGCTCGCGGCGCCCGTCCGGCCCGAGGGTCGCGGCAAGCGCGGTTTCGAGTTCGGAAAGGCGGGGCCCGGGCGAGCGGGCACGGAGCAAATCGGCGGCGACGGCGGCGACCGCGCCATCGCTCGGCACGCTGCAGCGCCGGCCGAGCGCGGCGGCGACCACCTGCACCAGTCGCTGGGCAAGGCCGACGGGAAGGTCGCCAAGGTCGAGCGCGGCGCGGCCGAATCGGTCGCGGCTCCTCCCTCGGGCGGCGACCAGCGCCATGGCGGCGGCGGCGATGTCGGCATTCGCGTCCGCGGTCCAGCGTTGCAGGCGGCTTCGCCCGCCCGGCGAGCTGAGGCTGAGCCGCTGGATATCGGCGCGGCGAAGCAGCACCGCCACCAGCGCTTCGTCCTGGAGCAGGCCTGCGGCGGTGAGGTCGCCGACCAGCTCCGCCGCGCCGGCGGCGCAGGCGATCGCGGAGGCGGGATCGAGGCGGGCGCGCAGTTCGTCGGCGATATGGTCGACCAGCCCGTGGAGCATGGCGGTCATCAGCGCCCGCTCCTGCTCGGTCAGGCGGACGTCGGGAGCAAGGAAGAAATCGGCGGCGATGGCCGCAAGGCGACGGTCGCCGTCGGCCGCCGGAAGGGCGACGGAAGTTCCATAACTCCCTGTCACGGGGGAGAGGTCGATCGGCCACTCTTCAGGCATGCAGTCAGCCGATTAGCAGAAGCAGCGTTAACGCCGCGTCAATCGCGTAAGAGCCGACCGCCGTGCACGAAATGCTGGACGACGAAGAAGCTGACCGTCGCATAGACGGCAAGCGCGACCGCAAGCGCGCTCCACCAGCCCCCGATGGCGAAGGGAATGGCGGCGAATACGGCGGCGCGTGGGCTGAGTAGCCAGATCTCGCCCGGAAGCTCGCGCCCGCCGCGTTCGGCGCGGGTCGCTTCAGCGAAGGCGAGCGTGGCCACGACCGCGACCAGCGCCCCCCAGCCGCCGCCGTGGCGAGTCTCATACCAGCCGAGGGCAAGCAGGACGAGGCCGTGGGCGGGGCCGAGCAGGCGGCGGACCAGGCCGGTCCGGGGCAACAATTGCAGCCGCAGGGTAGCGAGGCGGTCGGCGAGGCGGTCGAGCGGACTGGCGAGTAGGAGGAGCCCGAGCGCCCAGGGCGCCGCCCCGCGCGTCACCGCGAGCGCTGCACCGAGGATCAGCAACAACGCCCCGGCCAGCAGCCAGCTCGGCTGGAGCGGCAGCCGTAGGGCCTGGGCGGCGAGGAAGTCCTCCAGCGGCGGGAGCAGGAAGCGGCTCGGCCAGTCGCGCCGTCGTTCACGCGATCCGGCCAGCAGATGCCGGTCGAAGGCCGCCGCCGTATCCCCTGCCCCGGCGACGAATGGGGTCGCGCCGCTCTCCGCCGGGACCAGCCGCGCGCCTTCCTGCACCGCGCGGCGCAGGAGGGTCGACTGGAGATCCCAGTCGCCCAGCATTCGCGCGGTGTCGGCCAGCAGTCCCGAATCGACCCGCGCCACCCCGGCCCAGCGGTGATCGTCGTCGATCCGTTCGAACGCGGCATGGGCCTCGTCGTCGGGCACCGTGACCACGCTGGAATCGCCGAGTTCGGCGATCTCGGCCAGCAAGGCGGGCGGCGGGGCGATGCCGTCGGCGATCTGCAGCACCGACAGCCCGGGATCGAAGCGCGCTGCGATCTCTAGGGCGTCATTCAGCGGAATGACCCCGATGCCGTCCGACCGCAGCCGCTCGAACGCCGCCTGCAGAGCAGGGGGCACGCGCTCGACCAGCACCACGATCGGCTCCGCGCCGATCGCGGCGGCGCAGCGGGCCTGATATTCAACGAGAGTCCGTCCGGCGAGCGGGAGCAAGGCGTGGAGCGCGCCGCTGTCATCCTCGCCATGAGCCGCGATCAGAGCGCCGAGCGCCATCCCCTCCCCTTCTTCGCTTGGGGCCGTTCCTGTTGCACGCTTCCACGCGCACGCAAAGGGGGGTAAACACGGCGTCATGACTGCACCCAGACCCCATGATCCGCAGCGCCCCGAAGAGCCGCTCGAACTGACCGACCCGGTCGAGGTGGCGATGGCCGAGCCCTTCATCTTCGACGAACCGGTCGTGCAGGCCGAGGAACGCGGCGCAGGCGGACGCCAGGTGCTGGGCTGGACGCTGGCCGTGCTTGCGCTGGCCTGGGTCGGAGTGGTCGGCTGGCTTGCCGGGCGCGAGGCGACGGGATTGAGCGGGATCGTCCAGGCGCTGTCGCTGGCGGCGGGACCGCTGGCGCTGCTCGGACTTGGTTGGCTGATCTTCGGGCGCACGCGGCGCAAGGAAGCGGAGCGGTTCACGCTGTCGGTCCACAGGATGCAGGCCGAAGCACGCAGTCTCGAGCAATTGCTTGGCGTGCTGCGCCAGCGGATGGACGAGGAGCAGGACATGCTCTCGCGCCACGCCGAACGGCTGATGCGGCTGGGCGATGAGACCGGGCACCGCCTGTCGTCCGTCACCCGCGATTTCGCCGCCGGCAGCGAGGCCCTGTCGCGCCATGCCGCCGCGCTCGACCTCGCCGCCGAAAGCGCGCGCAACGACATTGGCGTGCTGCTCGACGATCTGCCGCGGGCCGAGGCGAGCAGCCGGGCGATGGCCGAGGAATTGCGCCTCAGCGGGCGCGAG
>JANPKL010000107.1:0-5237 GCA_031425975.1 Sphingomonas sp.
CATCCCGTTCCTCCGGTGTCCGGCGGCGCTTCGTTGCGTCCGCCGTTTTGGCGTTAGTCGGTTTTGGCTTCAGTCAAGGACATCGGGATGCGGGACCCAAGCGACGAGATGGACCGGCGTCGTGCCGGTTCGTGGAGCTAGAAGGAAGACACGACTAAATGGCACGTATCGCCGGGGTCAATATCCCCACCAACAAGCGCGTCGAAATCGCACTCACCTACATCCACGGCATCGGCCGGACCAAGGCCAAGGGCATCGCCGACAAGCTCGGCATCACCCCGGAGCGCCGCGTCCAGGACCTCAGCGACCAGGAAGTCCTGCAGATCCGCGAAGCGATCGACGCCGATCACACGGTCGAAGGCGATCTTCGCCGCGAGACCGCGATGAACATCAAGCGGTTGATGGACCTCGCCTGCTATCGCGGGCTTCGCCATCGCAAGGGCCTGCCGGTCCGCGGCCAGCGCACGCACACCAATGCGCGCACCCGCAAGGGCAAGGCCAAGCCGATCGCGGGCAAGAAGAAGTAGTCTTCTTCGCCGCTTGAGTCTCTCATCGTCCCTCGACCTTGGGCTCGGGACGAACGGTTTTAAGGATAACAGGATATGGCACGCGAACCCCAGCGCCTTCGGCGCCGCGAGCGCAAGAACATCTCGTCGGGCGTCGCCCACGTGAATGCGAGCTTCAACAACACCATGATCACCATCACCGACGCGCAGGGCAATGCGATCGCCTGGTCGAGCGCCGGGATGATGGGCTTCAAGGGCAGCCGCAAGTCGACCCCTTACGCCGCGCAGGTCGCGGCCGAGGACGCCGGCCGCAAGGCGGCGGACCATGGTGTCCGCACCCTCGAGGTCGAGGTCAAGGGTCCGGGTTCGGGCCGCGAAAGCGCGCTTCGTGCGCTTCAGGCGGTCGGTTTCCAGATCACCTCGATCCGCGACGTGACTCCGATCCCGCACAATGGTGTCCGTCCGAGCAAGCGCCGGCGCGTCTGACGCGAAGCGCTTCGTCTCCCCCATCCAGCAATCCCATCGAGGGGTCCGGACGCGGACCGCTCACTGCCAAGGAAGCAACATGGCCGTCAACGCAAAGAACTGGCAGGAACTGAAGAAGCCCAACGCGCTCGAGCGCAAGGTCGGTGGCGATGCGCGCCGCAAGGCCGTGTTCGTGGCCGAACCGCTCGAGCGCGGCTTTGGCATGACGCTCGGCAACTCGCTCCGCCGGGTCCTGCTCTCCAGCCTCCAGGGCGCCGCGATCACCTCGATCAAGATCGAGGGCGTGCTGCATGAATTCTCGAGCCTTGCCGGGGTCCGCGAGGACGTCACCGACATGGTGCTCAATATCAAGCAGGTGGCGCTCAAGTTCGAGGGCGAAGGCCCCAAGCGCCTCCACCTGACCGCGACCGGCCCGGGCGAAGTGACCGCCGGTCAGATCCAGACCAGCGGCGACATCGAGATCACCAACCCCGAGCTGGTCATCTGCCACCTCGACCAGGGCGCGACGCTCAACATGGAGCTGACCGCTGACGTCGGTAAGGGCTATGTGGCGGCCGCCGCCAACCGCCCGGTCGACGCCCCGATCGGCCTGATCCCGGTCGACGCGCTCTATTCGCCCGTCCGCCAGGTCGCCTACAAGGTCGAGAACACCCGCGTCGGCCAGGAGCTCGACTATGACAAGCTGACGCTGACGGTCGAGACCGACGGCACCATCAGCCCCGAGGAAGCCGTCGGCTATGCCGCGCGCATCCTGCAGGACCAGCTGGCCCTGTTCGTCGGGTTCGAGGACTCGAGCTATCGCGCGGCCTCGCCGATGATCGGTCAGGCGGCCAACCCGCAGCCGATGGGCGGCGGCTCGGCGATGCCCGAGACGACCGACACCAACCAGCTCAACCGTTACCTGCTCAAGAAGGTCGACGAGCTGGAGCTGTCGGTGCGCAGCGCCAACTGCCTCAAGAACGATAACATCATCTACATCGGCGACCTCGTGCAGAAGACCGAGGCCGAGATGCTTCGCACCCCGAACTTCGGGCGCAAGAGCCTCAACGAGATCAAGGAAGTTCTGGCTTCCATGGGTCTGCGGCTCGGCATGGACATCCCGGGCTGGCCGCCCGAGAATATCGAGGAAATGGCCAAGAAGCTCGAGCAGGAAATGCTCGGATAATCATTGCCGTCAGCCCGGGTCAGGCCCGGAGTGACGCCAAGGGGTCAAGGGCGGTGCCCCTCATTCACCGCCCGGCACGGGGTACCTCATACGGCCCCCTGACGAACAAGAAGGAAGACAGACATGCGACATCGGGTTGGCCATCGGAAGCTGCAGCGTAAATCGGCGCATCGCGCGGCGATGTTCCGCAACATGGCGGCGGCGCTGATCAAGCACGAGCAGATCACCACCACCCTCGCCAAGGCGAAGGAAATGCGGCCCTATGCCGAGAAGCTGATCACGCTGGCCAAGAAGGGTGGCCTGTCGAACCGCCGCCTGGCGCATGCGCGGCTGCTCGACGATGCGCAGCTGATCAAGTTGTTCGACGTGCTGGCGCCCCGCTACGCCGACCGCAGCGGCGGCTACACCCGCGTGATCAAGGCGGGCATCCGCCTGTCCGACGCGGCGCCGATCGCGATCATCGAATTCGTGGACCGCGACGTCTCGGCCAAGGGCCAGGATTCGGGTCCGGTGATGACCGACGACGAAGACGATCAGCTAGCTGCGTAAGCGGCAGTTTGCTGACAAGGAAAAATGGCCGCCGCGGGAAACCGGGGGCGGCCTTTTTCTGTTTAGCGCTTCGGATAACCCGGCTGCGGCAGGTTGGCGGTGGCGCGTTCGACCTCCTCGCCGGCCTTGTTTAGCGCCTCGACCACAACCGGAAGCGCGCGAGCCATGGCCTGGCCGCCGGCCTTGACCGCGCCCTTGCTGGCCTCGATCTCGCCGTTCAATTCACGCTCGTCCATGCCGGTGACTGAGCGGACCGTGCGCCCGCGGTCGGCGCGGGTCACGGGACGGTTTTCCATCGCCGCCTCAAGCTCGCCGACTGGCAGGTTGAGAAACGCCTTGCTGAGCGCGCCCATCATGCTGCCGATCTGATCGAGCATGCGGCCGTCCGTGATCTCGGGCGGGATTTGGACGGCGCTGGAATCGACCTGCCGGGAAGGCTGCTGGGCAGCGGCCGGAGCGGCGGTGATGGCCAAGCCGAGCAATGCGGCGGGGACGAGAAAACGCATGTCACTTCCTTGGATAGAAACGATTCTGTGGCCCTCATAGCATAAGCAGGCCTGCGCTTGCCTGAACGGGCGTTCAGCGAAGCGAGAGCCAGGCCAGCGCCGCGCCGCCCGCGACGATCCGATACCAGGCAAAAGGCGCGAAGCCGTAGCGGGTCACGAAGCCGACAAAGACTTTCACCACCACCAGCGCGACCACGAAGCTGACCAGGCTTCCAATCAGGATGTTGCCGACCATGTCGGGCGCGATCCGGTCGTGATGCCTGACGAGATAATAAGCCGTCGCCCCGGAGAGGGTCGGCATGGCGAGGAAGAAGCTGAACTCCGCGGCGGTCTTGCGGTCGACCCCCAACGCCATCGCGCCGAGGATGGTCGCGCCCGACCGGCTCACGCCCGGGATCATCGCCAGGCACTGGACCGCACCGACCATCGCCGACTGCTTGAGCGACAAATTCTGCACCCCGCCACACTCGCGCGGGCGGACGACCTTCTCGAGCATCAGGATCGCGAAGCCGCCGACGATCAGCGCCCAGCAGACGACGACGGCATTGCCCAGCAGGCCCTCGATCTGGTCGCCGATGGCCAGGCCCAGCGCGATCGCGGGCAGGCAGGCGACGACGAGATTGCGGACGAAGGCGATCGAACCCGGGTCGCGGCGGAACAGCCCGGTGAAGACGTCCCAGAAGGTCCGCCAGTAAAGCACCAGGATCGCGCCGATCGCGCCGGGCTGGATGGCGACGTTGAACGCCTCCCAGTCGCCCGCCTCGAAGCCGAGCAATTCGGTGGCGAGGATGAGATGGCCGGTCGAGGAGACAGGCAGATATTCGGTCAGTCCCTCGACGATACCGAGAATGATTACCAGCCACAGGACGTTCATTGGTGTCAGGCGGCCTCGTGGTTGGCGAAGCGGCCGCCCCTGCGGAACCGACCGAGCCATTCGGGGGCGACCGCCGCAAGCGGCGTTGCACTGATCCCGAACGCCTCGAGCCCCGGGCCGCTGGCGACATTGTCATGCTGCAGCATGCGCCACTGGTCGCGGGTCAGCGGGGCGCCGGGCAGGAAGCCCAGCCGGCTCATTGCGTCTCCGACGAAATTGGGCAGATCGACGATCTCGGGGCTCTGCCCCGCGGCGGTCGCGATCGCCTGATTCAGTTCGCGCATGGTCAGGACTTCGGGCCCGCCAAGCTCGTAGGTCTTCCCGGCATGGACGGCGGGCGCAAGCGCGGCGGCAGCGATCGCCTGGCCGAGGTCGCGGACATAGATCGGTTGAAAGCGCGTGCGGCCCCCGAGTACGGGCAGGACGGGCAGCCGCGCCATGCCGCCGAAGCGGTTGGTCAGCTGATCCTCGGGGCCGAATACCAGGCTCGGGCGGATGATGGTCGTCTGCGGAAAGGCGGCGCGCACCGCCGCCTCGCCCGCGCCTTTGCTGGCGGCATAGAAACTGTCGCCCTCCGGGTCGGCGCCGATAGCCGAGATGTGCACGAGGCCAGCAGCGCCGCCCGCCGCCGCCAGTTCGGCAATCCGGCCCGGCGCGCCCGCATGAACCTGCGCCAGGTCACCAGCGAAGGCACCGACCAGGTTGACGACGCCGCTCGCCCCCTCGACCGCCGCTTCGAGCGTGTCGAGCCGTGTGAAGTCCGCGCGGATCAGGTCGAGCTGGCCGACCGCGGCGAGCGGCTGCAGAAAAAAGGCGTTGCGCGGGCTGCGCTGGGCCACGCGGACCCGCACCCCGGCCTTGAACAGGGCCTCGCAGACGTAGCGGCCGATGAAACCGCCGCCGCCGAAAACCGTGATGATCTGATGCTGCCCGTCTGTCGCGCTCATGGCCGCCAGCCCTAGCCGCGCAGGTTCGGAGCGACAAGCGGCGCCGGAGCGGTTGACAGCCCCCCCGCCCGCCCCCTAGAGGCGCCCGCCTACCGACACGGCTTTCGCGAGCCGGCGAATGGCTCCTGTGCCCAGGTGGCGGAATTGGTAGACGCACCAGCTTCAGGTGCTGGCGAAAGCAAGGTCGTGGAGGTTCGAGTCCTC
>JANPKL010000108.1:0-8891 GCA_031425975.1 Sphingomonas sp.
ACGAGCCTGCTCGGCGCGCCGGTGTCGGGACGGCCGACCTCGGGCTTCGGGTTGCGGGTCCACCCGATCCTGCGCTTCGCCCGGATGCATCGGGGGATGGACTTTGGCGCACCCTCTGGCGCGCCGATCGTGGCGGTGGCCGACGGGCAAGTGGTCCGCGCGGGATGGGCCGGTGGCTATGGCCGCCAGGTGCGGATCGCGCATGGCGACGGATTGCTGACCAGCTACAGCCACATGAGCGGGATCGTCGCCGACCAGGGCAGGATCGTGCGGCGCGGCGAATTGATCGGCTATGTCGGATCGTCGGGTCTGTCGACCGGCCCCCACCTTCATTATGAGGTGTGGCGTAACGGCCAGGCGATCGATCCGGCGCGGGTGACGCTGACACGGGCTCCGGCCGTCGGTGCGGGGATGATGGCCGCGGTGCGGGCGCGGGCCCGGGCGCTGCGCGGCCTCTGACCAAGTTGCCGCTCGTCGGTCACATGGCTAAGGCCATGGGCATGCGCCATTTCCTGCTCCTCGCCCCATTGCTCGCTGCTGCGACCCCCGCACTCGCCGAGCCTTATGTCGAACTCGGCTTGGGCGTGGTCGATGCCCGCGCCAACGACATCGACCAGACGATCGATTACTCGAGCGCGCAGACCCCTGCGAGCCCCGCCGCCCCGGTGCCGGCCGACGTGTTCGTCGACGACGTATTCGGCACCCGCTCCAAGCCCGGGCCGGAAGTCAGCGTCGCGGCGGGCTGGGACTTCGGCTTTCTTCGGCTGGAGGGCGAGATCGCGCATCGCCAGGTCCGCACCAGCCGGATCGCGGCCGACGATTACACGGGCGACTTCCTGACCCAGCTCAACGCCGCGCTCAATCGGCCGAGCGCGGCGCCCGATCCGGGTGCGCCGGGACTGGGCCCGCTCGGGCTCGCGGACTTCCAGCGGCCGGGCAACATCCGCGCGCTGTCGGCGATGGCCAATGCCATCGTCGAGGTGGGGCTGGGACGGCGGCTGACCGCCTTCGTCGGCGGCGGATATGGCCAGGCGCGGGTGTCGGGCTTCGGCGACCACGACAGCGCGCGCGCATTCCAGCATATGGCGGGGCTGCGCTTCCGGCTGGACGAGCGGCTCGAGCTCGGCCTGCGGCACCGCTATTTCGACGCCGGGATCGTCAAGCTGGTCGATGCGCCACGGGGGTTTGCGGGCAATGTCGACACGGTCATGGTCGGCACCACCCCGGTCAATCGCATCACCAATGCCAATGTGACGCAGAACTTCGAGGGGCATTGGCGGACCCGCAGCGTCCAGCTGAGCCTCGGCTATCGCTTCTAGGTCCAAGGACCGCAGGACCGCTTTTCACCTCGCGCGTTGACCGTGCGAGAGGAGAAGTGACGATGGCAGAGACCAAGGGTCACGGCAGCCAAACGGCGAAGAGGGCCAATGCCAAGGCGGCCAAGGAAGGCAAGTCCAACCCGCGCAAGAGCAGCGCCGCGCAGAGCGAACTCGGCAAGAAGGGCGCGGCGGCGAGGAAGAAGTGAGGCGCTAGCGCTTGCGCCGCAGCCACAGCCCAGCGGCCAGCGCGGCAATCCCGCCAGCGACCAAGGCGGTCGACCAGCTTTGTTCGGGCGGCGGCGGCGCTGGGCGGATCTCGCGCTTGAGCATGCCGCCCTCCTCGACCGGGATTGAGTGGACGGTGCGACTGATCGCGAGGATGCGCTCTCGCTTGGCGTCGGCGGGATCGGTCATGGATTAGCCGGGGGCGGGGGCGGGGACGGGGTCTGCGGAGGTGGGAAATTAGGCGGCGCGGGTATGCGCTTCGTCCCGCCACGACCGTCGGATACTTCGAACGTGGTGATCCAACGTCCCTTGGCTCCGCGCTGATAGTGAATCCGCTTTATCCAAGGACTGCAGTTTGTGCGCAAATCCTTGGCCTCCGTCGCAGTCAGCGCCGGTCGGTAAGAGGCGTTGGGGCGGAAGGCGGCGGCGAACCGGGCGGCCCGGCCGGCGATGCCGGGATGGCTTTCGAGCCATTCGACCTCGAACCGGCGGCGGCCCTTGGCCGCGGCGGGATCGAGCTTGCGGAACAGGGCGGCGGTCGGGCGCGGATCGATCCCGGCGGCGGCAAGCATGCGGATCGCGTCGGCGTCGGCCTCGGCTTCGTTGGCGCGGGTATATTGGAGGCCGACCAATTGCTGGGCATTGGCCCCGACCCCGCCTGCGAACAGGCGGATCAAAGCGCCGATGCCAAGCTCGCGCAACAAGGATTCGGTCACGTGGCGGCGGCGGACATGGGCAATTTCGTGCGCCATCACGCCGGCCAGTTCGTCGGCGCTGCAGGCCTTCTTGAGCATGCCCTCGAAGAAGATGACGTGGCGACCCGGCAAGGCGGCGGCATTGACCATGTCGAGGTCGAGCGCGGCGAAACTGATTGCCTGGGGGCCGCTGGTGGCGCCGGGTTCGACCCGCTCGGCGAGCTTCTCGAGCGCGGCCTGGAGCTTGGGATCGCGCAGGCGATTCGTGCCGAAATCGCCGACGATGGCGGTGCCGAGGTTGCGCTCCCAGCTCTGCGGCACGTGGGGGGCGATCCACTGCGGGGCGGAATAGCCGACGAACAGCACCGCGCCCGCGACGCCCGCCAGCACCAGCGCCGCTTTGCCGAGGCCGAAGCGATCGATGAACCCGCCGTAGCGCGCGGCGCGGGGAAGCAAGGCGGCGACGTCGGCGCTCGGCTCGCCTTCGAAGCGGAGGCGCCAGCCGGGACGGTCGCTGCGCGCGAACCGCCAATCGTGGCCTTCGCCGTCGCGGGTCAGGAGGCCGGGCGCGACCTCCTCGCCATGACCGCCGTCGGTGACCAGTTGGAGCCGGTCGCCGAGCGTCGAGACGGTTACGTGATGCGCATAGGCATTGGTCCCGTCGTAGAGTGTCGCGCGGGTCATGCGTGCGCCCTCAGATCGCGCCCATGTCGAAGGCGTCGGCAAAGCCCTCGGCATCCTTGGGCGCGCGAGTGCTCGACTGGGTCAGGCCCTCGAGATCGACCTCGCCGTAGAGGCGGACGTGGCGGACCATGAAGGACCAGTTGCGATAGTTCCAATAGGCCATGCCAAGCCCGAGCGTGATGATCGCCAGCCCGAAATTGCCGAGGAACAGCTTGAGCCAGTCGCGGGTGCGCGCCTCGAACCCGAATTCGAGTTCTCCGAGGCGCAGCGACGCGGCGGCATGGCGGAAGAATTTGGCATACCAGTGGAGGGTGGCGAGCGGGATGGCGATGTAGATCAGGACGGCGATGATTGCGAAAAAAGCGGCAATACCGAAGCCGAGGCCATCAACACGCTGACCAATCGCCATGGCGCCGAATGCCCCGGCCGCGAATATCGCCAAAATCGGCATGACGTAGATCAACAGCCAGCGGCGCCACAGGCCCTCGCTGGTCAAATTGGCCTCGAAGCGATGCGGACCGAAGCTCATCCTGTTCCAGCGCGAATTCCACAGATTGGTGGTGGCCCAGGGAAAGGCGAGGAAGGCGGTGAAGATGGTGAGCAGGGTGCGGCCGAGAAATTCGGTCGCATAAGGCGCGCCGCTGTCGTCGCTGCCGCCGCGGATGCCGTGCCACCAGCTCCGGCTCAGCCGATAGCGGAGCGCGCGGAAGCCGGCGAAGCCGATCAGCCAGATCAGCCCGACATAGAAAGCCGCGACCAGCAGTCCGGCAGCAAGGTTCTGGCCGCGGGCCAGCATCGCCGGGAAGGCGAACTGGATGAACAGGAAAAAGGGCAGCAGGACGGCGATCACCGCCAGGAAGCCGATGAACATCTCCTTCCCCGTGCCGCTCCATTCCAGCGTATCGTCGATGACGTGCGTGCGCGACCAGAGATAACGGCGCTCACGCGCGGCGGCCCAGAAGCGGTAGATGCCGAGGGTGACGATGATCAGCAGGACGTTGGTCGCGGCGATCGGCAGGAATTCGCGCCAATTGCCGGTGAACTGGATGGCGCGGCGGTCGTCCGCCGCACCCTCGCTACGCAACACGTCCACTAACTTTCCCCTATGCCCGTGGGGAGACTGCGAAATCCTGAAGAGGCTGGCAAGTAGGCGGCGGCGGCCGCCTGCCGACTGTGGCCTAAAAGCCCAAAGTGAAGCGCACGGCCGCGCCGCGATCGGTCGGCAGGTCGGCATAATGGCCGGTCTGGCGGCGAGCGTAGAGATTGGCGCCGAGCCAGCCGGTCGCGCCCAACCGGGTGCCGTAGCTCAGCTCGGCGTCGAGCTCGCGGCCCTTGGGCACAAGGCTGGAGCGGACGAGGCTGTAGCCGGGGGTCATGCTGCCATAATCGAAGCTGGTCGGCAGGTTGAGAGCGAAGCCGCCACCGTCGATCCGGAGCGGCTGCGACAGCCGGAAGCCGAGCCGGTCGTCGGCGCCGAGCAGACCGGTGCGGGCCACGTCCATCGCATAGGCGCCGGTGGTGAAGGCGCCGCCGGCAAAGCGGGTCCAGCCGCGGCGGGCCGACAGCGTCGCGCTCCAGCCCTGGCCAAAGGTGTGGCGCGCCTCCACGTCGAGGAAGTCGGTGCTCGCCCCGCCGCCGCCGAGCGCCAGGCCGACCTGCCCGCCGAGCAGGCTGCGCTTCTCGTCGAGGCGGCCGAGGCCGAGGCTCAGCCAGCTGTTGCCGAGCTTGCGGTCGAGTGCGACGGCGGTCCAGCGGTAGGGCGCGCCGGCGGCGCTGACGGGCACGTCACTGTGAACCTCGCCCGCCTCGCCCGAGAGGGTCAAGGCGGCGATCCCGAGATCGCGCCGCAACGCCACGGCGGTGCCGCGCTTCGCGTCGAAGCCCGGACTTCCGGCAGTGTCGCGGGCGATCAGGAAGGCGCCGGCATGGGCGCCGCTCAGGCGGCGTTCCATCGCCTTGGCGCCCTCGGAAAAGCCCAGGGCGAGCGCGGTCCGGTCGTCGATCCGGGCGACTGCCGACCCGGCGATCAACCGCGCCTTGCGCAGATCGTCGGGACCGATGTCGGTCCGCTCGACCAGGACGCCCGAGGCATTGCGGCGCTCGGCGACGGTCATGGCGATGCTGAAGCGGCCGGCCGATGCGCCGCCGACCTTGACCGAGCCATCGAGGGCGCGGCGCAGCGGGGCGCTGTGCGGCGCGCTGCGGACGGTCTTGGCGAGATCGACCGCATAGGCACGGCTGTAGCCATCGAGGATGATCGCGCCGAGGCCTTCGACGATCGCATCGCCCGCCGCGGTCGGGCTCTGCGTCCCGCCGCCGCCGCCGTTGCCGACGACGACGCTGGTGCCGGCCAGGGTGGTCGTCCCGATCGGGGCGAAGGCGCGCGCGATGTTGAGGCGGCCGCGGCCGTAGATCGCGTCGGTGCCGGCCGCGCCGAGGTCGTCGGCGCTGCGGAACAGGATGTCGACGATTGCCGCGCCGTTCAGATTTGGAAAGGCCGAGGCGAGCAAGGCGACCGCGCCTGAAATGGTCGGCGCGGCGAAGCTGGTGCCGCTGTAGCGCACGGTCTGGTCGAGGTGGTTGATGGTGCGGACCCCCGAGCCGAGCGCACCGAGGTAATTGCTGGCGCTGCTGCCGGCGCGGTTGCTGAAATCGGACAGCTCGTCGGTGCTGGTGAGGGTGAAGCTGGCATCGCGCACGCCGATCGAGCCCGCGACGATGACATTGGTCGGGAAGCGGGAGGCAGGAACGGCGGCGAACGGGTCGGCGGTCATGCCGAGATCGGGATCCTTGCCGTCGTTGCCGGCCGAGATGACGATGACCACGCCGGCATTGACGGCCCGACTAAGCGCATTGAGGAGGGTGGTGCCAGGGGCCGAGCCGCCGAGCGACATGTTGATCACGCGCGCGCCGGCGGCGACTGCCGCGTCGACCCCGCGGGCGATGCTCGGATCGCCGAACTTGCAGCCTTCGTCCTCGCCGGTCATGGCGCACGTGCCTTCGGAATCGGCGCGAAGGGCAATGATAATGCTGTCGAAGGCGACGCCGTGGATTACGCTGCCGTTGCGGGCGGCGCCGATTACCGCGGCGACGGCGGTACCGTGACCGTCCTCGTCGGCCAGCGCGCGCCCGCTCAGGGTCACGTCGCGGCTGGCGGGGTCGATCCTGCCGGCAAATTCGCTCAGGTTCGGATTGATTCCGCTGTCGATCACCGCCGCCTTGATGTTCCGGCCGGTCGCGCCGGCGTCATAGGCGGCAAGCGCGCCCGAGATGAGCGCGGCGTTGGACGACTGATATTCGGACGTGTTGTAGTTGGTCGGCGACGGGGTCGGGGTCGGGGTTGGCGTGGGAGTCGGCGTTGGCGTCGGGGTCGGGGTCGGGGTCGGAGTCGGAGTTGGGGTCAGGGGCGCTGGCGGAGTCGAACTCACGCCGCCGCCGCCGCCACCGCCGCCGCAAGCCGACAGGACCAGCATCAAACCGCAGGCAGTCGAACCCAAAAGTGCCCTGTTCATCGGTCGAACCCTTCGCGCGGCAGCGGTAAGTTAATGAGTTATCGGGCTTTTATATGCCTGATCATTCCTTTCGTTTTGCTGAAAGACGGAACCGGGATAGGGCAAAAACATTATGGCAGATTCCGCCTCTTCAAAATACGGTATCGCGGCCGCCGCGGCCCCGATCCGCGCGCCATTCGCCCATGTTCGCGACTGGATCTTCGACCTCGACAACACCCTCTACCCCGCCGCGACGGGACTGTTCGCGCTGATCGACCAGCGCATGGGCGCCTATATCCAGCGCTTGCTGGGGGTCGAGGCAGCCGAGGCTCGGCGCATCCAGAAGCATCATTTCCACACCCACGGCACGACGCTGGCCGGGCTGATGAAGGAGCATGGGGTCGACCCGCATCATTTCCTCGCCGACGTCCACGACATCGCGCTCGACCGGGTCGGGGCCAATCCGGCGCTTGCAGAGGGGCTCGACCGGCTGCCGGGGCGCAAGTTCGTCTTCACCAACGGCGATGCGCCTTATGCGGCGCGGGTGCTGGAGCGAATCGGGATCGGCGACCGCTTCGAGCATCTGCACGACATCCACGGCTGCGAATTGATCCCCAAACCCGATGCCCACGGCTATGCCCTGCTGTGCGCGCGCTTCGAGATCGATCCGGCGCGCGCTTGCATGGTCGAGGACATGGCCCAAAATCTACGGCCGGCGAAGACGCTTCGGATGAAGACGGTGTGGGTGGACAATGGCTCCGAGCGCGGCAATCACGACGCCGACCCCGGCCATATCGACGAGACCATCACGGATGTCTCAGATTGGCTCGAAACACTGACGGAGGACCAATGACCGACCTTGCCGCGACCATCGATCAGGCCTGGGAACAGCGCGACGGCGTCTCTGCCGACACGCGCGGGCCGGTTCGTGAGGCGGTCGAGGCGGCGCTCGACCTGCTCGACCGGGGCGCGGCGCGGGTGGCCGAGCCGGGCCACGAGGGCTCCTGGACGGTCAACCAGTGGCTCAAGAAAGCCGTGCTGCTGAGCTTTCGCTTGAACCCGATGGCGGCGATTTCAGGCGGGCCCGGCGGCGCGCCCTGGTGGGACAAGGTCGACAGCAAGTTCGTCGGCTGGGGCGCGGAGGAATTCGGCGCGGCGGGCTTTCGCGCGGTGCCGGGCGCGATCGTCAGGCGCGGCGCGTTCATCGCGCCGGGCGCGGTCCTGATGCCGAGCTTCGTCAACCTCGGCGCTTACGTGGGCGAAGGCACGATGATCGACACCTGGGCGACCGTCGGCAGCTGCGCGCAGATCGGGCGCAACGTCCATATTTCGGGCGGAACCGGGATCGGCGGCGTGCTCGAGCCGCTGCAGGCCGGGCCGGTGATCATCGAGGACGATTGCTTCATCGGCGCGCGGTCCGAAGTCGCTGAGGGCGTGGTGGTCGAGCGCGGCGCGGTCATCTCGATGGGCGTGTTCCTTGGCGCGAGCACCAAGATCGTCGACCGCGCGTCGGGCGAGGTGATGTACGGTCGGGTCCCGGCCTATTCGGTGGTCGTCCCCGGCACGCTGCCGGGCAAGGACGGCGGCGTGGGCCTGGCCTGCGCGGTGATCGTAAAGACGGTCGACGAGCGCACCCGGAGCAAGACGGGGATCAACGAATTGCTGCGGGATTGAACAGGTTTTGACGTCCGCAACTGGTGAATGCGGACAGAAGCGGCGATAGCTTACACCGATGAAACACCGCGAGTTCACCAGACGATACATTGGCTTCATGGAGAAGTGGATGAAGGTGTCTGGCATCGGCATCCTCGCCTTCCTCCTCATCATCGTCGTCACAAACTTGATTTGGTAGCGCCCGCTTTGGGTCGAGATCTGACATAAGCCTTATTGTCACCCGGCTGTTGGCGTCCCGCCCTTCACCTTGCTTTTGTGCTCCGCGATCGCCTTGTCGAGGCGGGCGATCTCCTGTCGTTCGGGGGTTTCCTTGGGCAGGCCCTTCAGGCGGGCGGTGGCCCACAGGCGCTTGCGTTCGGCTTCGAGCTTCTTGAGGTAGAGGTCGGCCACGGCGCATCCTTCCTTTTGGTGTGGCGGGGCGGAGCGGCTAGGGCGGGGGGATGGACGAATTCTCTCCCGCGCCGCTCGATCCCGATTATGCCGCCGCGCTTGGGGCCGCGGTCTATGGCTTTGCAAGCCTCGAATGGAATGCGGTGCAGGCGTGCGAGCGATTGGAGCCCGGTAGCATGGCCGATCTGTCCGAGCGGACCGCCGGCCGGGTCGCCGACACCTTGCTCAGTTTGGCGCGAAAGCGCGAGCCGGCGCTGGTCGACGCTGCGACCGAGTTCGATGCACTGGTCGCCACGCGCAACAACCTGGTCCACGCGCGGCCGGGGACCACCGCGGCCGGGACCGCGGGTCTGTTCCGCCACGGCGATGAATGGACTCAGGAGGAATTGCTCGCTGTCGCGCGGATGTTCGAA
>JANPKL010000109.1:0-12336 GCA_031425975.1 Sphingomonas sp.
TTGCCGATGAAGCGGCCGCGGCCGCCGACATCGGTGCTCGACCCGGTCAGCGCCGGAGCGACGGTGCGCAGGCCGGACACCGCGTTGATGCTGACGACACCGCTGGCGGTGGGCGTGGCAACGATGGTGCCGAAGTTGAGGTCGTCGACCCGCTGCAGCGTGGCCGGCTGGATCAGCAGGGCGCGCGCCTCGATCGAGGCGGTGCTGTCGGCGGTGACGAACTGCGCGGCGGCAGGGGTGGCGAAAGCGGTAGTGGCGGCGAGCGCCGCGAGTGCAAATTTGTAACGCATGTCCTTGGGTTCCCCACATTGGTTGAACGACCATATTTGTGGGGCGGGCCGTCTCAACGGCGGTTCAAGATTGAACCACAATGGAGGATTAACCCTGTTCGGCCATCTTTCACGACCGCCGCGGGGGCTCAGGGATATTGCACCTGGACGTCGAAGGTGCCGCTGTAGATGCCCTCGACCTGGCCGGCCGAGACGATCAGGGTCGCGCCGACGTTGAACTCGAAACTCTCGAGCCGGGCGAGGGTGCGCTTGTCTTGCCCCTGCAGGGTGAAGTCGCGCACCAGCATGGTTTCGCTGCCGCCGATGCGGGTCAGCGTGATCGGCTGGTTGGGCACCTTGAGGATGACCACCGCCGCGCTCCGCGAGGCCCCGAGGAACGTCGCCGCGCGCGGGCTTCCACCGAGGCGCGAGACACCGCCGGTGACAGTGAGGACATTGGTGACGGGATTGATGATCGCGGTGCCTGCACCGGCAACGCCGATCGCGCCAAAGTCCATGTCGTTCTTGGTGATCACGGTCAGCGGATAGATGAGCGCGGCCCCGGCCTGCGCCCGCGGGATCGCAGAGCGCGGCGCGACCTGCTGCGCGCTGCCCGGGGCCGCGCTCAGCAAGATGACGGGCAGGAGAAAGGTCAGGATGCGGCGCACAGCCAGCGGGCTACAGGGTTAACGTCAAATTCACCCTGCCAAGTAAGGTAAATGCGCCATTTACCTTGTGCCCTTTCGTCATGGTGGGCAGGCCGTTAAGCGAATCGGTATGAACGACGTCCCCCCAGCGATCCGAATCAATGGCCTTGGCAAGACCTATGCGGGCGGCAAGCGCGCCCTCGACGGGGTCAGCCTCGAAGTTGGTCGCGGCCAGCTCTTCGGATTGTTGGGCCCCAATGGCGCGGGCAAGTCGTCGCTGATCAACATCCTCGCCGGGCTGGTCACCAAGACCGAGGGGACGGCGGAGATATGGGGCTTCGACATCGACGCCCATCCGCGCAACGCCAAATTGTCGATCGGCGTAGTCCCGCAGGAAATCCTGTTCGACCCCTTTTTCACTCCGCGCGAGGCGCTGGAGATTCAGGCCGGGCTTTACGGCATTCCGGCGAAGGAGCGGCAGACCGACGCCTTGCTGGCAGTGATGCGGCTGACCGACAAGGCGCACGCCTATTCGCGAACCCTGTCGGGCGGCATGAAACGCCGGCTGCTGGTCGCCAAGGCAATGGTCCATTCCCCGCCGATCCTGGTGCTGGACGAGCCGACCGCCGGCGTCGACATCGAGCTTCGCCAGCAATTATGGGCCTATCTGAAGGAATTGCATGCCGCCGGCGTGACGGTGATCCTCACCACCCATTATCTCGAGGAAGCCGAGCAATTGTGCGACCGGATCGCGATCATCAACCACGGCAAGGTGGTCGCCAACGAACCAACCAAGCAGCTGCTGGCCCGCGCGCAGGAGAAGAATGTGGTGGTGACGGTTGACCGCGACGTGATCGAGGTCCCGCGCAACGCCTGCTTCACCGACGTCACGTTGCAGGGTGAGCGCAGCCTGGCAATCACTTACGCCAAGAACCGGGTGAATGCGGGCGAGGTGCTGGCCGCGCTCCAGCGCGACGGCTTCGGGATCGTCGACGTGGTGACCAAGGATCCCGACCTGGAGGATGTGTTCCTGAGTTTGGTGCGGGCGTGACGGGGCGGTCGGGTCCCGGTCGCGGGAGGGGAGGCAAGTGACCACTTCCTTCGACGTCCTCGTCATCGGCTCCGGCGCGGCCGGGCTGACTGCCGCACTCAATCTCGCCATCGACAAGCGCGTCGCGGTGATCGCCAAGGGGCCGCTGAGCGACGGGGCGACCGGCTGGGCGCAGGGCGGGATCGCGGCGGTGCTGGAGGAAGGCGACAGTTTCGCCGCCCATGTCGAGGACACGATGGTCGCCGGCGCGGGGCTCAACGACCGCGCGGTGGTCGAGCATGTCGTTGGCGCTGCTCCGGCGGCAATCGCGCGGCTGGTTGAGCTGGGCGTGCCCTTCGCACAGGAAGATGGCGCGCTGCATCTGACCCGCGAGGGCGGACACAGCCATCGCCGCATCGTCCATGTCGCCGACGCCACCGGCTGGGCAGTGCAACAGGCGCTCGAGGCTGCAGCTGGGGCGAGCCCCAACATCACGCTTCTGCCCGGGATGGTGGCGATCGACCTGATCACCGGGCGCCACGGCGCGCATTTCTCGACCGATGGCGCGGTCCACGGCCTCTATGCCTGGAACCGCGCGACCCGGAAGGTCGAGACGCTGACCGCCCGCGCCACCGTGCTCGCGACCGGCGGGGCGGGGCGGGTCTATCTCTACTCGACCGCGCCGCGCGGGGCGACCGGGGACGGCATCGCCATGGCGTGGCGCGCGGGTTGCCGCGTCTCCAACATGGAGATGATGCAGTTTCACCCGACCTGCCTCTATCACCTCGAAACCAAGAACTTTCTTATCACCGAGGCGGTGCGCGGCGAGGGCGGCATCCTGAAGCATCCGGTCACCGGCAAGCGTTTCATGCCCGATTACGACGAGCGCGCCGAGCTTGCGCCGCGGGACGTGGTGGCGCGCGCGATCGACAATGAAATCAAGCGCGACGGGCTCGATTTCGTCCACCTCGACATCTCGCACCGCGACCCCGACTTCGTCCGCGCGCATTTTCCCAACATCCACGAGAAACTGCTGGGCCTAGGGATCGACATCACCAGCCAGCCGATCCCGGTCGTCCCGGCGCAACATTATACCTGTGGCGGAGTGGTGGTGGATTTGTCCGGCCGAACCGACGCGCCGGGCCTTTATGCCGCGGGCGAAGTCACCGAGAGCGGATTGCACGGGGCCAATCGCCTCGCCTCCAACAGCCTGCTCGAATGCCTCGTGTTCGGCGAAGCGGCGGCACGCGACATCATCGAGCGCTGGGACGAATTGCCGCCCCTCGCCACGGTCCGCGAGTGGGACGAGAGCCGGGTGACCGACAGCGACGAGGAAGTGGTCATCGCCCAGACTTGGGGCGAAATCCGTCGTTTCATGTGGAATTACGTCGGGATCGTCCGGACCACCAAGCGGCTCGAGCGGGCCAAGCGGCGGATCGACATGTTGCGCGGCGAGGTGCTCGAATATTACGCGCATTTCCGGGTCACGCCCGATCTGATCGAGCTCCGCAACCTGGTCGAGGTGGCCGACCTCATCGTCCGCTCGGCACTGGCCAGGCGCGAAAGCCGAGGGCTGCATTTCACCCGCGATTATCCCAAGACCCTCGCGCAGGCCAAGGACACGTTGTTGGTCCCCTAGCGGCGGCTGTATTCAATGCGGATGCGGACCCAAGCGCCGACTTCGTAATTGCCGCCGACGCGGGGCGGGCGGACGCGGAATTGCCAGGCGGCGGCGAGGACCGCGCGCAGCATTCCGCCGCGCTCGGGATATTCGGCGAGCCCGGCGCAGTCCTCGACGCGAAAGTCGGGGACGGTCTTGCAGGCGATCAGCGCCCAGCCGGGGCCATCGGCGGTCGATAGATAGCCGCGCAATTCGCCGTCGCTGGGCTCGCGATACCAGGCCGCGGCATAAAGCTTTTCGCCATTGGGGGCGGTGCCGACCACCGCCGAGTCCCCGCTGCCGGAGCCGCGCGGCGCGGGCGGACCGGCGGGTGCCCGGACCCGGGCAGGCGGTGACGGAGGTGCCGGGGGCGCGGGCGGAGGGGCCGAGACGACCGGCGCAGGCGCGGCGCGCGGCAGGACCACCCGGGGCGGCGGCGTGACGAGGGTCGGCGGGGTCACCGGCTGCGGCGGCGTGGGCACGGGCGCGGCGGCCTCCGGTTGCGGCGGGGTCGGAGCAGCGGGCGGTGGCGGCTCGTCGGCCGCGGGCTCGGGCGGGCCGACGTCGAAGGTCACCAACCGGTCCTCGGCCACGTCTGACGTCCGTTCGGGCGCGTTCAAGGTCAGCAGCGCCAGGATGAGCAGCAGTTCGAGCAGAATTGCCGCGGCAAGGCCGAGCACGCGACGAGGGGCCGGCACCTGCAGGGCGTTGCGGATCGAGGGCCGGACCTGAACGTCGAGGTCCGCTTGAGGCGCGTTCACCTCAGCTTGGCGATCTTCAGCTTGATCGACTTGGCCTGCTTGTCGACGCTCTCCTCGCTCCGGGTCAGCGCCTTGGCGATCGCTTTCAGCCCCATGCCCTTCTGCGCCAGCCGATGCAGCTTCTGCAGCTCGTCGGTCGTCCATGGCTGGCGATGACGTTCGAATTTCTCGGCCATGCCGCCCCATCGCAGGTTGGCGCGCGCGACGCAAAGCCCCGGCTGCCTCCGACAGGTGGATTTGGGGGGCGAGGCTGCTACACCCGGCGGCGCATGTCCGAGCCTCAGTCCACCAGCGCCGCCCAGCCCCATCTCTATCTGGTCGACGGGTCGGCCTATATCTTCCGCGCTTTCCACCGGCTGCCGCCGCTGACCAATCGCCACGGGATGAATACCGGCGCGGTCTATGGCTATACCGCGATGCTGTGGAAGCTGGCCGAGAGCCTGTCGAAGGCGGAAGGTCCGACCCACATGGCGGTGATCCTCGACAAGGGGTCGAGCACGTTCCGCAACGCCATGTACGACCAGTATAAGGCGCATCGGCCGCCCTGCCCTACGGAATTGGTCCCCCAGCTGCCGCTGATCCGCGTCGCCACCCGGGCCTTCTCGATCCCGTGCATCGAGGAAGAGGGGCTGGAGGCCGACGACATCATCGCCTGCTACGTCACCGAGGCGAAGAAGCACGGGTGGAAGGTGACGATCGTCAGTTCCGACAAGGACCTGATGCAGCTGATCGACGATGGCTCGGTCGACATGCTCGACACGATGAACGACCGCCGCATGGACCGCGCCTATGTGGTCGAGAAGTTCGGCGTGCCGCCCGAGTTGCTCGGCGACGTGCTGGCGCTGATGGGCGACAGCGTGGACAATGTGCCGGGCGTGCCGGGGATCGGGCCCAAGACCGCCAGCCTGCTGATCCAGGAACATGGCGGGCTGGAGGCGGTGCTGGCCGCGGCTGACGGGATCAAGAAGCCCAAGCTCAGGCAGAATTTGCTGGAGCATGCCGAGGCGGCCCGATTGAGCCGCGAACTGGTCCGGCTGGTGTGCGAAATGAACCTGCCCGAGCCGCTGGATGCGCTCGAACTGAAGAACATCCCCGAAGACCCGCTACGCGCCTTCCTCGAAGACCAGGGTTGGAAGACCCTGCTAGCGCGGATGGTCGGCGGAAACACGCGCGACACGGGCTCGGCGAGGCCCACGGCCCCGGCGCGGCCGGCGGGTCCGGGCGAGGCCGAGCCGATCACGCTCGACCGCAGCAGTTATGCGGTGGTGGCCGAGGTCGACGAGCTCATCCGCTGGATTGCCGAGGCGCAGGCGCAAGGCCATGTCGCGGTCCATTTTCAGGGCGATGACGCCAAGGGGCTGTCCGAGGAGCTGGCTGGCTTTGCACTGGCGCTGGCGCCAGGACGAGCGGCTTATGTGCCGCTCGGTCATGGCGGAGGCGATCTGCTCAGCGAGGGACCGACGCAGGTGCCCCTGCGCGATGCGCTGATCCTGCTGAAGCAGCTGCTGGAGGATGCCAGCGTCCGCAAGCTCGGGCATAATTTGAAGGACCAGTTCAAGCTGGTCGAGCGGCAGGGGCTCGTGCCGGCCTCGGTCGAGGACGTCATGCTGGCCAGCTTCGCGCTCGACGGCGGGCGTTTCGGGCACAATCTCGACGAACTCGCCAAGCGCCATTTCGCGCATGACGCGCTGCCGCTGAAGGCCGTCTGCGGCACCGGGCAGAAGCTGGTCCGCTTCGGCCAGGTCGCGGTGCCAGCCGCCGCCGAATATTGCGGCGAGCAGGCCGATCTCTCGCTGCGCCTGTGGCAGCGGCTCGAGGCCCGGCTGGCGGCCGAGCATGCGACGCGGGTCTATCGGCTGGTCGACCTGCCGCTGATCGCGCCGATCGCGGCGATGGAGGAGGCCGGGATCAAGGTCGACCGGCCCTATCTGGCCGAGCTGTCGGCGACCTTCGCGACCGAGACCGCGGCGCTGGAAGAGCGCATCTTCGCCGCGGCCGGCGGGCCCTTCACCATCGGCTCTCCCCAGCAACTGGGCGGCGTGCTCTACGACCGGCTTGGCCTCAAGGGCGGGCGCAGGGGCAAGTCGGGGGCCTATTCGACCGACCAGAGCGAGCTAGAGCGGCTCGAGGCTGAGGGGGTCGAGGTCGCGCGGCTGGTGCTCGACTGGCGGCTGCTGACCAAGTTGCGTGTCACCTATACCGATGCGCTCCAGGCGCAGATCGATCCCAGGAGCGACCGGGTCCACACCCGCTACGTGCTCGCGGCGGCGCAGACCGGGCGCCTCTCCTCGACCGACCCCAACCTCCAGAATATCCCGATCCGGACCGAGATCGGCGCGCGGATCCGCAATGCGTTCATCGCCGAGGAAGGCTTTTCGCTGCTGGCGGCCGACTATGGCCAGATCGAGCTTCGGCTCGCCGCGCATATCGCCGACGTGCCGCAGCTGAAGGAAGCGTTTGCGCGCGGCGACGACATCCACACCATCACCGCGCTCGAGCTGTTCGGCGACGCCGGCAAGGACAGCCGCGGCAAGGCCAAGACGATCAACTTCGCGATCCTCTATGGCATTTCAAGCTGGGGCCTTGCCGGCCGAATGGCCATTCCGCAGGACGAAGCCAAAGCGATGATCGATCGTTATTTCGAACGCTTTCCGGGCATCAAGAATTACATCTCGACCACGCTGCAGCAGGTGCGCGAATGCGGCTATTCGGAGACGTTGTTCGGCCGCAAGACGCACTTCCCCGCCATCAAGTCACCGATCATGAACCTGCGCCAAGGCGCGGAGCGCGCGGCGATCAATGCGCCGATCCAAGGGACCAGCGCCGACATCATCAAGCGTGCGATGGTCCGCATGCCGGGCGCCCTGGCCAGGGCCGAGCTCGACGCGCGGATGCTGTTGTCGGTCCACGACGAGCTCGTGTTCGAGGTGCGGCAGGGACAGGAAGATCAGGCCGCCGCGGTGATCCGTGACGTCATGGCGCATGCCGCCGAGCCGGTGGTGACGCTCGACGTGCCGCTGGCGGTTGAAGTCGGCTGGGGCGCCAATTGGGGCCTGGCGCATTGACTGCTGACGCCGCCGCCGAGCCCGACCGCAACGATCTGGCCGCGCTGGCGCGGGGCGGACGGATCAACTTCCTCGGGT
Source organism: Sphingomonas sp. (assembly GCA_031425975.1). Classification (GTDB taxonomy): domain Bacteria; phylum Pseudomonadota; class Alphaproteobacteria; order Sphingomonadales; family Sphingomonadaceae; genus Sphingomicrobium. The sequence goes on from JANPKL010000109.1 coordinate 7,511, forward strand.
TCCTGCTGCGGCTGGCGGCGCGGCTGCCGTTCCTGTTCATCGCCGGACGGATGTATGGCGCCGAGGCGCTCGGCCGCTTCGCTTACGCCGTGCTGGTGGTCGAATTCGTCGCGCAGATCGCGACGTTGGGCCTCAAGCGCGGGCTGGCGCAGCAATTGGCGCAATCGGACAAGCCACACGTCTGCGTGACCTGGGATGCCCTACTGGTCGCCCTGATGGCCGCCGTGATCGGCATGGCGCTGCTGTTCGCCTTTCCGCAGGCGATGTTTCCGAATTCGGAGATACACGGGCTTGAATGGCTGTTGCCGGTAACCGTGCTGGCACTGGCGTGGAGCGACGTCATGCTGGCTGCGCTCGCTTATCGTCACGATGTCGGCGCGACGGTGCGGGCGCGGGCGATCGTCGAGCCGTGGACGATCAGCATCGCGGCCTTTGCGTTCGCATTCATCTCCAAGCGCGACGGGCTGATCTTCGCTTACGCGCTGTCGATGATCGGTGCGCTGATTGCTTCGGCAGTGCCGTTCTTCCGCACTTACGGCCGGGCGCATGGCTGGCGACCGCAGCCGGTCGAGAGCTGGCGGCTGGCGCGGCGCAACATTCCGATCGCCGCGGCCGACATGGTCGAATGGGCCAGCCGCCGCATCGACCTCGCCATCCTCGGGCTGTTTGCAACGCCGGCGCTGGTCGGAATCTATTATGTCGCGCAGAACGTCGCCTCACTGCCGAGCAAGCTCAAGACCAGTTTCGACCCGATCCTGGGCCCGGTGATCAGCCGAAGCCTGGAGGCCGGGGACCGGGTCGGGGTCGCCAAACAGATAAGGCAGGTCGGATTCTGGGTGATCGCTGCGCAGGCCGCGGTGGCGCTTGCACTGGGCCTTCCGGGCGAAGGGGTGATGGGGCTGGTCGGGCCGGTGTTCGTCGCCGGCACCGCGGCGTTGGTGTTCCTGCTGGCCGCCGAAGTGATCGCGGCGACCGCGACCACCAGCGAAGCGGCGCTCATCTATATCGCGCGCCACCGCAACATGATGCTGAGCCTGGCGATGCTGGCGCTGCAGGCCATCCTGAGCGTGGCGCTGATCCTGCTGTTCCGGCGCCTCGGCTGGACGCCCGAGTGGCAAGCGACGGCGCCCGCCATCGCTTTGTGCCTCGCGCTGGCCTTTGCCGCGCTGACGAAGGCTCGGCTGGCGAGCCGATTGCTTGGCGGTCCGGTCAGCGGCTGGCGTTGGCCATTGCTGTGGGCGGCAGCGGCGGCGATCGCGGTCGGGCAGTTGGCGAGGATGGCTCCCGAATGGATCCAACTCGCTCTCGGCATTCCACTGATCCTCGCCGCTTTCGGCTGGGTGATCTGGATGAAGGGCTTCGGCCCCGAGGACCGCCTGCTGTTCAAGATGCGCAAGGCCGATATCGAGGTGGATCTGCCGGCGGCGAAGGCGGAGCGGTAATCGGACAGCTCCCCCAAGTGCCCGGCGGAGGAGCAAGAAACGTCAGTGCCGGAAGTGGCGCATGCCGGTGAAGATCATGGCCAGCCCCGCCTCGTCCGCCGCGGCGATTACCTCGTCGTCGCGGATCGAGCCGCCCGGTTGGATGACGGCCGTCGCGCCGGCCTCGATCGCGGCCATCAGACCGTCGGCAAAGGGGAAGAAGGCGTCGCTGGCGACCGCCGACCCGATCGTGCGGGACTGGTCCCAGCCGAAGGTCTCGGCCGCCTCGCGCGCTTTGACGGCAGCGATCCGCGCCGAATCGCGGCGGTTCATCTGGCCCGCACCGATGCCCGCAGTCACCCCGTTATTCGCGTAGACGATGGCGTTCGACTTAACGTGCTTGGCGACGGTCCAGGCGAAGCGGCAGTCGTTGACTTCACGGGTGGTCGGCTGGCGGCGGGTGACGACGTTGAGCATGTCGGGGCGAATTACGCCATTGTCGCGGCTCTGGACCAGCACGCCCCCCGCGATGCTCTTGAGCATCAGGCCCGGACGGCGAGGGTCGGGCAAGTCGCCGGTCAGTAGCAGGCGGAGGTTCTTCTTGCCGGCGAAGACGGCGATCGCGGCTGCATCCGCGTCGGGCGCGATCACCACTTCGGTAAAGATCTCGACGATGGCGCGGGCGGTCGCTTCGTCGAGCGGGCGATTGACCGCGACGATTCCGCCAAAGGCCGAGACGCTGTCGCAGCGGAAGGCCGCCGTATACGCTTCGAGCAAGGTCTCGCCCTCGGCCACGCCGCACGGATTGGCATGCTTGACGATGACGCAGGCGGGCTTGCCGTCGCGCAATTCTGCAACCAGTTCGAGCGCGGCATCGGCGTCGTTCAAGTTATTGTAGCTCAGTTCCTTGCCCTGGACCTGGCGGGCGCCGGCGACACCGGGGTTGGTGCTCGCCTGCGGCACGTAGAGCGCGGCCTGCTGATGCGGGTTTTCGCCATAGCGCAGGGTCGCGGCCCTGGTCAGCGCGAGGGGCAGGGTGTCGGGCAAGTGATGCCCCAGATCGGCGAAGGCGAACCAGCCTGCGATCGCGCTGTCATAGGCGGCGGTGCGGGCGAAGGCCTTGGCGGCGAGGCGGCGGCGGGTATCGAGCGACGTCGTGTCGTCGTTCTGCTCAAGCTCCGCGATCAAGGCGGGATAGTCGGCGGGATCGGTGACGATCGCCACGACGTTATGGTTCTTGGCCGCCGAACGGACCATTGCGGGACCGCCGATATCGATATTCTCGACGATGGCGTCGCGTTCGGAGCCCGCGGCGACGGTACGTTCGAATGGGTAGAGATTGATTACCGCCAGGTCGATCATGCCGATGTCCTGCGCGGTGGCCGCAGCCATGTGCGCCGGGTCGTCGCGCACCGCGAGCAGCCCGCCGTGGACCGCCGGGTGGAGCGTCTTGACGCGGCCGTCCATCATTTCGGCGAAACCGGTCAGCTCGGCCACGTCTCGAACGGGGTGGCCAAGCTCGCGCAGCCGGCGGGCGGTGCCTCCGGTCGAGACCAGCTCGACACCCAGCCCGGCCAGCGCGGCGGCGAGGGGCTCGATCCCGTCCTTGTCGGACAACGACAGCAGGGCGCGGCGGACGGAAATGCGATCGGTCATGGAAGTCCTAGCTGGAACGGCGAAATTGCCAGCCGATCTCGCCGCCGAGGTGCGAGACCTCGCCAATCAGGACCAGCTGGACGGTAGCGCGAAGATGGCCCTGCCCGTCGACCACAACGCTTTCCTCGATTTCGAGCTGGGCGCCGCGGCAGCGGAAATTCCACGGCGGCGCGCCTGGCGAGCGGATCAGCGCGCCGAGCCCATCGGCGGTGGCCAAAGCCTCGACCCCGATGCCGAGATGGAAGCGCAAGGCGAAGGGCACGGCGTCGCGCAGCTTGCGGCGGCCGCGCGGGACCAGCCGGTCCAATGCGCGCACTTCCTTGCCGTCGTTGCCGAGGCTGAGCGCGCGGTGGTGGGCGAGGCCGAAGCTGCGGACATAGCCGTCATGCGCGACTTCGATCCGGCTGGCGTCATTATCTTCGCTGCGCTCGACGCTGACCTCGGTGACGCCGCGTCCGAGCATGCCTTCGGCGGTGATCGCGGTCGAATTGCTGTCGGCGACGGTGAGGGTCGAGAAGGCCGCAGTGGTGCGCAGGGCCTCGCCAAGCCCGTCGGGAAGAATGCCGGCAGCCCGTCCCGCACCGCCGCAGCCGACGACCAGTTTTTGCTGACCGTCGCTCAGCTCGATACCGAGAGTCGAGGCGGTGCCGCAGCGGCTGAGGCGGGCGGCGGGCGGCGGGGCGGCGTCGATCACCAGGATGGTGCCGAGCGCACTCAGCCGGTGATAGCCCCAGCCGCGCGGGATGCGCAGTGGCCGGGCGCGGAAACCGCAGCCTTCGAGCAGCGCGGCGAGCGCGGGGCGGTCGCCCTCGTTGCCGCCCTGCCAGCTCGACAGGCTGCCGTCGCCCATGGTGACGCCGTGCAGCGCGGCTAGCGCAGCGGCGCCGGCATCCTCCAGCCCCTGCGGGAAATCGTGGCGGGCAGCGGCATAAGCGGCGCGCAGCAGGCCGAGGCGGTCGACCAGCAGCGCCTGCTCGGCGGGCGACCGGCTCATCAGCCCGCCATCGTCATGCTGGGCGGAGGCGAGCGCGCGGGCGAGCCCGGCCTCGGCCCGCGCCAATCGCGCGGTGCCCGAGGAGAGGAGCAGGCAGGCGGCGGTCAGTCCGCTCCAGGCGGTGATCCGGGGCAGGCCCGGCGGGGCATCGTCGGCGACACTGCCGACGTGGCGACTGCCGCGCGCCATGGTGTTGAGCAGCGCCGAGCGATAGGCCGGGTCGCGCCGCGACAGCAGATAAGGGGCGTAAGCCAGCCAGAACAGCAGCCGCTCGCCCCACAAGGCCGGGGCCCAGGCGGCGTCGACCTTCTCGCCATGCGCCTGGAGCCAGCGTGCGACGAGGCCTTCGGCAAGGCTCGCGCCGCGCTCGCGGGTGGCCGCGGCGGCAAGGTCGCGCAGCCAGGAAAAGCCGTGCAGCGAGGCCCCCAGCGAGCTCGTGGTGCCGACCGCCAGCCAATCGAGATCGGCCAGGGTCACCGCCTCGCCGCCGACCGCATAACGGCCCTCGAGCAACTGATGGCCGATCGCCTTCGACCCCGCGACATGGTCGCGCGGGACGGCCTGGAGGCGCAACGGTGCCTTGCCCTTGGGCGACAGGCGCTGGAGAAGGGGCACCCGCGCCAGCCGCTGGAGCGCCCCGCCGTCGGTCACTGCCCGCCTTTGAGCGCTGCGATATTGGCGGCATAATGGTCCGGCCCACCACGGAAGGCGGCGGTCCCCGCGACCAAAGCGGTGGCCCCGGCATCGACGCATTG
>JANPKL010000110.1:0-4678 GCA_031425975.1 Sphingomonas sp.
TTCCGCGGCGAAGTCGCCCGCGCCGTCACCCGCCACCGCCCCACCGCCCTTCGCATCTGCGAGGCGGGGGAAGTTCGGGTAATGCAGGATATCGCGACCTGGTCCGATGCGCTCGGGCTGCCGGTCGAGCTGCTCGACGACGACCGCTTCATCTGCCCCCTGCCCGACTTCTTCGCTTGGGCCGCGTCGCGGCGCGAACTGGTGATGGAGAATTTCTATCGCCAGCAGCGCCGCCGTACCGGCCTGCTGATCGAGCCCGACGGCAAACCCACCGGCGGCCAGTGGAATTACGACAAGGAGAATCGCGCCGCCCCACCCAAGGCCCTCCCCCAGCGCGAGCCGCTGCGCTTCGAACCCGACGAGACGACGCGCGACGTGATCGCGCTCGTCGACGGGCGCTTTCGCCACCATTTCGGAACGCTCGAAGGCTTCGCTTTGCCGGTCACGGCGACGGAAGCCCGCGCCTTGCTCGCCGATTTCGTCGAGGAGCGGCTGCCGCGCTTCGGCACCTATCAGGATGCGATGCTCGAAGGGGCCGATTTCCTTTATCATTCGCGGCTTTCGACCAGTCTCAACTGCGGACTGCTGACCGCGCTCGAAGTGTGCCAGGCGGCCGAGGCGGCCTATCGCGCCGGATCGGTCCCGCTCAACGCTGCCGAGGGCTTCATTCGCCAGATGATCGGCTGGCGCGAATATATCCGCGGCATGTACTGGCTCGAAATGCCCGGGCTGGGCGAGGCCAATTTCTTCGGCAACACGCGCTCCCTGCCCGAATTCTACTGGACCGGCGACACGCAAATGGCCTGCTGCGCCGACAGCGTCCGCAACACCCGCGACAATGGCTATGCCCATCACATCCAGCGGCTGATGGTGCTCGGCAATTTCGCGATGCTCGCCGGGATCGCCCCCAAGGACGTCGCCGACTGGTATCTGGTGGTCTATGCCGACGCCTATGAATGGGTCGAGCATCCCAATGTCCTGGGGATGAGCCAATATGCCGACGGCGGGCGGCTGGCGACCAAGCCCTATGCGGGCAGCGGCGCCTACATCAATCGGATGAGCGATTATTGCAAAGGCTGCGCTTATGACGTGAAAAAGCGCGTCGGCGACGACGCCTGCCCGTTCAACGCCCTCTACTGGGACTTCATCGCGCGTAACGAGGGCAAGCTGCGCCGCAATCGCCGGATGTGGCAGCCTTATGCCACCTGGGACCGGTTCGGCGACGACACCAAAGCGGAGATCCGGACGCAGGCAGATCGCTTTCTCGCCGCGCTCGAGCCTGCCGCACCGGGATGGGCACGCGCGGCGGACGCTGCTCCATCAGAGTAAGGGCAGAACATCCTTCTGCGATCCTGCTTCGGCGACGAGCAATGCGCGTTTGCGATCGAGTCCCCCCGCATAGCCACCGAGGCTGCCGTCATGGCGGACGACGCGATGGCAGGGAACGAGCACAGCGACGGGGTTTGCTCCATTTGCGGTTCCTACCGCGCGGGTCGCGTTAGGATCGCCGAGCGCTCGAGCGATGTCGAGGTAGGACCGTGTTTCGCCGGGCGGGATACGACTCAGCTCGGCCCACACGCGCTGTTGAAATGCGGTTCCGATGACATCGAGCGGAAGGTCGTGCGTCAGCCTGGGATTGGACACTGCGGCCAGCGCAGCGACGATCAACGGCGCTTGGGGATCGTGGATCAGAACAGCCTTGGGAAAGCGGCGGCGTAGCGCCTGCTCATCCTCGTCGAAGGTCAACCGGCAGATGCCGCGCGCGGTCGCCGCCACCAGCATGTCGCCGAATGAGCCGCGAGCGACCGTCCAGCGGATGGTCTCACCCATGCCACCATCGCGCCAAGCGGATGGAGTCATGCCGAGCCGCTCCGCATCGGCATAGAATCGACTCGGCGCCGAATAGCCTGCCTCGTAGATCGCCTCGGTCACGCTTGCTCCCTCCCGCAAATGGCCTTGGGCCCGCTCCAGGCGGAGCGCCCGACCCATCGCTGCCGGTGACAGCCCGGTGGCGCGGGTGAATATCCGCTGGAGATGGCTCGGTGAATAACCCGTAGCCGCCGCCAGCGCAGCCAGTCCGACGGGTCCCTCCGCCTGCTTGATCACCTGCCGCGCCGTCCTCACCGCCATCTCGTCGCGCGCTACTGCATCGGGCAGGCAACGCTTGCACGCCCGCAGCCCTGCCGCGACCGCCTCTTCGACGAGGATGAAGAACCGCACATGCTCGCGGCGAGGCCGCCGAGCGGGGCACGACGGCCGGCAGTAGATGCGGGTGCTGATTACCCCCACGACGAAACGGCCGTCATATCGCCGGTCGCGCGCTTCGAAGGCGGTCCAGGCCTGTTGCTCGTCAATCATCGCATTGCTCTAGCCGCTGCTCTACACCTGCGCTTCCCGCGGCTTGCGGTCAAACCTTCACCTCGCCGCGTTCCCAGGGTCGAAGTAGGTCGGGCGGATGACCTACTTACTGCATCGTGGCGGGCTCGATCAGGTCGATGTCCAGGCATTGCTTGCGGTCCACGTCGCGGCCATGCACGCGCAATCGCCCCCCGACAGCTGCCACGTCCTTCCCGCCGATGCGCTCGCCGTGCCCGAAATCGCATTCTTCACGGTCCGTGACGATTGCGGTGGCTTGCTCGGAATCGGTGCGCTCAAGGCGCTCGGCGTCGACGCGGGCGAGATTAAATCGATGCGCACCGCGCCGCACGCAACCGGCCGCGGAGTCGGCCGCTTCCTGCTCGATGCCCTAATTGCCGAAGCCCGCGCACGGAACTATCACACTCTTCTGCTCGAAACCGGGCGAACCGCCGACTTCGCCGCCGCCATTCACCTCTACGAGCGGGCCGGTTTTGTCCCCGGCGAGCCCTTCAGCACCTATCGAGCGAGCAATTTCACCCGGTTCTTCCAGCTGGACCTCCGGCATCGCCTTGCATCGCTTGGGGCCCCCTGCTAACGGCCCGGCAACCTTGCAGGGGCGGGCCGCCGTTCGGCAGTATTCGCCCCGCTTTGCATATCTTTGACGGAGCTTTGGGCGCGTGGAGACTTCCGGCGGCATTCGGGCCAGCTTAGCGGGACGCTATGCGTCGGCGCTGTTCGATCTGGCCCGCGACGAGCGGCAGATCGAGGCAGTTTCGGCGAGCCTCGCGATGCTCAACGGCGCGCTGGGCGAATCAGCCGATCTGAAGGCGCTGGTGGCCTCGCCGCTGGTCAGCCGCAAGGACGCCGGCAATGCGCTTGCCGCGACCGCCGCCAGCATCGGCCTCGATCCCGTCACCACCCGCTTCCTCGGCGTGCTTGCCGCCAACGGCCGCCTGCGCCAGCTGGACGCCATCATCCGCATCTATGAAACGCTGGCCGCCGACCATCGCGGCGAGACCACGGCGCAGGTGACCAGTGCCCGGCCGCTCGACGACGACCAGATCGCGGCGCTCAAGGCCCAGCTCGGCACTCGCGCCGGTCGTAATGTGCGCATCGACGCCAGCGTCGACCCCAAGATCCTCGGCGGGATCGTCGTCCGGCTCGGAAGCCAGATGATCGACGCGTCGATCCGTACCAAACTACATTCCCTCGCTCAGGCGATGAAAGGCTAATCGATGGACATCCGCGCCGCTGAAATCTCCCGCGTCATTCGCGACCAGATCGCGAATTTCGATGCCGATGCGCAGGTCTCCGAAGTCGGCCAGGTGCTGTCGGTCGGCGACGGCATTGCCCGCATCCACGGCCTCGACAACGTCCAGGCCGGCGAGATGGTCGAGTTCGACAATGGCGTGAAGGGCATGGCCCTGAACCTCGAGGCCGATAATGTCGGCGTCGTCATCTTCGGCTCGGACAGCGCGATCAAGGAAGGCTCGACCGCCAAGCGCACCGGCACCATCGTCGACGTCCCCGTCGGCAAGGGCCTGCTGGGCCGCGTGGTCGACGCGCTCGGCAACCCGATCGACGGCAAGGGCCCGATCGTCAGCGACCAGCGCAGCCGCGTCGAGGTCAAGGCGCCGGGAATCATCCCGCGCAAGTCGGTCCACGAGCCGGTCCAGACGGGCCTTAAGGCGCTCGACGCGCTGGTCCCGATCGGCCGCGGCCAGCGCGAGCTGATCATCGGCGATCGCCAGACCGGCAAGACCGCGGTCGCGCTCGACACCTTCATCAATCAGAAGGCGTCGCACCAGGGCGATAACGAGAACGACAAGCTCTACTGCATTTACGTCGCGATCGGGCAGAAGCGCTCGACGGTGGCCCAGATCGTCCGCGCGCTCGAGGAAAATGGCGCGATGGAGTATTCGATCGTCGTCGCGGCAACTGCGTCGGAGCCTGCCCCGCTGCAGTTTCTCGCGCCCTATACCGGCTGCGCGATGGGCGAATATTTCCGCGACAACGGCATGCACGCGGTCATCGTCTATGACGATCTTTCCAAGCAGGCCGTCGCCTATCGGCAGATGAGCTTGCTGCTGCGCCGGCCGCCGGGCCGCGAGGCCTATCCGGGCGACGTCTTCTATCTCCACTCTCGCCTGCTCGAGCGCGCCGCCAAGATGAACGATGCCAATGGCAATGGCTCGCTGACCGCGCTCCCGGTGATCGAGACCCAGGCCGGCGACGTCTCGGCCTACATTCCGACCAACGTGATCTCGATCACCGACGGCCAGATCTTCCTCGAGACCGACCTGTTCTATCAGGGCATCCG
>JANPKL010000111.1:0-21078 GCA_031425975.1 Sphingomonas sp.
GTGCCCTTCCACGGGCAGACGCTGGTCGTCGCGCTGTCGGTCAGGACGCCGGGGGTCACCGCGTCGATCGGGAAATAGGCGTTCCCGTCCACCCGCACGATATCGTCGCTCTTCGCGATCAGCGTCTCGTTCCACCAGGCTTCGGCCATCTTTCACGCTCCTCGTCGCGAACCCGCGTCGTGGGTCGCGAGCGAATCCTGCCGCACCGGGCAGGCCGCCGCCAGCTGGTCGCAATGGGGTAGCGCGTCCCCGTCAGCCCCGCATCCGCGCCTCGAGCGCCTCCGTTCGCCGCGCCAATGCCGCCACGTCGCGCTCGTCCAGCGCCTCGACGAACGCCAGCCCGGCAAAACGCCCCTCGCGCCAGCGCACCGTCGCCGACGCACTCATGCCCCAGTTCAGCACCACCACCGCCCCCGCCGCCACCAGCGCCGGGCCGCAATCCACCCGCGCGCCTCCGGCCGACAGATCGACGATCTGCACCGGATAGCGCCGCCCGCCGATCACCAGGAAGGCCGGCATCGCCACCGCCACACGCTCGTGCGCACGGCGATCGGCATAGGGGTCGCTCGGCGGCGGGGTGCGACTCGGGAGGATCATCGGGGGTCCATGTCCAGTCTTCTACCCGCCCGCTCCTGCCCAAAGGGTAAAGGAATGATCCGCTGGCGTGCGAGTATTGCCGTGCTAGGCTGGCCGCATGTTCGCCCCCCTCCTCGCCCTCGCCCTCGCCGCCGCCCCGGCGCCGGCCGAGCCCCCCGCCGCCGCCGCCTTCGCGCGGCTGAAGACCCTCGTCGGCAGCTGGCGCAATGCCGAGCGCCCGCAGTCCGCGCTGCGCGTCCATTTCAGCCTCACCGCCAATGGCACCGTACTGGTCGAAGATTGGCGCCGCGGGACCGAGCCGCACAGCCTCACCCTCTACCACCGCGACGGGGCAAACCTGATCGCGACCCATTATTGCCCGCAGGGCAATCAGCCGCGCCTCGCCCTCCAGCGCGGCCCGGGCGCACATCTCCGCTTCGCCTTCCGCGACGCGACCGACCTCGACCGCGCCAAGGAGAGCCACCAGCACAGCCTCGCCTTCGACCTCACCGACTCCGCCCGGCCGGTCCGCAGCGAAGTCTATCGCTCGGCCAAGGGAGACGAGCCCGACCGCCTGGTGCTGGAGCGCCTCGCCACCAAGCCGGCCCTTCCAAAATAGGATTTCGAATGATCTACGCTGGTCGATGACCCGCTCCCCCCACCCCGCGCCCGAAGGTCACGGGGAAAATTCCGTCCGTGACTTTCGCTGCCGCCAGTTCCCGAGGGAAAGGTCACGAAGCGGGCGATCCGCACGCACCCCAAAATCTATGTCGTACCGTGACCCTGGCTCAGCCCCGCTTGTACCGCACCAGCACCGCATCAAGCGCCTGGAGGAAGCGCGATCGGTCGGCCTTGGCGAAGGGCGCGGGTCCGCCGATCCCCTCTCCGGCCCCGGCGCGCAGGTCGGCCATGATCGCCCGGGTCGCGATCGCCCCGCCGATGCTGCCGGCAGTGAACTCGCGCCCGGTCGGCCCGATCACCGCCGCCCCGGCCTTGAGGCAGCGGTCGGCGAGCAGGATGTCGGCGGTGACCACGACCGCGCCCGGCCCGGCCGCCTCCGCGATCCAGTCGTCGGCCGCGTCGAAGCCGTCGCTCACCACGACGCGGGTGATCAGCGGATGCTCGGGCAGGCGCATCCGGCTGTTGCTGACCACCCACACCGGCACCTCCAGCCGCCACGCCACGCGAAAAATCTCGTCCTTGACCGGGCAGGCGTCGGCATCGACCAGAATGCGCGTCCCGCGGGTCGCGGGGTCGGCAGGGGCGGGCGGGTCGGTCAGAGCCATCGTCCTGGCCTATATTCTCCGACGCGCGACCGGCAAGGGTGGCGGCCCGCAACTGGCTCGCCCGTTCGCAGGCCGGGCACGGCGGTTGGCCGAACAGCGCCCCGCCCGTCGCCGTCGCCGTGGCAGGGCCGCGCCATGACCCGCTTTCTCGCCCTCGCGCTCGCCGCCGCCGTCCCCGCCGCGGCCGCGGCCCAGCCGGCATCCGCGCCGCCGCCCGCCGACAATCCCGACGAGATCGTGGTCAAGGGGAAGCGCGAGCGCGAACGCGAGCTTACCCGCTTCGTCGATGCGCTGACCCCCTCGCGCCTTCGCGGCCAGATCGTGCGCTATGCGCTACCCGTCTGCCCCGCCGCCTTCGGCCTGACCGAACCCCACTCCCGCGCCGTCACCGCCCGCCTGCGCACGGTCGCGGCGGCGGTCGCGGTCCCGCTCGCGCCCGCCGGTTGCAAGCCCAATTTGCTGGTGATGGTGACCGACGACCGGCAGGTCCTTGCCCGCCGCATCCGCACCGCTCTGTCCGACAGCCGGTCGGCGCCGGTCGCGCGGACCGATGACGGCAAGGCGATCGTCATCCATCTGGAGGGCGAGCTCGACGCCAATCGCCAGCTCGTTGGCGTCAAGGAAGAAACCGGCGACGGGCCCGGCGGTTACGGCCAGGTCGAGGTCTTCACGTCGGACCGCATACGCCCCGGCACCAGTCCGACCTTCCTTGCCTCGATCCTGGTGCTGGAGCCGGTCGCGCTCGACGGGCTGACCACGATCCAGCTGGCCGATTATGCGGCGATGCGGCTGCTCGCCAAGACCGATCCGGCAAAAGTCCCGGCGTCCGCACCGACGATCCTCTCGATCCTCGACGCGTCGCTCGACACCAATGTCCCGATCACGCTCACCAGCTGGGACATGGCCTTTCTGAAAGGCCTCTATTCCAGCACCGACCGCGCCTATGCCAACCGCCAGCGCGGCGAAATCCGGGAGCGGCTGCGCAAGGACCTCGAGCGCCCGCGCTAGTCGAAGATTTCCTCGAGGAAGCTCTTGCGGCGCTTGTGGCCCTTGTAGCCGTGGTGTCCGTAACCGCCGTAGGGCGGCGGGGCGCCATAGCCCGGTGGCGGCGCACCCCAGGGCTGAGCGGCCTGCGGTGGCGGGGCAGGCTGCGGCGCGGGCTGTGCCGGAGGCGGCGGCGCGGCGGCAGGGGCCTGCGCGGCCTCATGCTCGAGAGACTTGGCGATGATCTTGTCGAGCTCACCCCGGTCGAGCCACACGCCGCGGCATTCGGGGCAATAATCGATCTCGATTCCGGCGCGCTCGCTCATCTGGAGGGTCGCGCCGTCGGTCGGACATTTCATGGGATCGGCCTTTCGCTGGGATGAAGCGCTCAGTCGTCGCTGGCGCGGGTGCCCTTGGTCGAAGGATTGGCGGCAATGGTCTTCTTCACCTCCTTCTTGGGCTTGCGCGTTTCCTTGCTCTTCTTCTGTTGACCCTTGGCCATGCTCTGCCTCCCATATTGTCGAACCCGGCTTACAGCAGGATTTCGCCCTCGTCGCCACCATCCCAGTAATGAACGCGTCGCCCGCTACCCTGATCAACGTCAGCCCGGGCGAATCGACTCCGTCGGGCCACCAGTGCTTCAGCTCTTCCTGCCAATGTTCGGCAAGGGCCTCGCGGTCGCGGATCAGCTCGGCCTTGCCTTCGATCGCGATGAAGAGCCCCGGCCGCCCACCCTCACCCGGCGGACCCTGATAGGTCAGTCCAACGGACGGATCGGGTTGGAGATCGCGGACGGTGCGGCCGCAATATCGGCGATTGTCCGGTCGGCCATGGCAATCTCCTCGATCCGCCAACGCGGTCGTCTCGGCAAAGCTACCCCGGGCCGAGGAGGAGTGTCGACCGGACGGGCCAGATCGAATTCAACCCGGAAGAAGCGCTCGCCCGGGCCTGCCGGCCTCCGCAATTCCTAGGCGACGCGCGCCTAGCGCTTGAGCGCCTGCACCGCCGCCAGCGTCTTGGCGACATGCTCCTTCCAGCTCAGCTCGCTGTGGACGAACACCACGCGCCCATCGCGGCCGATGACATAGCTGGTGCGGTTACTCATCGAGACCACCGGCAGCTTGACGTCATAAGCCTTGATCATCGCCGGGCTGGCCACCGCTACCGGGAACTGCCCGCGACAGGCCTCGACGCTGAACTTCCTGAGCACATCGATCGAGTCGGCGCTGAGCCCGACCACCCGTGCACCGGCCTTGCGGAATTCGGGCATGGCGTCGCTGAATGCCTTGGCTTCGAGCGTGCAGCCTTCGGTGAATGCCTTGGGGTAGAAATAGAGCACCAGAGGGCCGCTCTTGAGCTGCTCGCGCAGCGTCAGCCGGAATTCCTTTCCGGCAAGCGCGCCGGCAGTGGCGAAGTCGGGCGCTTTGGCTCCGACGGGCAAGGCCGCGAAGGCCGGGGCGCTCAGCCCGAGGGCAAGCAGGAAGCCAAAAATGCGGCGCATCGGTTCACTCCGTCGGAAAGATCTCCAGTTTCAGTTAAAGATGCCTGGGCTTGCCGTCCATGCCAGTGCCGTCGGGAAACATCACCTTGTCAGGGTGTCTCGGGACCAGGGTGCGAAAAAATTCGAAGGCGGGCGCGAGGTCAGCGTCCATATCGCCGGTCGGCCAGATCGGCTCGCCGAACACCGCTGCCTTGCGCCCGTAGTCGGGACCGGCGGGCACGATCGGGACCCCCGCCGCAAGCGCGATGCGATAAAAGCCCGATCGCCAGTTGCGGGTCAGATGGCGAGTGCCCTCTGGCGCGATCACCAGCAGCATCCGCTCGGCACTTCGCATCCGCTCCGTGACCTGCGCGACCAGGTCGTTCTTGACGCCACGTTCGACCGGAATGCCGCCAAGTCCGCGCATGAAGCGACCCATCGGGCCGAAGCGGAACAGGCTGGCCTTGCCGATATAGCGCGCTTCGACCCCCAGCGCCTCCATCGCGCCGACGAACACCAGGAAATCCCAATTGCTGGTATGCGGGCCGCCCATCACCACCGCCTTGTGCGGCAGCGGGAGTTTGCCCTCGACGCTCCAGCCATTGCGCTCGAACCAGCGCACGAAGCTGCTTTTGACCAGCCGGGCGGGGCGCGACATGCGTGCGTTGGCGGGGGCGCTTGCGAGTGACAGATTCATCCGCGACGGTTGAACGACGGTTCCGCGACAATGGCAAGACACTGCGTGGCGGGCCGTGGATCAGCCCAGCCTCGCCAGCGTTCTCCGGTCGCGCTCACTCTCGTAAAAAGCGTCGAGCGCCTGGGTGAAGCAGGCACCGCCGCCCGCCGCCTCGAACAGGGTCAGGCAGCTCTGCAGCTTGATCGCATCGACCACACCCAGGATCTGAGCGGCGCTTCGTGCGGGCGAATGCGCGAGCAGCGCCATGACGCATTCGCGCAATCGCTGCCCAAGCCGAGGATCGGCCAGATAGGCGCTCGCCTCGGCCAGATCCTCGATCCCGTAGCGATCGGCCATCATGCTGTGCCCTAGCCCGCGCAATTGCGGCAGGACGAACCACATCCAGTGGGTCCGTTTCTGCCCCGCATTCAGCTCCGACAGCGCAAGTTCGTACACACCCGACTGGGCCGCGACGAACCGCGCCAGCCTCAGTCTAACAGCGAGGGCAGGATCCACACGGCGGACATCGCCAGCACGATCAGCAGCAGCGATATTCCCAATACCCAACGCACAACCCCTTCCTGGCGTGCTCCGGTCACTTGCTCTGGGCTATAGTGACGGTCGTCCGCATCCATGTCGGCCTCCTTCGTGTGACGAAGATTACCTCAAGGATACGACAAACGCCGCGATTGGCGAAGCGGGCCCGGAGGCGGTATCGGGACACGATATTGCGCGCGCGGCGTTGCCCCCGCACCACAAGCGCACGAAGGACCCATCCGACCATGCCCTGCCTGTTCATCACCGGAGCCAATCGCGGTCTCGGCCTCGAATTCGTCCGCCAGTATCGCGCCGCCGGCTGGGACGTCATCGCCACCGCCCGCGAGCCTTCGGCCGAACTTGCGCAAAGCGGCGCCGAGATGCGGCTGCTCGACATGGCCGACGCCGCCGCGATTGCCGCCACCCGGGCCGGCCGGCCGCTCGACTTGCTGATCGCCAATGCCGGCACTTACGGTCCGCGCGAGGCCACCGATAGCGCGCAGGCAGCCGAGTGGCTCAAGACCTTCCAGGTCAACAGCATCGCGCCCTATCTGCTGGCGCAGGCCCTGCTCCCCGAGGTTCGCGCGGCGGGCGGCAAGCTGATAGCCATTTCGACCCGGATGGGCTCACTCGCCGACAACGGCTCGGGCGGCTTCCTCGCCTATCGCTCGAGCAAGACTGCGCTCAACATGGCCTGGCAGACCCTCGCGCTGGCAAATCCCGATCTCGTCTGCGTCCCGCTTCACCCCGGCTGGGTGCAGACCCGTATGGGCGGGCAGAGCGCCCCGGTGACCCCGCAGGACAGCATATCCGGGATGCGCCAGGTGATCGATCGCCTGACTGCGGCGGATTCGGGCAAGTTCCTCGATTTTCAGGGCCAGCCCGTCCCCTGGTGAAGCCGCCCGCCTTGCCAACCGGCCAAGTCCCCGCTAAGCGCCCCTCCGTTCCAGATCGTTGGAAAAACCACCCGGCCGGCCAGTGAGGGCTGCCGTGTCAGGTGAGAAACGTCGTCCCGGCCACAAGCTGCGGACTGCACAGGAGACGAAAATGCCCAAGCTCAAGACCAAGAGCGGCGTGAAGAAGCGCTTCAAGCTCACTGCCTCCGGCAAGGTGAAGCACGGCGTTGCCGGCAAGCGCCACCGCCTGATCAGCCACAACAGCAAGTACATCCGCCAGAACCGCGGGACCTTCGTGCTCGCCGACGCCGATACGGCGCGGGTGAAGCTCTGGGCCCCCTACGGCCTGAACTAGGAGGTATTTGAGACATGGCACGCGTCAAACGGGGTGTAACCACCCGCGCCAAGCACAAGCGCATTCTCGAGAATGCCAAGGGCTATTACGGCCGCCGCAAGAACACCATCCGCATCGCCCGTCAGGCGGTCGAGAAGGCCGGGCAATATGCCTATCGCGATCGGAAGGTTAAGAAGCGGAGCTTCCGGGCTCTGTGGATCCAGCGCATCAACGCCGCGGTTCGTGCCGAGGGCCTGACCTACGGTCAGTTCATGCACGCGCTGAAGCTCACCGGGATCGAGCTGGACCGGAAAGTGCTTGCCGACATGGCGATGCACGAAGGCGCCGCTTTCTCGGTGCTGATCGGCCAGGCCAAGCAGGCACTGCCGAACGACGGCGACCGCTCGTTCCAGGCCGAAGCCGCCGCCGCTTAAGGCTTGCGTTCTCGCTACGAAAAAGGCGCTCCGGGCAACCGGGGCGCCTTTTCTTTGGCCCTAGCCGGCGGCTTTCACCCGCGCCCGATACCGATGCAGCAGCGGCTCGGTATAGCCATTGGGCTGCGCCAGTCCCTCGAACACCAGCGCCCGCGCGGCCTGATAGGCGACGCTCGCTTCCGGGTCCGGCGCCATTGCGCGATAAAGCGGATCGCCCGCATTCTGGGCGTCGACCTTGGCTGCCATCCGCAGCAGCGCCGATTCCACCTGTTCCCCTGAGCAGACCCCGTGCAGCAGCCAGTTGGCGAGATGCTGCGAGCTGATGCGCAGCGTGGCGCGATCCTCCATCAGGCCGATGTCGTGAATGTCGGGCACTTTCGAGCAGCCCACGCCCTGGTCGATCCAGCGCACGACATAACCCAAGATGCCCTGGGCATTGTTATCCAGCTCGTCCCGCACCTGCTGTTCCGACCAGTTCGTGCCCTCGGCCAGCGGAATGACCAGCAGCGGCTCGAGGCCCGGAATGGCTTCGCGCGCCAGTTCCTCCTGCCGGGAGAATACGTCGACCTGATGATAGTGCATGGCGTGCAGCGTCGCGGCGGTCGGGCTCGGCACCCATGCGGTGTTGGCCCCGGCTCGCGGGTGCCCGATCTTCTGCGCGAGCATATCGGCCATGCGATCGGGCGCCGCCCACATCCCCTTGCCGATTTGCGCCCGTCCGCCCATCCCGCAGGCCAGCCCGATGCCGACGTTGCGCGCCTCGTAGGCCGCAATCCACTTGGCTTCCTTCATCGCGGCCTTCGGCACCATCGGCCCAGCCCGCATCGAGGTGTGGATTTCGTCCCCGGTGCGGTCGAGGAAGCCGGTGTTGATGAACATGATCCGGTCGCGCACGGCATGGATGGTCGCCGCCAGATTGGCTGAGGTCCGCCGCTCCTCGTCCATCACCCCGACCTTGATCGTATGCCGCGGCAGTCCGAGCAGATCCTCGACCGCGTCGAACAGATCGTTGGTGAAGGCGGCCTCGTCCGGCCCGTGCATCTTGGGCTTGACGATGTAGATCGATCCGGCCGGGCTGTTGCGGAACCGACCGTCCCCGCGAATGTCATGAAGCGCGATCAGGCTCGTGACGATGGCGTCGAGGATACCCTCGGGTGCCTCGCCTCCGTCGGCCAGTCGTACCGCCGGATTGGTCATCAAATGGCCGACGTTGCGGACCAGCAATCGGCTTCGGCCGGGCAGGGTGACGTCACCCCATTTGCGGTCGGGGTTCATCGTCCGGGTCACCGTCCGCCCGCCCTTGTCGAAGCTGGCGGAAAGGTCGCCGCGCATCAGGCCGAGCCAGTTGCGATAGGCTGTGATCTTGTCCTGCGCATCGACCGCAGCGATCGAATCCTCGAGATCGCAGATGGCGGTCAGCGCGCTTTCGAGCACGACGTCGGCGATCCCGGCCGGATCGCTACGCCCGACTCGGTGATTACGGTCAACCACCACTTCGACATGCAAGCCATTATGCCGAAGCAGAAGAGATCGGTCGCTCTTCCCCACGATTGCTTCGCCACCGTCGACGAGAAAGGCAATCAGGTGAGCTTCGAGATCATCAAGCGACTGAGCGGATAAGTCTGTCCAGCTCTCGGATAATAGCGGCGCGACACGATCAAGGAATGCCTTGGCGGTGGCGATTACTTCTGCGCCGCGAGCGTGGTCATACGGACCGGCGGGCGGCAGGCTGCCCAGCGCGTCGGTCCCATAGAGCGCGTCGTACAGGCTTCCCCAGCGGGCGTTGGCGGCATTGAGCAGGAAGCGGGCGTTGAGGATCGGCACCACCAGTTGCGGCCCGGCCAGCGTCGCAATCTCGGGATCGAGGTTGTCCGTCCCGATGCGAAAAGGGGCAGGCTCGTCGACCAGATAGCCGATGGCGCGCAGGAAGCCCTCATATTCCGCCGCGTCGATCGGCTTGCCGCGCCGTTCCTGGTGCCAGCCGTCAATCTCCTCCTGAAGGCGGTCGCGTTCTTTCAGCAGCGCCGCATTGCGCGGAGCGAAGTTAGCAAAAATGCGATCCACGCCGCGCCAGAAGTCGTTCGCGTCGAGCCCCGTGCCAGGCAAAACTTCTTCCTCGATAAAGCCTTGCAGGGAAGGGTCCACAACGATGCCGATGGCGTGGGTCGGTGCATTCATGAAGGCTTAAATCCTCAAAAACTAAGGGGCGACATTTAGCCGCCCCTTTTTGGTATCACATTGCGGTGTGCGTTCAGGCGGCGAACTGGTTCATCGTATTGTGAGCGCCGCCCGCCTTCAAGGCTGCTTCCCCCGCGAAATATTCCTTATGGTCGTCACCAATGTCGGAGCCGGCCATGTTCTGGTGGCGGACGCAGGCGATGCCCTGGCGGATCTCCTCGCGCTGGACGTTCTTGACGTAACCGAGCATTCCGGCCGCGCCGAAATACTCGCGCGCCAGATTGTCGGTCGACAGCGCGGCCGTGTGATAGGTCGGCAGCGTGATGAGGTGGTGGAAGATGCCCGCCTGCGCCGCCGAATCGCGCTGGAAAGTGCGGATCCGCTCATCCGCCTCGCGGCCAAGCTCGGTATCGTCATAAGCGACCCCCATCAGCTTCGCCCGGTCATAGGCCGACACGTCCCGGCCATCCCCCTGCATCGCGTCATAGACCTGCTGGCGGAAATTCAGCGTCCAGTTGAACGAGGGCGAATTGTTGTAGGCGAGCTTGGCGTTTGGAATGACCTCGCGGATCCGATCGACCATGCCGGCAATCTGCGAGATGTGCGGCTTCTCGGTCTCGATCCACAACAGGTCCGCGCCATTCTGCAGCGAGGTGATGCAGTCGAGGACGCAACGGTCCTCGCCGGTGCCGGCACGGAACTGGAACAGGTTGGACGGCAGGCGCTTGGGCCGCATCAGCTTGCCGTCGCAATTGATCAGCACGTCGCCGTTGGCCTGCGCGGTGTCGGCCACCTCCTCGCAGTCGAGGAACGCGTTATACCGGTCGCCAAGATCGCCCGGAACGGCGCTGACGGCGATTTGCTTGGTCAGGCCCGCACCCAACGAATCGGTGCGCGCGACGATGATCCCGTCGTCGACCCCAAGCTCGAGGAAGGCGTAGCGAACCGCCCGAATCTTCGCGATGAAATCCTCGTGCGGGACGGTCACCTTGCCATCCTGGTGGCCGCATTGCTTCTCGTCGCTGACCTGGTTCTCGATCTGGATCGCGCAGGCGCCCGCCTCGATCATCTTCTTGGCCAGCAGATAGGTCGCCTCGGCATTGCCGAAACCCGCATCGATGTCGGCGATGATCGGCACGACATGCGTCTCATGGTGCTCGATCGCGTTCAGTAAGCGCTGTTCATCGACCGCATTGCCGCTTGTCCGCGCCTTGTCGAGCTCACGGAACAAGCCGCCCAGCTCGCGCGCGTCGGCCTGGCGCAGGAAGGTGTAGATTTCCGCGATCAGCGCGGGCACGCTGGTCTTTTCGTGCATCGACTGGTCGGGCAGCGGCCCGAAATCCGATCGCAGTGCCGCAATCATCCAGCCCGACAGATAGAGATAGCGACCCTTGGTCGTCCCGAAATGCTTCTTGATCGCGATCATCTTCTGCTGCGCGATGAAGCCGTGCCAGCAGCCCAGCGACTGGGTGTAGGCGGCAGGGTCGGCGTCGTAGGCGGCCATGTCCCGGCGCATCACCGCCGCAGTATGGCGCGCGATGTCGAGGCCGCACTGGAAGCGATTCTGCAGCCGCATCCGCGCCACCGCTTCCGCGTCGATCCCCGACCAGGGTGCGCCTTTGCCGGCAATCAGCTGCGCGGCGGTGGAGATATGCGATTGATAAGACAAGATCGGCTTCCTTGATTCAGATTTTTGGCTTGATCCAGATTTGGCAGGCGGGATCGGGATTTTGAGAAAAATTGTCAGGCGCGCGTCACACCGGGTTCCCGCGCGATGGTGTAGCGCTCGGTTGCGCCGCAATGGTCGCGGAAGGTGAGCCGCTGCCATTCGGTGCGGGCCTTGAGCTCGTCGCCGAAGGGACCGCTGATTCGCTCGGTGCCCGGCTCGATCTGGTCGAAGGCGCAGCTGCGATACTTGCCGCCGATGACCCAGTAACGCTGTCTCATGTTGATCTCCGACAAAATCCATTTGCCGCCAGCCGATCGATTCCGATCACTCTGCGACGGTGCGATGACAGTTGAAACAGCTTGAAGGCGCTCTGGCACCGTCGAAAAAGGCAGAGCGGTCAAAAGCTGTCTTGTGTTACTGTGAATTTCACGACAGATTGCATTGGTGAAGACAAAGCTGTTCCTTGGCGCCCGCCTGAAGCGTCTGCGCCGTGACCGCGGCCTCCAGCAGACCGCGATGGCTGGGCTGCTCGGTATTTCTCCCAGTTATCTCAATCACCTCGAGCGCAATCAGCGGCCAGTCACCGCGGGCATCTTGCTGCGCCTTGCCGAAGCCTTTGAGATCGACATTCGCCAGTTCGCCGCGGTCGGAATCGAACATGGCTCGGCAGAGCAATTGGCCGAGGTCTTCTCCGACCCGATGTTCGCCGACCTGCAGGTCAGCCGTCAGGAGATCGTCGAGCTGGCCGATAACAGCCCGGCGGTGGCGGAGGGAGTCGCGCGGCTCTACACCGCCCTGCGCGAGCGCGACCGCCTGCCGGCCGGATCGACCGAGGGCGACGAACGCGCGCTCATCACTCCCGAAACTTGGGTGCGCGATTACATCGGCGCGTGCCGCAATCACTTTCCCGAGCTCGAGGAAGGCGCCGAGACCCTCGGTGGCGCGCTTGGCGACCCGCTGTCGGTCGCCGAGCCGCTGCGTCGGCGCCTGAAGGAAGCTTACGGGGTCGACGTCCGCGTCACCCCGCCCGAGGAGCTGGCCGGCGCCAGTCAGATCTACGACCCGCAGCGACGGCTGCTCCTCCTGAGTTCGCTGCTGCGGCCCGAGAACAAGACCTTCGGCATCGCCTACCAATTGTCGCTGCTGGAGTTTGGCGGCACCATCGCACGGCTGCTCGAGGTCGCGCGGCCGCCCGACGAGGGCAGCCGCCACCTCCTCCACATGAGCTTCGCCAATTACGCGGCGGGTGCGATCCTCATGCCCTATGGCAAGTTTCTTGGGCTGGCCGAACGCTATCGCTATTCGATCGACCGGCTGTGCGCGGAATTCGGCGTCAACGTCGAACAGATCGCCCACCGCTTCACCACCTTGGGCCGCCAAGGCGCGCGCGGCATCCCCTTCTTCATGCTGCGGATTGACCCCGCCGGGAACGTCTCCAAGCGCTACGCCGGCGACCGTTTCCCCTTCTCGCGTTTTGGCGGAACCTGCCCGCGCTGGAATCTTCACGCGGCGTTTCAGGCTGCCGGTCAGGCCGTCACGCAATTGATCGAGACCCCCGACGGGCATCGCTATTTCACCGTTGCCCGGACGATCGAGCGGCCGATCAAGACCGAACTGTCCGGCGGGCTGCTGGCCATCGGGCTCGGCTGCGACATCAGCGACGCGCATCGCCTGCACTGCGCGGAAGGGATCGACCTGGCGCGCGCACCCGTCACGCCGGTCGGACCGGCCTGCTCGCTCTGCCCGCGCCTCGACTGTGCCTATCGCGCAACCCCGCCGGCCGGGGCCAAGCTGGCGGTGCACGAGAACAGAAAGACGATCTCCCCTTATCCCTTCGTGGGGTAGGGGCGGGTAACGGGGACGGGGACAGTAACCGATCGGGCAAAGAGCAGGTCATAAGGGCACCGTCCGTTCGGTCGGTGACTGTCACCTCACCCGCCCACGCACCCGTTCACCGCGCGCCTTCCGCAAGACTGGCATTGAGGCTAAACGCCCCACCACCATGCCCGACCTCGACACGACCCTCGCCCGCATTATCGCCGCTCCCGACCTGGCTGCCCTCGATTCCGAGCGTGTCGCCGCCTTGGGCAAGAGCGGCTGGGTGACCGCTCTGCTCAAGACCCTTGGCGGCATGACGCCAGAGGAGCGGCAACAGCGGGGCCCGGAAATCCAGGGCCAGCGCGCCGCCGTTGCAGAGGCGATCGAGGCGCGCAAGGCCGCGCTCGAAACCGCCGCGCTGGCAGCCAAGCTCGCGACCGAGCGGCTCGACCTGTCGCTGCCCGCGGCCCAGGCGCCGGTCGGCTCGGTCCATCCGGTCAGCCAGGTAATGGACGAATTGTCCGAAATCTTCGCCGACCTCGGCTTTGCGGTGGCGGAAGGGCCCGAGATCGAGAGCGACTGGTATAACTTCACCGCGCTGAACTTCCCCGAGGACCATCCGGCCCGGGCGATGCACGATACCTTCTACCTCGACAGCCGCGACGAGACCGGCAAGCCGCTGCTGCTGCGCACGCACACCTCGCCGGTGCAGATCCGCGCGATGCTGGCCGGGGGCGCGCCACTCCGGATCATCGCGCCGGGGCGGGTCTATCGCTCCGACAGCGACGCCACGCACACGCCGATGTTCCACCAGGTCGAGGGCCTGGTCGTCGACCGCGGCATCACTATGGGCCATTTGAAATGGACCCTCGAGACCTTCCTCAAGGCCTTTTTCGAGCGCGACGACATCGCCATCCGCCTGCGCCCCTCCTATTTCCCCTTCACCGAGCCCTCGGCCGAAGTCGATGTGGGCTGGTCGACCGAAAAGGGCCGCCGCGTGGTCGGCGGCAGCGAGGGCTGGATGGAAGTGCTGGGCAGCGGGATGGTCCACCCCAAGGTGATCGCCGCCGCCGGGCTCGACCCTGATGAGTGGCAGGGCTTCGCCTTTGGCACCGGCATCGACCGGCTGGCGATGCTCAAATATGGCATGAACGACCTCCGCCAATTCTTCGACGGCGACCTGCGCTGGCTGCGGCATTACAGCTTTCCGGCGCTGTCGGTGCCCACGCTTTCGCAGGGAGTGGGGGCATGAAATTCACCCTCTCCTGGCTGCGCGCTCACCTCGACACGGATGCTGACGTCACGATCATTGCCGACAAGCTGACGTCCCTCGGGCTCGAGGTCGAGAGCGTGACCGACCCCGCCGCCGCGCTCGCGCCGTTCGTGGTCGCGCAGGTGTTGAGTGCCGCGCCCCATCCCCAGGCCGACAAGTTGCAAGTACTGCAGGTCGACGCCGGCAACGGTCCGATGCAGGTCGTCTGCGGCGCGCCCAATGCGCGGGCAGGGATGAAGGGCGTGTTCGGGCCTCCCGGCGCCTTCGTGCCCGGCGCGAACATGACCCTCAAGGTCGCTGCCATCCGCGGGGTCGAATCCAGTGGCATGATGTGCTCCGAGCGCGAGCTGGAGCTCGGCCAGGGCCATGACGGGATCATCGAGCTTCCCGCCGACGCCCCGGTCGGCCAGCCCTTCGCCGCCTACGCCGGGCACGACGACCCCCTGTTCGACATTGCCGTCACTCCCAATCGCCCCGATTGCTTCGGCGTGCGCGGCGTCGCCCGCGACCTCGCCGCCGCCGGGCTGGGCGCGCTGAAGCCGCTGGCGAGCCAAGATACTCCAGCGCGCTTCACCAATGACGCCGCCATCTCAATTGAGGAACACAGCGGGTGCGAGGCCTTCGCAGGGCGCCGCATCCGGGGCCTATCCAATGGCCAGAGCCCCGACTGGCTCCAGCGGCGGCTGCGCGCCGTCGGGCTGCGGCCGATCTCGACCCTGGTCGACATCACCAATTTCTTCACCCTCGATCGCGCCCGCCCGCTCCACGTCTATGACTCGGCCAAGCTCAGCGGGGGCATTGTCGCCCGGCGCGGCGCCGAGGGCGAAAGCTTCCTCGCCCTCAACGACAAAAACTATGACGTCACCTCGGCGGATTGCGTGATCGCCGACGAACGGGCCGTGCTCGGCCTTGGCGGCGTCATCGGCGGCGCCGCCACCGGCGTGTCGGAGGCAACTACCGACATCCTGCTCGAATGCGCCTGGTTCGACCCCGGCAGCATCGCCCGCACCGGGCAGCGTCATTTGGTCGCGACCGATGCCCGTGCGCGGTTCGAGCGCGGCGTCGATCCGCTGACGTTGCTCGCCTCGATCGAGGCCGCGACCGCGATGATCCTCGAGCTGTGCGGCGGCGAGGCGTCCGACATCGTCGTCGCGCAAGGCCCACGCTGGGGCGATGTCACGGCCCCGCGTCACGTCGCCCTCCGGCCCGCGCGACTCTCCGAGCTCGCCGGGCTCGACCTCCCCCCATCCGAGCAGTCCGCAGCGCTCGAACGCCTCGGCTTCGAGGCGGCCGGCAACCACAGCTGGTCCGTTCCCGGCTGGCGTCCCGACATCGACGGGGAGGCCGACCTTGTCGAGGAGATCGCCCGACTGGCGGGTTACGACCGCATTCCCGCGACCCCGCTGCCGCGCGAACCTGGCGTCGCCCGCCCGGTCGCCCTTCCCGCCCAGCGGATCGAACGCCGCCTGCGCCGCGCCGCCGCCGCGCGCGGCCTCCACGAAGCGATCAACTGGAGCTTCATCGCGCCCGCCGACGCCGACCTTTTCGGCGGCGCGCCGCATATTGTCGCCAACCCGTTGAGCGAGGAGCTTAAGGCGATGCGCCCCTCGCTGCTGCCCGGCCTCGCCCGCGCCGCCGCCCGCAATTTTTCACGGGGCGCCTCGACCATTCGCCTGTTCGAGCTCGGTCGCCGCTATCTTGCCGAGGGCGAGCGCCCGACATTGGGCCTGCTGCTCGTCGGCGACGCCCGCCCGCGCGGCTGGCAAGACGGCAAGGCGCGCGCTTTCGATGCCTTTGACGCCAAGGCGGAAGTCGTCGCGCTGCTGGGCGAAGCCGGTGCGCCGGTCGCCAACCTCCAGCTCGAAGCCGATGCGGGCATCGGCTTCCACCCCGGGCGGTCGGCCAGGCTGCGGCTGGGCAAGGCCGAACTGGCGCGCTTCGGTGAGCTTCACCCGACCCTCGCCAAGGCCTTCGACCTGCCGTCAAGCACCCAGGTCGCCGAACTCTATCTCGACGCCATCCCCGCGGCGCGCGACCGCAGCCGCGCCCGGCCCGCATTTACCCCGCCCGCGCTCCAGCCCGTGACGCGCGACTTCGCCTTCCTCGCGCCCCCAGAACTGGCGGCGGGCGATCTGGTTCGCGCGGTGCGCGGGGCCGACAAGGGGCTGATCGCCGAGGTTCGCCTGTTCGACCTCTACCAGCCGGCCGAGGGAGAGCGCAGTCTGGCCCTCGAAGTGACCCTGCAACCGACCGAGCGGACGCTGGCCGAGGGCGATCTCAAGGCATTGAGCGACAAGGTTGTTGCCGCCGCGGCCAAGCTTGGGGCGACGTTACGGGCCTAGTTTTGGGCGGGCCTAGTTGAGCGCGTTGATCGCGGCGTGGACGCGGGCCTCGATCTCGGCCCGCTTGAGGCCTGCCGGGATGATCTCGCCGACCTTGAGGCGGATCACCCCGGACCGCTTGATCAGGCCCTTGGGCCACAGCGTGCCGCTGTCATGCGCCACCGGCAGCACCGGCAGGCCAAGCGCGCGATACAGCCCGGCAAAGCCCGCCCGCAGCGGCGGCGCTTCGCCGGACGCGACCCGCGTACCTTCGGGAAAGATCACCACCGGGCGTCCCTCGGCAATCGCCTGCCGCCCGCGCGTCAGCATCGCCCGCAGTGCAGCTGCCCCCGCCTCGCGGTCGACCCCGATCACGCCATAGGCCGACATGGTGGACCCGAGCAGCGGGGTTTTCACATATTGCTCCTTCATCACCACCACGGGCGTGTCGATCAGCCGCAAGACCTCTATCGTCTCGACCATCGCCTGGTGCTTGAAGGCGACCAGCAACGGCCCGGGCGGGACAATGCCGTCGATCTCGAAGCGGATGCCGAGCAGGCGCGTCACCAATGCGTGGTGGAAATTGGCCCAGGCGCGGATCACCCGGCGAATCGCCGCCTGCGATCGCCGCGCCGCGATCAGGCTGGCGATGCAGTAGAAGACCGTTCCCGGATAGAAGATCGCGAAATAGAGCACCGAACGCAGCGCGGCCATGACCATGGTTCCTCAGACGTCGAGCCACAGCGCCGCGCGGCGCAGGACATATTTGTTATATTCGGCGAACAGCAGGAACAGGCCCGGCCGCGTCTCGACCGCATCATGGATGATGGTCACGCCGCGCAAGCCCTTACGAAATTCGTAGCCGGCGCGGCGCATATGCCAGTCGCTGGTGACCAGCCGCAGCGAGGTGTAGCCGCGTGCCGTCATCCAGCGCCGCGCTTCCTCGGCATTGCTGTGGGTGTCGACCGATTCCGAGCCCAAATCGACGCAGCAGGCCAGTACCGGCCGCGCCCCGCGACCCAGCCGGCGCGCGAGATCGGCCCGGGTGACGCTCGGGTCGGCCCCGGCGATCAGCATCCGAGTGGCCTGTTTCTCCTTCATCAGCGCCATGCCGCGCTCGATCCGACCCTTGCCGCCGGTCAGGACGACGATCGCATGCGTGCGCTCGGCCGGCGCCGGGCTCGCAAGGGTCACTGCGAACAGGATGAAGCCGAACGCATAAGCGAGCAGGAGAATGGCGGTCAGGCGCAAGGTCATGGGACGGCGGTCAATGCCTTTTGCAGCGCGCGTCTGGCAACCACCGTCGCAAGCCCGGCTTGCGCGATCGGCAGCAGGGCCAGCATCGCCATGTCGGTGGCCGACAGCAGACTAGTGCCGCCAAGGTCGCCCAGCAGCCCGCGCGCCGGGACCAGGGCAAGCGCCAGCACCAGCGCCGCCGCAAGCCCGCCGACCAGCCCGCCGACCAGGGCATCGAGCGCGATCCGGCGCTGGACCAGCGAGAGCAATTGCGCGTCGGTCGCGCCGATCCCGTGGAAGATGTCGAGCGTGGCGCGATTGGCCTCGAGCGTCGCCCGCGCCGCCAGCGTCACCGCCGCGGCCATCGCCAGCCCGAGAACCAGCAGCAGTCCGACCACCAGGATGGTCAGGCCGGTCAGGCTGCCGAGCAGGGGACGAAGCTCGTCCGAATAAGCCGTCAGCTGCGCGGCCGGCACTTGCCGTTCCAGCCGGGCCTTGATGGCCGCGCCTGCCGTCCCTTCGCGCAGGGTGACGTCGGCCAGCGCCGGCAGCGGAAGGTCGAAGCTCGCCGCGCCGGGGCCGAGCCAATCCTCGAGGCTCTTGCGGACCTCGGGAGCCGGCACCTCGGTCACCGCCGCGACGGCGGGGTCGGCGCGGAGCAGGGCCATTGCGCGCACCGCCTCGGCCGGCGCTCCCGTCACCTGCAGCGACCAGCGCCCGGCCGAAGCCCGGCCGAGGTCGCCGACCGCGCCGAGCAGCCCCAACCCCGCCGCGCCGACGATCAGGCTGACGAAGGTCATCAACCCGACGATCCACGGCGCGATCCGGCGTTTCTGGTCGGGCAGCAAGCGGGCGAGCGCGGGCGGGGAACGGAACTTGCCGATCATGCGCCGCGCTCGACCAGCGCGCCGGGAAGGGGCGGGGGCGGGGGCGGATGGCGCAATTCTCCGGTGGGATCGGCCAGCCGACCGCCCTCCAGTCGCATAAGTCGAGCGCCCGGAACCGCGCGCACCAGCGCCATGTCGTGGGTCGCCACCACGACCGTCGTGCCGAGCCGATTCAGCGCCTTGAACAAGTGGATCAGCCGCTCGGCCATGGCGGCGTCGACATTGCCGGTGGGCTCGTCGGCGACCAGCAATTCGGGGCTGGCGATCACCGCGCGGGCGATGGCGACGCGCTGCTGCTCGCCGCCCGAAAGGGTCGGCGGGCGGGCGCTGGCGCGGTCGGCCAGTCCGACCCAGGCCAGCATCTCGCGCACCGGTCCCTCGATCGACTTGTCGCTCTGCCCGGCCAGCCGCAGCGGCAGCGCGACATTGTCGAAGGCCGACAGGTGCCGGACTAGCCGGAAGTCCTGAAACACCACTCCGATACGGCGGCGAAAGGCGGGCAGCGCCTCGCGCGGGGCATCGGTCAGGGCTTCGCCGAACAGCCGGATCCGGCCCCGCGTCGGTCGCTGGGCGAGGTAGAGCAATTTGAGCAAGGAGGTCTTGCCCGCCCCGGAAGCGCCGGTCAGGAAATAGAAGCCGCCGACTTCCAGCCGGAAGTCGAGACCCTGCAGCACCTCGGCCCCGGTGCCGTAGCGCAGTCCCACTCCCTCGAATTCGACCAGTGCCGGCAGTGCCGCCCCCTCTTCATGCGCGCGTCAGTTAGTGCTCTATGCCTTGCCAATGGATTCACGAAAAGGTTACGCACCGTCTTTGTCACGACATGTCCGTCGTCTCGCCGGGAAGTGCCGCTCGCTATGATCCTCACCTGCCCGTCCTGCGGGACCCGCTACGTCGTCAAGGACGGCGCCATCCCCGACGGCGGCCGCACCGTCCGCTGCGCCCAGTGCAAGCATAGCTGGCACCAGAATCCGGAGGACGGGGTCGCGTCGCCGCCGATCGAGGCAGCCACGCCGGATCTTGACGCCACGGAGGCGGAAATGCCCGCGTCTGAAGCGGTCGCGCCTCAGTGGGATCAGCAAGAGCCGCCGGTCCCGGAAAGCGACAGCGTCACCCCGTCCGGCCAATTCGCCGATGTCGACGCGGCCCCGACCCCTCCGCCGCATCCCGAAGTGGAACCCGACGCCGCCACCATGCCGGCCGAAGCCGCCGAGGCGAGCGAGCCCTATCCCGAAGAGGTCGTCCCGGCCGAGGACATGACCGCCCAACGCAGCACGCACCCGCTGCGCGCCGCCCGCGCCGAGGCCGAAAGCGACCTCTACAGTCCCTTCGCGCAGCATGACGGGGATGCCGAACCCACGCGCCGCTGGCCGCTGATCGCCGCGCTGACCTTGCTGGCGATCGCCGCCATTGCCGCCGCCATCTGGTTCCTCGCCCCCGCCGAGCTCAAGAACCGGCTGGGGATCGCTCAGGGCGACGGCGGCTCGCCGCTGCTGGTCAAGATCGAGCGCGACAGCAGCCAATCGCTGGCGAGCAACAATATTCTCTACGAAGTCAGCGGCTTGGTCATCAATCCGACCGACGAGACCCAGCCCGTGCCCCCCATCCAGGCTCAATTGCGAAGTCTCGAGCAACGGATCGTGCATCGCTGGGTTATCCCTCCGCCCGCGCCACAACTGGGGCCGGGGGCGAGCGCCAGCTTCAACAGCGCCGAGCTCGACATTCCCGCTTCGGCGGCCTGCCTCGAGGTCTTCATCGGCACCCAGAGCGGCCCGCAGCCGGTCTGCCGCGCCGCCGACACGCCCGCCAAGGGCGTCTGAGCTCCTTACTCGAATTCGATCAGGGTCAGCGGGAAGCCTTCGGGCGCGCGGGCCCGACGGCGCTGATGCGGCACGTCCGTCCGTCCGCCGCGCACCTCCGCCGCAGCGACGATCCGCACCATGACCTGGGCCTGGGCGCGGAGGGTCGTCCGCTCGCCGGCCGCAGGAGAGGGCAGCGGAGCCATTTGCGCGGCGATGGCGCTGAGGGCGACGGCGGCGAGCATCATCATCTCGGCTACGCTTGAGCCCGCAAAAGGTAAACGCCGCCTTTACCTTTGATCCAGAACGGGACTTTTCGCGGCCTGGTTGCGCATCGCAAAGGCCGCTGCTAGAGGCACGCGCCTTGCCATCGACGGCCCGGTCCTCGGGTTTGTCGTCCACGTGCGGTCGTGGCGGAATTGGTAGACGCGCAGCGTTGAGGTCGCTGTGGCCGAAAGGCCGTGGAAGTTCGAGTCTTCTCGACCGCACCACTTTTCTCATGCCCGGCCCCGAGGCAGGCACATGGGAGGCGGGCGCTGGCTATCGAGCCAGGGCAAAGTCGCCTGAGACGACATTCTGGTTAACGGTGAGCGTTGCCGCGGCTCTCACCGTGACCGTGCCGAGCCTGAGCACCGCCTGGTCTTCGCCCAGTACCAGCCCTTCCTTCAGCAGCGCGGTTGCGGCCCCGGCCGCATCC